>DATJOY010000165.1:0-39469 GCA_035506695.1 Dissulfurispiraceae bacterium
GGCCTCCGGCAACGATTGAGCAAGGAAAAGGCTCGTACCGCTCAGTCATAGCCCTAACAATGCCGGGGCATTGGGAATTGAAAATCACGATAAGCAAAGGGAACCTCTCGGACAGCGCAACACTTAACTTCCCTGATGTCAAGAATTGAAAGAAATAGCCAGAGACTGTTCAGTTAATGGCGCCACAACTGATAAAACACTGTCGCGAGCTCGAAAGGAAGTACAAGTTTAGCCTCGCAGTACATTACCTTTGATTCATCCCGGCCGTCCGAATTATCACGCAATATAAAACCGATTCCGTACTACAGAAGAAGCTGATTCTCGCGGGAGCGTGATTCGCCGACGCTGCTTACATAAATTGCAGGCCGCCCGCGAACAGGGCACTTTGTCTCGCAGATGCCGCAGCCGATACAGAGGTCGGCGTCTACTCTTGGTTGTTTAACTGCGATCTTGTTTCCTTCCCTGTTCTGCACGATTGCCTGTTCGAACCATATCGCCTTTTTCGCTGTCGGACAGACCTCTTCGCAGACTATGCACGGCGTGGAATGGGCGTAAGGGAGGCACCTGCCCTTGTCTATCATTGCAAGCCCGATTTTGACTTTCATTTTCTCTTCGAGCGGCAGCTTCCTGATGGCACCGGTTGGACATACCTGGCCGCACAGCGTGCAGCGGAATTCGCAATACCCCATCCTGGGGACAAGCATCGGAGACCACATTCCTTCGAGCCCGGCTTCAAACAAAGTCGGTTGAAGACCGTTGGTAATGCATACCTTCATGCACTCCCCGCACTTGACGCACCGCTTCAGAAATTCCGGTTCTGAGAGGGAACCGGGCGGGCGTATAAGTGACGGCTCGGAAAAGCCGCTTTTTGAAAGAGGATTTGAGCGAACCAAAGGAACTGCTATCAGTCCGGTCGCCATCGAGGCCACAATCCTTCTCCTTCCTAAATCAAGCGGCAGTGATTTGGCCGGCTTTCTGAACCCGAAACTGACGGCATCCTGAGGACAGTTATCATCACAATTCATGCAGGCAATGCATTCAGTCTGTTTCCACTCTTCAGGGTTGTCAGTTGCATTACCCTGACATACCTTCGCACACAAGCCGCAGGAATTGCAGCCCTCGCCGACAGACCTTTTCAAAAAAGCATACCTCGATAAAATCCCGAGGAATGCACCGAGGGGACAGAGATATTTGCACCAGAAGCGTTTCTGGTACAGGTTCAGTCCGAGAATGCAGAAGAAAATAAGTCCGATAAAAACACCCTGCCGGTAATAAGGCTGCTCAAAAGAGAGCACGCTTTTCTTTAGCATAGAATAAACGGCTTCCGACAAATCGGCAAGCGACTTTACATTCATTTCATATATAGAATCAAAAAATGCGCGCACTCCATTGTTGAAAAGGGGATTGATGCTCAGCGAAAAAGACCTTATGAGCAGGGACAGAGGATCCATGATCCCGACAAGCTGAAGGGTAAACAGCGATGACACGACCAGAAATATCAGGAGGTAATATTTGAAGCGATACCACTGCTTGCCTTCACCTGAGGACCTTATCTTCCTTAGAGCTCCGGCCATGTTGTGCAGTGTGCCAAGTGGGCAGGCCCAGCCGCAGAAGACCCTCCCGAAAACAGCGGTAACGGCAATCATTATGATCGACAGATAAAATGCAACCGCAACAGCGTGAGCTGAAAGGAGGGTAGTGACGAATATCAGCGGATCGAAATCGAGAAAGAGCCTGACAGGATAGCCGAGTTCATCCACGCCCTTGGATTCGGTCTGAAAAAAAAGAAAAATAAAGAGAACGAAGAAAAGACCCTGTGAAATTATTCGGAGCCGCTTCATATCGTCAGGCGCTGATCTTTTTTATCCTGACTTTTGACAGGTCCATGGTGCCGAGCCCGCTCTTGTCCGCGATCCTGACATAGCCGAGGTCGCTCCCCTTCATGCCAAAGAGAGTTGCACCGTATGAATCCACGGCAACCTGGTCGATTCCAACCACCACAGTGTCCAGTTTTTTCACGTCAGCAGGATTGCCGCCCTGGGGCCCGTTGCGCGTCAGGATGCGTACAGCATCCAATACAGTAAGCGCGGGTTTTATGGCCCTTGAGACATCTACAAGGCTCTCATCGATCCTCTGGTGGATCTGCGATCTCGACCCGCCCATAATGCCCATCCAGTTTTTCATGGACATAGTAAGCTTCGAGAGACTGTGATGTTTTGCGACCGGAACATTGATGACCTTGTCGGCATTGAGAATGTCTTCATAAAGCGGCCATGTTTTCAGTGCAAGCCCATTGATTGCCGTATCCTTGAACCTGCGTTCGTCTACGTAGCTCACATCCGCGCCTGCGTTCCTGGCTGCCTGGTAGATGCCGCTCTGAATGTAACATCTCCGCGGATCGTTCACCGTGCGGTCAAAGACCTTAACCTTTTTTGCGCCCGCCTCAAAACACATAAGCACTACAGCCGCAACCACATCGGGGTTCGTTGTTGCGGCGTGCTCAGGAAGCCGGTCCCATCCGATATTGGGCTTGACCACTACAACATCTCCCTTTGATATAAACCTCTTCATCCCCCCGAGTGCATCAACAGCAGCCCTCGTAATCCTGCCGGGATTGGCGCCGGTGGCAACGATAATATCCGTACCGGCAGCTGCCTCGCACGAATCAATGAGAAGATCAACCGACAGGGGAATTGACAGCCCGATACCGGCCAATGCAGATGTCTTCAGGAAATCTCTTCTATTCATGATGCCTCCAGAATCACCCGAATATATGCGTATACCTAAACATAGCTCATGCGGAAATGGAGTGTCAACGATTATCACCACTGATTTTCATACCGGCAAACAGATCATAATCAGGTAGACACATTGAGTGAAGGGTTGCAATTAGCGACTGAATACGGTTTCGACCCCGCAATTGGAAGACTCTGGTTCGTTCCTCCTGTGCCGACATTGCAACTGCGCGGATATCCGGAAGTGTTTGAAGCGAAGCGCGAGACAATTACTTCAGGCTATGATGTGCTTATTATGAATGAAGCAGGGAAGACTGCTGCGGCGATGTTTTCTTCTCCACAGTGTGTGATATACTTTTGACAGAAAGGCAGGCTTTAATTTCAATCAAAAATGCGGCGTTTTGACGCGGCTCCCATTTGCAAAAATATCATGCTGTGAGGAGAGGCATATGAGCAAAGGAAACGGATTCGATAATATGGACAGGAGAGAATTTCTAAAAATAAGTCTTGCCGGGACCGCTTCCGTCGTTCTGAGCGGCAGTGCGCTGTCGGAAGCCATGCAGCAGTATGCATCGTCAGAGCCGGGGCCTTTTATCTTTCCGAAGCCCGTCTACCGTATACTTGGACGGACCGGGATGAAGGTCACCGTGGTGAGTTTCGGGGCGATGCTCACGCCGGAACCTGAGGTAATCCGGATAGCTGCAGATCACGGCCTCAACTATATAGATACTGCCCGCAAATATATGGGCGGCAAGAACGAGGAAATAGTCGGCAAGGCCGTAAAAGGCATTCGCGACAAGGTATATATAGCGACAAAGACGCTGCCGACCTCCCAGACAAAAGAGGACATCATACGCGATATCGAGACGAGCCTAAAAGCGCTTGATACCGATCATATCGACATTATCCAGCTCCACAACCTGACCGAGAAACAAAGAATATTCATTCCGGAAACCCGCGAAGCCCTTGTTAAATTGCGGGAGCAGGGCAAGGTGCGTTTCTTCGGGGTAACTACCCATAAGAACCAGGCCGAGGTCCTGAATGCGCTTGTGGACGACAGCGACAGGTTCTTCGACACAGCACTCGTTGCGTACAATTTCAAGAGCGAAAAGGACATCGCCGATGCTATAGAGAGGGCGGCAAAGGCGGGCGTTGGAATTATTGCGATGAAGACCCAGGCGGGCGGCTACGAAACCAAAGAACTGGGATCCATAAGTCCTCATCAGGCGGCATTGAAATGGGCCCTGCAAAATAAATATATCGCCAACGCAATCCCCGGGATGAAAGACCTGGCCCAGCTGAAGGAAGACATCGCCGTCATGGGCATGCCTTTCGGTTATGCCGACGGACGCATACTTGAGCGCTATGCGGCTGCAATCGATGACCGTTACTGCCACCTCTGCGGCAGGTGCGAAGAGACCTGTCCCATGGGCGTGGACATCAGCACCATCAACCGTTCGCTGATGTACGCAGAGGGCGCGTACAGGAACAGCGAGCTTGCCATGACCACATACCGTGAAATTCCACTCGCAGCAGCTGCATCAGCCTGTCTTGCATGCTCAGGCAAAGACAAGAGCGGTGCATGCGTCGCGAAGTGCGTAAACGGACTCGATATATATGGCAAAATGGAACGGGCTCGAAAGTTATTCGCTTAAAAGCGGAAATTATCAGCCACTTCCATATCAGGATTAAGGCATGAATAGGACCATTGCATGCACCTTCATTTGCATACTGTATTTATCTTGCCTGCCGGCTTTCGCTGAAGAAAATAGTGTGCAGAAGATATTACCATCTCCTGCGTGTGCTAAAGGCTGGACCATGGATGGCAAGGCCGACATCTATAACCGCGAAAATCTTTTTGACCACATCGATGGCGAGGCCGAGATTTATTTTCCTTACGGGTTCGATGCACTCGCTTCAGCCAGGTATGCCAACAAAGAAAATCCACAGATTTCAGTGGAGGCTGATGTTTACAAAATGGGGTCATTAATCGATGCCTTCGGAATGTACGCCAATTACCGCCGGGTTGATGACATCCAAACCTCAATCGGCGCTGAAGGTATCGTCTCTCCCTCGCAGATGCTGTTTTACCAGGACCGCTATTTCGTAAGACTTCAGGCCGGCGGGACATTGAAAATCGATAAGGATGTATTTCTCGAATGCGCCATATCCATATCGAAAAATCTTCCATCAGGATCAGGCAAACCGGAGCAACTTGATGCTTTGATGATTTCTCCTGTTGTGCAGAAGAGTGAAAGGTATATCGCTCAAAGCCTTCTCGGATATTCATTTTTCAACCGGGGCCTGATGGCTGATGCATTGACGCCGAAAAAGGATGAGCTGCAACTTTTTGTTGTATTAGACGAGTCCATGGAAGCTGCGCGGGATTCTCTCGGAAAATACCGGGACTATCTGCAGAAATCGGGAGCGAAAGTTCAGATGAGGTCATATGACGGTCGCATTGAGATTGAGTCTGCCGACCCACTATATGGTAACGTCGTGGCAGAGCAGCAGGGAAAATATATCATTGGGGCGATCCGGTTCAAAGAAATATCAGAGGCAAAAAAGATCGTCGAACAAGTCGCTGAAAGACTCCTTAAGCCTAAAGATAGAAAGCTAAACAAAGGAGAATTCAATGAAAAAGACTGCAAGTGCAGTATTGGTTGCGCTCGTTATTTCCGCTGTTATTTCTTTCGGTTATGCGTCCGACAATCCCAAATTTACCAAGCATTTTAACGAAAGCCTATTTAATATTACAGACAAAGGCCTCTTTAGCGTGGAAATACTGCTGGACGACAGGGAATACCCCAAGCTGGGTAAAGATGTAATCGGCCTCGTGATACATAACCAGTATGACAAGGACGTTGAAGGGGCAACCATCAAGATTACAGCAATACCCTCCGGTCAATCCGGAGCCGTTGCGCCGATCATAAAGGAAAGGGGCGACGGTCTTTATACGGTTTCAAACATCAACCTGAAGAAAGGCGGCAAATGGGAGCTCAGGATAGATGTCGGGAAGGCTGAATTCAAAGACAGCGCATCGTTCCTGTTCCCTGATGTCTTAAATAAGCCCTTGCACAAAGGAAAATACTCGGCAGACTGATCGTTGAATACTGTGAACCGAGTCCTGTGAAAGTAATCAAATGACCTTTTCAGTCATTGCGAAAGGTATGCGAATTTCTACTGCTATGCAGATTGTCAAGCTCTCGCGCATATGCTGCTTTGAGCTGATATCGCTCTCGGCACTTTAGTGCTGAAGGTTTTTTTGATATATCCGCAGTCAGGTAAGCTGATCGGCAATATTTGACACTGCAGATAAAACATACCGATAATATAATCATTAAGCTTGAGCCATAAAGGGAATAAAGTAAATGCGTCTTGAAAGAATAATACTGAGAAAGCTATCACCTGTATTAGTAATACTTCTCCTTGTCGGTTTTTTTATAATAGCTTTTCATCATCACGACGATGGTGACGATCATCCCGATTGTCCGATCTGTATAGCTGCTCATGTAGCGCATTCAACAGGCATTCCTACTGTAGCTTTAAATATCAGCTATGATATTTCCGAGTTGATCTTGCCGGAAAAAGTTCAGTTATTTTCTTCGCTGTTTATCTCACATCTGTACGAACGCGCTCCTCCTTCTGCTTAACTTCTTCCAAGACATCATTAATTTCAATTCATTGACGCGCGGCATGCGATAGCTGGCTTGCGCACGCATTGTCGTCGGAAAAACTGAAAGGTGGAGGTTCTATTATGAAAATCATGATAACGTTTATCATGCTGCTATTTGTATTGTCTTTCTCTCCAGGTGCATTTGCTGAAACCCTGGAAGATCGGGTAAGAATTCTTGAGGAAGCGCTCAAGAAGCAGGAGCAGACCATAGGTGAGCAACGAAAATTGATCCAAGAATTGAAAGCTGCAGTCGAACAGGCACAACCATCGGTGTCGTCCGAGGGTCCTGCTGCCAATAAGTCGGCAGAGACAGGAGAAATCCAGCAGCAGGTACAAGAGTTGAAGGAGCAGGTAGGTCAGGTAGTCGAAGCGCAAAGAAAAGTCCTGCCCAGTGAGTTCAATCCGTCTATCGGACTCGTTGGTGAAACAGTTTTCTCCTATCGCAGCAAGGGATCGTCGCGTACAGGAAGTGACCGACCCGGCGGATTCGATGCATTTCAACGTTCAGTGGAACTAAACGCGGCAGCGTCTGTTGATCCGTTCGCCAAAGCATACGTGGTGGCCAATGCCACAGTCGATGCCCACACCGGCGAATCGACTTTTAATATCGAAGAGGCGGCAATCCAGACAGAGTCGCTGCCCTGGAATCTGACTGTGAAGGCGGGCCGGTTCTTTGGCGAGTTCGGCCGGCTGGCCTATATTCACGATCATGAGCTACCCTTCGTGAATCGTCCGCTCGTGCTCGACCAATACATCGGGGGTGAATCCAGGACTGACGGGATACAGGTCAACTGGCTGCTGCCCATCAAGCATTATGTCAGCCTGACAGTGGGCGTGGGCAACCAGTTCGGCGGAGACGTGCCTCCGAACAACGTTGGCGATTTCCGTCACTTGGGCGGATTGAACTACTGGGGCCGACTATCCTCATATTTCGACCTGACCCCTGATATTTCATTTGAACCCGGAGTTTCAGGCCTCTGGAATCCAAAGACCATTGACCGCGGCGGTCCGCTTACTCAACCCGATGGCAGCACGCTCACAGAACGCGAGCGACGTCTGGTGGGAGCTGATTTTGCGTTGAGCTGGAAGCCACTGCGCAACAATCAGTTCCAAAGTCTTACCTGGGGGACGGAAGTGCTTCACAGCAACAATCGCTATGACGTAAATGCCACGGACGGCACGATGTTCAACCAGTCTGTCGGTTCATTTGGTCTTTACTCATATCTCACTTACAAGTTTCACAGACAGTGGTCAGCCGGGTTCCTTTATGGTTTTGTGGAGGAGGCACAGGACAACAAAGCCAAGTCTTACGAATACTCTCCTTATATCACTTGGGCCCTTAGCCATTGGAATCAGCTGCGCCTGCAATATACCTACACCGACCACAACGTAGCATCCGGTCTGAGCCCCGATCATGCTGTTTATGTACAATGGGCGTGGATCATTGGTTCACACTCGCACGGGTGGCAGCAGCGCTGATTATGGAAAGGAGGAATGTAAATATGAAATCCAAATTGTTTTATTTGTTCTCGATCGTCTTTCTGGTCGCGCTATTTTGCATTGGTGTTATGCCGGCTCATGCGGCTAAAATCAGTGTTGTCACAACACTTACCGACCTAGCGGATTTTGCGCGCGCAGTGGGTGGGGATTTGGTCGAAGTTCACAGCTTGGCTACAGGTGTTGAAGACACCCACGGCGTCCCGATGAAACCAAGCTTTGTACCGATAATGAACCGGGCAGACCTGATGGTACTGGTAGGGTTTGATTGTGAACACGCTTTTCTGCCTGCGTTGTTGGAGGCAAGTAAGAATCCTCGCATTCAGGTGGGGAGGTCTGGCTACGTAGACTGTTCGCAAGGTATCGTTCCACGTGATGTGCCTAGAACAACGGGGCACTCCGCAGGTGATGTGCATCCTTATGGCAATCCCCACTATACGCTCGATCCTGTATCAGCCAAGGTTGCGATCGACAATATCTATAATGCGCTCGTAGAATTCGCTCCTCAGTACAAGGTGCAGTTCAAACGTAATCGGGATGCTTATCTCGCGAAGCTCAATGCCAAGATCGCCGAGTGGGAAAAAGAGATGAAACCGCTCAAGGGGGTGAAGTTCGTATCCTATCATGAGCATTGGCCATATTTCACAGCGCGCTTCGGCATAGACTATTTCGGTACTATTGAACTGAGGCCTGGTATCGATCCTACGGCACGTCACATCGAAGAACTTGTCGCCTCAATGAAGGCACAGCATGTTCCAATTGTGGTGCGCGAGCCTCAGTTCCCTGAAAAGGTGCCAAAACGGATAGCCGAACAGACCGGCGCGACAGTGATAACTTTGCCCATCATGCCGGGTGGCGTACCGAATACTGAAACTTACATAAAGATGATGGACTACATTGTTCACACGATGGTGACGGCAGTCCAATCGAGAAAATAAGACAAGGAGTGTTGTGTCCGCCTGATATATTGGGCGGACACAACAACAGACTATGGACGAAACACTCATCACACTAGATAACCTGAGTATAGGCTACAACAAGCAAGCTGTGCTGACGGGTATTTCGCTCTCTATCGCCCGTGGAAGTTTCACTGCCATTCTCGGCGCAAATGGTTCCGGTAAATCAACCCTACTCAAGACGGTGCTTGGGTTGCTTCCGCCGGTAGCGGGTCGTATCGACACGGCATCGACGGGTGTGCCTCTCATATTTGGGTATGTACCTCAATCCGTTCAATTCGATTCAATCTATCTGCTGACAGCGTTTGAGGTCGCCCTCATGGGCACCTATGGACGCGTGCGCCCCGGCCTTCTTGTGCCTTCACGCGAACGAGCTTTCACTCGCGAATGCCTTCAAGCGGCGGGAGCTGAGGAGTTTGCCCGCAAGCGCTTTGCCGAGCTTTCCGGCGGCCAGAAACAACGTGTGCTCATCGCGCGCGCCCTGACAACACGCCCCGACATCCTGGTGCTGGACGAGCCCACCGCGGGTGTGGACCGCAATGCGACGCATGCAGTGATGGCGTTCATTTCACAGATCCGCAAGGAAAGGAAGATCACTGTCCTGCTTGTCACGCACGACTTTGCGGCGGTGCGCAAACACGCCGAGCAGGTCATCTGGCTTCACGAGGGTGCGGTATTCTATGGCACCGCGCGTGAACTTCTTTCACCCGAAAGGACTGCGGAAATGTTTGAAAGGGGGATCGACTAATATGGAGATGCTTTATCAGATTCTCAATCCGGATTTTCTACTGCGCAACTCGATTTACACGAGTGTGCTCATCGGATTTACTTGCCCGCTTGTGGGTGTGTTTCTCGTAATGCGCCGGCTTGTATTCATGGGCGTAGCACTGCCCCAGATTTCCTCAACGGGCGTTGCTATGGCGCTTTCGCTGCCCATGTGGCTCGGATTCAATCTTACCGAACACGGTTCTCATAGCGCGCACGCACTTGCCTTTACCGGATCGATCACATTCACGCTTACCGCTATCTTGGTGCTGGCGTTTCTGGAGCGGCGAGGACGTGGACAGCCGGAAGGCCGACTTGGCACCGCATATGTCGTAGCCTCAGCGTTGAGCATTTTGCTACTGTCAAAAAACCCTTATGGCGAAATTGGTTGGCTCGATATGCTTAAAGGGGAAGTCATTACAATCTCCAATTATGATCTCGTGTTGACAGCGGTAACTCTTGTTATAGTTATCGCAACACTTGCTTTGTTCCACAAGGAATTGCTCCTGGTCTCGTTCGACCGAGAGATGGCAGTTATACTTCGCAAGAAAGTAGTTTTTTGGGACATGCTGCTTTATTTACTGATCGGGCTGACCGTTTCGATGGCGGTGCTGAGCGTTGGTCCATTAATCGCGTTTGGATTTTTACTGATCCCTGCGTTGATGGCACATCTGTTTGCACGCAATATGCATCAGTTCACAATATTAGCCTCGCTGATCGGCGGCGCTCTTGCGTTCTTCGGTTTCTGGATTGCTTACCGATATGACTTGCCAGTTGGTCCTACGGATATAGTTCTACTCGGTGGACTTTATGCATTTGCCTGGATTGCCGCAAAGATTCTACCCACAAAACAACGGCAGCATTCATCCCACACGGCAAGCAGCTAAACATTCTGCAAAGGCTTTCGGTAATAGCAATTACATTTTAATTCACTTTTGATAAATTCAGGCACGGCGCAACACTTCAGGCTATGCAATCAGAAAACTTATGAAAATGTAGCCTGAGCCGTTCTACGGCATATTGATAACGATCTCGTAACTGCCTACGCTCACCTTGTCCATGATCCCCTTCTGCCACAAAAGTTCGGTGACCTTTGCCTTTGCGTTTTTTGGCACCATAAGGATAAGCTTGGTGCCTGGCTGTGCAAGCCCCTTCCACTGGTCAGCCTTCTCCGGGTTTATGGTGCCGTCAGTCTCGACCTCGACATTGGCGAGCACAAGCCCGTGGTTAGCAAGCACCATATCCGGATTCCCTTCTGCATTAACCGTCACGTCTTTGTAATCCCTCGCCAACTTCACCTTCAGATAATCGACAATCAGATCATGGACAAGTCTCTCATTTTGCATACTCAATCCCCCTGACTTCTTTCGTCTTCTTCCAGCTTCTTTTTATGAACGAAATCGACATTAATTATATTCTTTTCGGCCGCTTCAGTTCTCATCCCGTTTTTTAAGGCTGTCTGTGCATTTCCGATGCCGGCCGTGGACTGGCCGGGCTCCTTCGCCTGATGTTCCGGCCCGCCCGCAACGAACTGCACGTTAATGTCGGGGGAATAAACCGCGGCGATGCTGGCGGCAGGGATAAAACACTTTTGCGGCGCGGAGCCGAAGACAAGGGTCGCCGACAGGCCGTACTCATCCCAGTCGAACCTCATGCCGGGATTGAAGACAAGGATGATCCCGGTCTCCTTTTCATCGCCCATAAAGCCGCGGCTGCCGATAACGACATCCGGAGAGTATCTGACGAGCACCATCACCCTCTCCGCCATATCGAGGATCTCGTAAAAGATATGCTTCTTAAGGTTGTTTAGACGCCCTTCGTTTTCCATATATTTTCCCATTTATAAAGTGTACCAAATAATGCAAAGTGCTGCGCCTCTCACCGCCGGGGATACTTTATTGACGCCTGTTTCGAAGCAGGAAAAGTCCGGTCCCGGCCGCTATCATCAGGACACTCAATATCTGTCCCATCGTTATTATGCCGAGGATATAACCGATCTGTGGATCGGGCTGGCGGAAAAATTCAGATATCGTCCGGAAGACCCCGTAAAGAATCAGGAACAGCGAGAAGAGGACCCCCGACCTGAACCTGCCTTTGAGCATCCACATAATGACAAAAAGGACCACACCTTCCAAAAAGAATTCATACAACTGCGATGGGTGGCGCGGCAGGCTCTCGCCCGGAAAGATCATGGCCCACGGAACGTCCGTCACCCTGCCGTAAAGCTCCCCGTTGATGAAATTGCCGATTCTTCCAAGTCCCAACCCTATCGGCGCAGTTACGGCAACCAGGTCCGCGATCATCCAGACATCGGACTTGTATTTCCTGCAGAAAAGCAGTCCTCCAAGAACGACCCCGATAAATCCGCCATGGAAGGACATACCTCCCTGCGTTATGGCAAAGACTTCCAGGGGGTGTTCCCAATAATATCCTGCATTATAAAAGAGAACGTAGCCGATGCGCGCACCGAGGAGAAGCCCGAGAATCAGATAGGTATAAAGTGTCTCAACAAATTCGTCGCCGAACGCGAGCCCCTTCTTTCTGACCTGATGCCTGACTATCAGGAACGAGGCGGCAAACCCTATGAGATACATCAGCCCGTACCACCTTACTGCAAAAGGTCCCACTTCGTAGTGGCCGATATCGAAAGGTCCTATCCTGAAAATCTCCGGGTTTATGTGCGGGTAAGGTATCATCCGGATCGATCCTTGTGAGCAGTATGAATGTAAACACAACCGAAGCTCAGCGGCATCCTGTCGCACCTGCTGAACCCGGCGTCCAGTATTATTTTAGCGAAATCATCGGGAGCATAGAACTTTTCGATGGAATCGGCAAGGTAATCGTATGCATCCCGCTCCGAAAATATGCCGGCCACTAAAGGTAGTATCCTGTTCAGATAAAAACCGTAAGACCCCCTGATAATGCCCTGCGGCATCGAGAATTCGAGGAAGACCATCCTGGCGCCTTTTTTCAATACCCGGTGGATCTCCTTAAGGGCGGCGGGGGTCTCGTGCATGTTGCGAATTCCAAACGCGCATGTGGCGCCATCGAAGGTATCGGATTTAAACGGTATGCCATAGGCCGATCCGGCAACGACCGAGTATCTGCCATCGGGGATCTTCTGCTTTGCACGATGTATCATGTTGAAGCTGATATCCACACCCATTACCGTAATGCCTCTCTCGACTATAGCCCTGGCGCTGTCACCTGTACCGGTCGCCAGGTCAAGAATAACATCTCCCTTGGAGGCCCCCAGTTCTCTTATCATCACCCGCCTCCAGTAAAAATCCTGTCCTGCCGACAGCAGATGATTCAGAAAATCATACCGGTCGACGATGTTATCGAACTTCAAATTAGATCAGCCTCTTTCATATGGGGATTAGCACGCCAACGAATCACTAAATATGAAAAATAATTATCAGGGTATTGCCGAGTTTGTGTCAAGCATAAATGTATCGGTTTTTTCTCAAGCGATTTATAACGGCTTCAGATATGAATAAAATAATGACGGACTTGATGACTGTTTGAAGGACTAAATCCTACCCCTGCAACTTCAGGATTGCAAACAACCCAAGCCTTATCATCTTGACCGCAATCGCGGCCAGGACTAAGGATGTGATCTTTGCAATGGCCATTGCACCGTTGATCCCTATGATCCGTATGACCAGCTCGGCCTTGTAAAGAATGATCCAGGCAAGCAGAAAATTAGCCACCAGCACCACTATTACGGGCAAATAACCGTAATTACCCACCAAGACAAGTGTCGTTGTGAGGGTTGCGGGGCCGGCAAGGAGCGGCGTGCCGATCGGAACAACCCCCATTGTAGCCGAAGATACCTGGCGCCCTTTGCTGTCCGGGAATACAATATCGACAATCGAAAAAACAAGAAGCAGCATACCTCCTGCTATCATGAAATCCTCGATAGCTATGCCTATTGCACGGAAGATGGCGGTTCCCAAAACCATGAAACCCGCTGTAACCAGAAATGCAGTAAGAACTGACTGTCCGGCGATCCGCTTCCTCTCTTCTGCTATTCCCTCTGTCAGCGAGATAAAGATGGGCAGGACGCTCGGCGCACTGATAGCGACAAGAACCGAAATGAATGACGTCAGATATATGCTCCAATCCATTACTTTGTATTCTATGATCATATCGCCGGATAATCAATGACCTTTTTGCTGCAAGGTGTGGCGTAAGACAAATCCCTACAAATGATTCAGATTCAAACCGACTTTATTGCTTTAAGCATTGAGATATAATTTGAACAATAAAGGAGGTCATATCATGGATACGGTTGACAAGGCAGAGCTCGTATTCATTTGCGGTGCCGTCGCATATTTCCTTCTCTTTCTCGTGGTGCGTTAGAGGCGGGTGCTTATTGCTCATGTGTGAGAGGGCGCAACAGTGCGTTGCGATTTTTCTTGACAATCGCCCCATGAATCGGTAAAAGTATACATTATGAAAAAATATTTCTTCGGAAACTTTTACTTCTGGTTCGGCTTTTACTTTAGCCGGTCTGCCTGTGGTAGGGGTTGACGAGGAAACAGCTTAATCAACCGAAAGCCGAGGGCAGACAAAGGGCCCCCGGCTTTTTTATTTCCGAACCCATGGAAAAGGCCGGGCAAGCTCCCCGGCCTTTTTTGCTTCGGGAAAGAAAGGAGACGAAATGATCGTAGTCATGAAAGCAGGCGCGACAAAACAGGAAAAGGAAGAGGTGCTCAACAGGATCAGGGAACTGGGTTACAAACCGCATGTCATCCACGGCACAACGCGTGACGTAATCGGCGCAGTGGGAGACGAACGCGGCAAGCTCGTCCTTCAGACTATTGAGTCAATGCAGGGCGTGGAAAACGTGGTGCCGATCCTCAAGGCATATAAACTTGCATCCACGGAGGTAAAGAGGGAACCGAGCGTAATAAAGATCAGCGAGTCGCTCTCGATTGGCGGCAAGCAGATCATTGTTATGGCGGGCCCATGTGCAGTCGAGAGTGAGAAACAGATTATCGAAACCGCCATAGCGGTAAAAAAAGCAGGGGCGCATATCCTGCGGGGAGGCGCCTTCAAGCCGCGAACATCTCCATATTCATTCCAGGGCATGAAGGAAAAGGGGTTGAAGCTCCTGGCAAAGGCAAAGAAGGTGTCGGGCCTCCCGATAATAACAGAGGTGGTCAACCCCGAAACGGCAGACCTTGTTGCCGAATATGCGGACATACTGCAAATCGGCACGAGAAACGCGCAGAATTTCGAGCTCCTCAAGAAGGTCGGACGGATTAAAAAGCCTGTAATGCTGAAGCGCGGCATGTCGATGACGATCAAGGAACTTCTGATGAGTGCCGAATATATCATGAGCGAGGGCAACCAGAATGTGATATTGTGCGAACGCGGCATCAGGACCTTCGAGACGGCTACGAGGAATACGCTCGACCTTTCGGCAATACCCGTGCTGAAGGGCGAGACTCATCTACCAGTAGTTGCAGACCCTTCGCACGGCACGGGACACCAGAGATATGTTGCCGCAATGTCTTTTGCAGCCGTGGCAGCAGGGGCCGACGGCCTGATGATAGAAGTGCACCCCGATCCTGAACACGCAACATCGGACGGACCACAGTCGCTTACTCCGAAGGACTTCACGGCCATGATGGAAAAGCTGAAACTTTTTGCCGAGGCATCGGGAAGAATTATCTGAGCCAGGAGGAATCTAACGTGGCCTGAAGGGTTCGACTCGAAGCGCACTGCTGAGTTTTCAGGGCTGCCACTCAGAAAAGACAAGTCTCTTTATTAACAATGTGTTCAATCCCTGCATGGACTGATTTATCTTTAACAACGGCTAATTCAGTGCGCAAGGGACGAATGCTTCAGGCCATGCCAATTTTGTTAATAATACAGGTTAATCTCCCTCAACAAGCGGTTCGAACCGGATGCCCCTGTCTCCATCATAGGGGGCATTATGGTCGAAATCGCCCTCCCATACCTCCACGGGGATGCCAAGTGGAAAGGCATCACAGGATGGTTCACTTTTTTCAAAACTTCCGCGGAAATGAACGCAACTCAGGCATTGTTCCTGCATTTCGGCCTCCTTGCTGTCATAAGTATAGTATAGATCAAGAGGGCTTCGGTCGATATCAAGGTAAATAATTGCGATATTGCTATTAACATCTTTGGGTAAGCATGGTACAATAGAGTAATTTTATGACGCGGGCTGCCGATTGCACACTATTCCATGCAGGGAGAAAACGCGATGGACTGGTACTATAAAGAAGGGGACACAAAGATAGGACCAATAGCCGACGACCGCATAAGCGAACTCGTGCAGAATGGTACAATCACACCAAGGACTATGGTCTGGAGCGAAATTTCTGCAATGTGGAAGCCGTATGCTGAAATTTCGGGCATTGCCCCATCGAAGCGCTCCGTTCAGGACGGGCCGTCGTCGGAACAGCCGACTGAAATCGGCGCAAAGTCCGGCGATGCATTGGACCCGTATGCAGATGAAGAAGATACGGGTCGCCACACCGATACCTGTAATTCTGCGCAGATGACCGAAGCCTATTGTTCGAAATGCTTCAACAAATTCCCGGTCGATATGATGGTCCGGTACGGCGACGCTAACATTTGCGCAGACTGCAAGCCCCTTTTCTTTCAGAAACTTAAAGAAGGCGCAGAGATGACAGGCGATCTCCGTTATGCAGGGTTCTGGATACGTTTTGTTGCCAAATTCATAGACGGAATGATAATGGGGATGGTCGGAATGCTGATCACAGCACTCGCCGGATTCTCACTGTTCGGACATGACAGTACCTTTTTAATGAATCCTGTCAGGCTGGCAATTTACATTCTTATTAATATCTTACAAATTGCTTTGGGTATCGCATATGTAACTTTTTTTGTGGGCAAGTACGGAGCAACACCAGGCAAGATGGCCCTCGGCCTCAGGATAGTCAACCCCGATGGCAGCAAGGTGAGCTATATGAAGGCCTTCGGCCGCTACTTTGCCGAGATAGTCAGCGGCCTGATTCTTGGCATCGGGTATATAATGGCCGCCTTCGACGACGAAAAGCGGGCGCTCCACGACCGTATCTGCAACACACGGGTGATCAGAAAGCCGGCATGAACTCAACAAGAGCATGCCTATAGACTGTCCCAAGTGCGACGCTTCCATCGAATACACATCGGACATCACAAGATGCCCCTCGTGCGATACAAAATTGCTGATAGAAATCTTTCCGGCCTTTTTCAGGCAACCTGCATCTGCATCAGCGTCCCTTGCAGCCGATGAGGAGTCGGCCTGTTTTTTTCACCCTCGTAATAAGGCAACCGTCTCGTGCGCCATGTGCGGCCGTTTCATCTGCTCACTCTGCGATGTGGAATTGAGCGGACAGCATGTCTGTCCGTCGTGCATTGAGTCCGGGCTGAAGAAGCGCAAAATCACCAACCTGGAAAACCGCCGGATTCTTTATGATGATATAGCCCTCGCGCTTGCGATAATCCCAATAATTTTTTTCTGGCCGACTATAATTACGGCCCCGGCAAGCATTTATCTGTCGTTACGACACTGGAAATCCCCGACAAGCATAATACACAGGACAAAGGTCCGTTTCGTTGTGGCGATATTTATTTCACTCCTGCAGTTAGCAGGATGGGGATTGTTCATTTCTTATCTGGTTACGAGATGAGGTCCCGGACGATTAAATGAAAGACGAAATGAAAGAAAAGTATCAGCGCCTGCCCGGAAAAGGACGCAGGAAAAAAAGCATCATCGGGTTCTCGCGGCTTTATCTCAGCAGCGACCACCTTCTCTGCGTCTCTAATGCTGCCTATACGGAAGATTATCGCCGCTTTTACTTCAAGGACATCCAGGCAATTGTTGTAGCCGCCAATTTGAAAAGGGAAAAAATGGCTGCAGGATACCTCGGCACAGCCCTGCTGCTTCTCCTCTTTGCTTTCTGGAAGGGAGGCAACTGGTCAACATTCTTCATGATCCTGGCCGCCCTTTTCCTCCTCAATGTCGCCGTCAGCTGGCACCGGGGACCGACATGCTCCTGCCGGTTGTATACGGCGGCGAGTCGCGAAGACCTTCCTTCCCTGGGCCGCATCAGGAACGCAAAAAAAGTCATGGAAATCCTCAGGCCGCTTATAACGGAAAACCAGAGGGGGCTTTCCGCCGATATCAGGCCCGCGGCCACGGGACCGGAGGCCCCATCATCTCTGCCGGCGCTATGAGAGATATTTCGGGACGTCGCTGCGGCAATCATCCGACGCGGGAAGCAGTCGCCCTATGCACCGGCTGCGGCAGGTCTTTCTGCCGTGAATGTATCACCGAACATGACGACAAGATGTTTTGCGCATCGTGCCTCGAAAAGTTTCGGCAAACTTCTTCCTCGCGATCTTTCAATCTCCGGGACCTCTTTACAGCGGGCACTGCGCTTGCCGGCGTCTTTATTACATGGCTGGCATTCTACTACTTCGCACGGATACTCATTTCTATCCCAACGCCGTTCCACGACGGGACGATATGGCAGGCAGGCATCCGGTGAAAAAAGCTGAAAGGACCGTTCGCGGCAAAGGTCCCATTGAGCTGATCGAAGAGGCAACGCACCTTTTGAGGATCATGCCGTTCAAGATAACTGCGCTCTATTACTTCGGCGCCCTTCCGTTCATACTGGGTCTCCTGTATTTCGTTGCGGACATGAGCAAAAGCGCCTTCGCATACCAGCGTGAAGCGCAGGCGGCCTTTTTGATGGCCCTTTTATTTTTATGGATGAAGTGCTGGCAGGCGGTCTTTTGCAACAGGGTCAAGTCATTTGTATTGGGGACGCCGGCGCAAAAAATGTCTCTTCCATGGATAGTCCGTCTATGCCTGAAACAGGCTGCAATCCAGCCCTTCGGGTTCATCATACTGCCGGTTGCATTCGTAATCACCCTCCCTTTCGGATACTCCCTGGCTTTCTTCCAAAACGCTTCACTCCTTGGGGACGGAAAACAGGGCAGCCTAAAGGAATTGTGCCGGTCTGCGCTGGACCAGGCGAAACTTTTTCCTGGACAGAACCATGTGGTTCTGCTGATCATCACGCTCTTCTCGCTGTTCGTCCTTATAAATGTTGTTCTCGCAATGTTCATGGCACCGGCGCTTGCGAAGACCTTCTTCGGAATAGAGACCGAGTTCACGCTTGCAGGATGGGGTCTGCTCAACACAACTTTTTTTGCAGCTGCTGTTTGTATCGCCCATGTACTCGTGGACCCGCTCATAAAAGTCATTTATGTGCTGCGATGCTTCTACGGAGATTCAATCCGTACGGGTGAAGATCTGAAGACGGAGTTGAGAAGTATTCGCGTTGCTCAAAACATAGCGGCTGCACTGCTTATACTCTTCTTATTTGTACAGCCGGCATATACTGAAACAGCCGGCACGCCCCCGCCCATAGAAAAGGCTACAGTGTCGGCTGCAGAGCTCGAACGTTCGCTCGGCGAAGTTATAACCGGGAAAGAATATGCCTGGCGCCTGCCTCGTGAGGAGATGCGGCAAAAACAGCGCGGACCCTTTGCTTCTTTTATAGAAGGTGTCATCGATACGCTGGCCGACTGGTTCGGCACACTAAGGGAATGGGGTGTGAAAATATGGCAATGGCTCTATGAGCATCTATTCAGACATTTCATGCCTGATCCCGGCCCCTCTGAAAAAGCACGTCCGGGGTCGGCACAGGTCCTTCTTTATATACTCCTTGCAATGGTATTATGCGGCCTTGCGGTGTTCGCATTGCGCTACATGAAAAGGAGAAATTCCGGCGACTATCTCCCGGGCGAGCCTGTCATGCCGGCTGCCGACATCTCTGCCGAAGATGTCACAGCGGACGAACTGCCTGCTGAAGAGTGGCTTCTGCTCTCAAGGCAGATGGCTGAGAAGGGCGACCTGCGCCTTGCCCTGCGCGCGCTTTACCTTTCCGGACTGGCACACCTCGCCCGCAACGGCATTCTCGTAGTTGCAAAATACAAGTCCAACCGCGACTACGAGAGGGAACTGAAGCGCAAGGCCCTGCGCTCTCCCGATCTCATTTCGGCATTTTCGCGCAATATGTTCACATTCGAAAATGTCTGGTACGGCATGCATGATATCCCGCAGGATATGTTCAGCCACTTCACTGAAAACTACGAGAGGATAAAGACACTTGCGGACAAATTATAGGACAGGTGCGGTCATACCGGGCATCCTCTTCATCGGGCTGATCGGCTTTTTTCTCGTCGGCATAGTCGAACTCATACAGATGAGGTTCAGCGCAGGCGATGTTTATCCGGCATACTCTTCGCTGCGGACCGATCCTCTCGGCACAAAGGCTTACTATGAAGCTCTCGGTAGTATAAGGAATATCTCGGTGAACCGCAATTACACGCCTTTGCCGAAGCTTACCGGTGACTCTACACTCTTCATACTCGGCGTGGACGCAAAAGCCGCAGACTCCATCCCGGAAGAAGAGTTAAAGGCCCTGGAATCATTTATTTCCGGGGGTGGCCGGCTGGTCATGACCTTTCTTCCGGAGCATTCGCTCCCCAAGACGGTAAAGACTGAAAACAACCGACAATCCAATCCCGAAGAAAAGAAAAACGGGACTTCTCTCCTGCTAAGATGGGGGTTATCGCTCACATTGGAAAAATCACCGGAAGGTCGGAAGCAGAAGGCGGAAATTGCCATTGAAGGACTGGCACTTCCTCATTCTGTCCCATGGCATACGCCCGTTTTTTTTGATATCTCCAATCCGGCATGGGATACGGTTTACAAGTCGGCAGACAAGCCTGTCATGATAGAGAGAAGATACGGCAGTGGAACGATAGTCCTTTCGACGGACACATATTTTGCGAGCAATGAAGCCGTGCTGAAGGACCGCTCTCCTGAGTTGCTGGCGTGGCTCGCCGGACCTCACCGCAAAATCATTTTCGATGAGACACACAACGGTATCGTTGAAAACCCGGGGATTGCATCGCTCTTTCGCAGGTACAATCTGTACGGGCTTTTTACAGGATTTATTCTCCTGGCCGGGCTCTACGTCTGGAAAAACAGCGTCAGTCTTGTGCCGCAACATGCGGCCCCGGACTCCGAAACTCCCGATTTTATGTCAGGCAAAGACAATCTGTCAGGCATGATCAGTCTCCTTAAACGCAATATACCGCCCCGGCAGCTCCTTTCTGTCTGCGTCCAGGAATGGAAAAAAGGGTTGCCTAAAACAGGGCTTTCGGGAGAAAAAATTAGAAAGGTTGAAACAGCGGCAGCGGCTTTCCTCGAAAAACCGTCTAGAAAAGAGCTTCAGGTAACCACATACAAAGCCATAGTGAATATATTATCGGAAAGGACGACACATGGAAAATAGGACCGATCTTTTAAAAAAAGTGCTTGCAGACGCCCGCGCAGAAGTTTCAAAGGTCATCATCGGGCAGAAGGAGGCAATCGACAAATCCCTCATCGCCATATTCACGGGGACCCACGCTTTGGTGGAAGGCGTACCAGGAGTTGCAAAGACGCTGCTTGTAAGAACCCTGGCCCATGTGCTCGGCTGCGAATTCTCAAGGATTCAGTTTACGCCCGACCTGATGCCTGCAGACATAACCGGCACCAATGTTTTCAACATGCAGAGGAACGACTTCACCCTCGTCAAGGGGCCGGTTTTTACGACCTTTCTTCTTGCCGACGAGATAAACAGGGCCCCGGCAAAGACCCAATCGGCACTGCTGCAGGCAATGCAGGAAAGACTCGTAACCATAGACCGCGAGACATATCCGCTCTCTCCAAACTTTACGGTCTTTGCGACACAAAACCCCATAGAATACGAGGGCACTTATCCGCTGCCGGAGGCCCAGAAAGACCGTTTCACGCTCAAGATAACCATGGATTATCCGGACAGGGAAGACGAGCTTTCGCTGGCGCGCCGCACGCTCGGCAGCGATTCGCCCGAGGCAGTACTTGCGGCAGGCGGTATAAAGAAGGTCATAACAACCGATGATCTCCTGCTGCTGCGCCAATCCATGGAAGGGATCCTCATCAAAGACGAGCTGCTGTCCTATATTGTTGAGATTGTGAGGCAGACGAGGGGCCACGAAAGTGTACTGGTCGGCGCAGGCCCGCGTGCCGTACAGTCGCTTGCGCTGGCCGGCAGGGCGTATGCCGCAATTGACGGCCGGGACTTCGTGACCCCTGATGATATCAAATATCTTGCGACGCCGGTCCTCGAACACCGGCTGATCCTGAGGCCTGATTACGAGATCGAGGGGTTGAGCCTGCGCGAAGTTGTCGAGGACATACTGAAGAAGGTGAGCGTGCCCAGATGATCGTCCCGCGCGGAAGGCTCCTGTTCTGGACAGGGGCCGTAGTGCTGCCGTTTTCAGCCCTCGGCGCGCTTTTCCCGGCTGAAGCGGGGTTCTGCGCTGCGGCTGTCTGCTTGCTCTTTTCAGTTGTAATATTCGACGTGTCCTATTCAGGCAGGGGACTGCGGGACATAAAAATAGAATTCCCAGGGGTCGTGCGTCTTCCGCGGGGCCGCAAGGGAAAAATAGGATTTATAACCCGGAACAAGGGAAAGAAAAATAAGAAGGTGAGGATAGGCCTCGCATTTCCATCTGCGGTCAGGGCCGAAAGTGATGTTCTGCTACTTGACCTTCCTGCTGAAGGGCCCGTATCCTTTCAGTGGCCGTGCACTCCATTGCGGCGGGGATATTACGTTTTCGATCGCTGCCATGTCGAAGGTGTATCTCCACTGGGCTTCTGGGACATTCGAGAGGCCGTGCCTATAAACTGCGAAGTCAGGGTATATCCGGACCTTCTTGCAGAGCGAAAGCAGCTTGCCGCACTTTTTCTCAACAGGGGCAATTTCGGTATTCATGCCGTCAGGCAGGTGGGACAGGGCCGCGATTTCGAAAAACTTCGCGATTATGTGCATGGAGACAGCTACGATCACATCCACTGGAAGGTCACGGCCAAGCGGGGCCATCCTGTGACCAAGGTCTTCCAGATCGAAAGGACCCAGGAAGTATATGTCATTATAGATGTATCACGTCTAAGCAGCCGCAACCCGGCGGTTGCGGGCGGGGAGCATTTTCACGACTACGCCGGTTTCGCACCGTCCATCCTGGAACGGTTCGTCACCGGTACTCTGGCCATGGGGGCCGCAGCCAAAAAGCAGGGTGACCTTTTCGGGCTCGTGACCTTCGGCAGCCGGATACACAAATACCACAGGGCGAAAAATGACCCGGGGCATTACAACGACTGCCGTGAGACCCTCTGCGAAGTACAATCCGAAATGGTAAACCCCGACTTCGGAGAGCTCTTTTCATTCATCGGAATGAAGCTCAGGAAGAGGGCACTTCTCATCTTCCTGACAAACCTGGACGACCCTGCCCTTGCCGAAAGCTTCGTAAACGGCATCAGCCTGATGTCCCACAAGCATCTTTCAATTGTAAATGTCCTGAAGCCGGCCGCGGTAAAGCAGCTATTTTCTGATGCCGGCGTCGAATCTCTCGACGACATATACGGGGCGCTCGGAGGACACCTCACCTGGCACAACCTTGGAGAGATACGCAAGGTCCTGGAGAGGCGTGGAGTCCGCTTCTCGGTCCTCGACAATGAAACGCTATGCACTCAGCTTGTATCTCAGTACATGGAGCTCAAGCAGAGGCAGCTGCTGTGATCGTAAACCTGCATAAATTCATATCTGAAGAGGGACGCTACTGGATGGAGCTCGAAGCGGAACTCGAAAAGCTCGAAAATGATCCCGAACGCAGGATGTCAATCGATGAGGTAAAACATCTCCATTACCTTTACCAGCGGACCGCCTCTGCGCTGGCCAGGATATCGGCATACTCGTCAGAACCTGAGATCAGGCGCCGCCTCGAATCACTGACTGCCCGTGCCTATGCCGAAATCAACGAAACCCGGAAAAGGCCACACAGGTTCAGGCCGGTACACTGGTTTTTCACGGTCTTCCCCCTCGCCTTCAGGAGACGGATGCATGCCTTTTACCTGTCCCTGGCAATTACAGTCGCCGGCATGCTTATCGGCGGCTTTGTAGTGGCACTCGATCCGGAGGCGAAGCAGGTCATCCTGCCATTCCCTCATCTCAAGGGAAGCCCGGCCGAAAGGGTTGCCAGTGAAGAAAAAATAATGGAGGACCGTCTGCAGGGCGTAAAGATGCGCGGCGCTTCCTGGTACATGACCCATAACACCCAGGTGTGCATCTTTACTATGGCACTCGGAATCTCCTGGGGAGTCGGTACGGTGCTGATGCTCTTTTATAACGGGGTGATACTTGGCGCCGTTGTTCTGGATTACGCTCTTGCCGGTAAAGCGCTATTCCTGGTTGCATGGCTGTCTCCGCACGGGGCAGTGGAAATACCGGCCATACTGCTTGCAGGACAGACCGGGCTCATACTTGCAGGCGCGCTCATAGGCCGGGGCAACAGCACACCGCTGAACGAACGGCTGAGAGAAGTTTCCGGGGATATCGTTACGCTTATCTTCGGGGTGGCCCTGATGCTGGTCTGGGCAGGCTTTATCGAGTCCTTTGTTTCGCAGTACCATGAGCCGGTCCTTCCGTATGCGCTCAAAACGGGGTTCGGCGTTGTGGAGATAATATTGCTAATTCTCTTCTTTGCCCTTTCAGGACGGGACAGGAATAAAGACAAGGGGGCCGCCTGATGAACGGTGGGAAAACAGGCAGTCTGAGCATCCGGACGCCGGAAGGCATATTGTTTTCGCTGCCCCTGGCCGGCCCGGTCGCAAGGTTTCTCGCTTGGGTTGTAGACCTGGCCTGCATAACGGCAGTCATGGGCGTTATCGGCACTATTGCCGGTGCTCTCGGCGTGGTAAGCAGGGATTTTGCCGCAGCCGTTTTCACCGTCCTCTATTTTTCGATCTCAGTCGGATACGGCATCTCCGCGGAATGGCTCTGGCGGGGTCAGACCGTGGGTAAAAGATTGTTGCGCCTGAGGGTCATCGACGCCGGAGGATTGAAGCTGCAATTCAGTCAGGTGGTCATACGCAATCTCATACGTTTTTTCGATTCGCTTCCTGCCTTTTATCTTGTCGGAGGCGTGTCATGCCTCTTAACCTCCAAATTACAGAGGTTGGGCGACTTTGCCGCAAATACAGTAGTAATACGCGCCATCGAAACAACCGACCCTGATGTAGACCAGCTGTTGGCCGGTAAGTTCAATTCCCTCCGGGCCTTTCCTCACCTTGCCGCAAGACTTAGGCAGCAGATATCGCCTCAGGAAGCCGGCATAGCTCTTCAGTCATTAATGAGGCGTAACGAACTTGACCCCGGGGCCCGCATCGAACTTTTCAGGGAAATCGCCGGCCATCTGCGGTCGCTTGTCGAATTCCCTGAAGAGGCATCATATGGCATAACAGATGAGCAATACATCAGAAATGTAGTTGATATTATTTTCCGGGAGAAGAAACTGTAGGGCGCGGCATGCCGCGCCCCTGCCGATATTGTAGGAGTTTATGCAGTCGTCTTGAACTTCTTTGTGATTTGCTGGAGGTCGTCCGACAGCCGGGTCAGGTTATTTGAGGCCTTCTCTATCGCCGCAGCGCTACCTGAAGTTTCCTTGGAAACGTCGGCTATCGTCTCGATGTCCGAACTGATTGCATCTGAGACGGATGACATTTCTTCGGTAGCAGAAGCAATCTGCTCCACCATGGAATGGAGTCCTTTAACGCTTTCAAGTATCTTGCGAAGCGCGTCTCCCGCCTGGGCGGAAAGCTGGACGCCTTTCTCCACCCTCTTCTGACTTCCGGTCATGGCCTGCACTGCCTTCGCCGTCTCGCTTTGAATAGCGCCTATCATCTGACCAACTTCGGCGGTCGCCTTCGAGGTCTTCTCTGCAAGCTTGCGCACTTCATCAGCCACAACAGCAAATCCCCTGCCCTGCTCGCCCGCCCTGGCGGCCTCTATCGCCGCGTTAAGTGCCAGCAGGTTGGTCTGGTCGGCTATATCCTTTATCACATCCACTATCTCGAATATCTCCTTGGAACGCTCTCCCAACGCCGTAATGCTCTCGGCTGATTCGGCTACAGTACTGGATATCACCTGTACTTCGCCGACAGTCTGGCTCACAATATTTTGGCCGGTCTCCGCAACCTTGAGCGTATCGACAGCCGAGGCGGCTATATTGGACGCATTCTTGGCAATGTCAACAACCGTCTGGGACATTTCGGTCGTTGCCGTGGCCACCTGTGTAGTCCTTTTAGCCTGCTCATCAAGCCTGTTAGTCATCTGCCGTACAGTAGCCGACAAATCATTGGAAGCAGAATAAACCTGAGCCGAAGTGCCTGAAACATCTCCCATTGCGGAGCTGAGGAGATTGCCCAGCTCGCCTTTGGTCTTGTTGAGGGCCACAGCCAGCAGGCCGGCCTCGTCCTTTGATTTGATGCAAAGATCAGGGACCGTAAAGTCGCCCTGTGCCAGCTTGTTTGCAAATACAATACCAGCCTTGAGCGGTCTGGTTATGATAAGGGACAATCCGTAAACAATTAAGGCAATCAAAAGTGCTTCGGCAGCCGTCGCAATAGCGACCTTTTTTCTTACAGCCAACATCTCTGAGGCAACGTCGTCAACGTATATTCCGCTCCCCATAATCCATCCCCATGGCTGATAAAGCTTAACGAAGGAAATCTTCGGGACCGGCTTGGTCGCTCCGGGCTTGGGCCATTCATAGTCCACAAAACCTTCACCCTTATCTTTGCAGACGTTGACCATTTCCACAAAGAGTTTTTTGCCGTTCGGGTCCTTGAAGTCGCTTATGTCTTTGCCGTCCATTTCAGGCTTCATCGGATGCATCACCATTGTGGGATGCATGTCATTGATCCAGACATAGTCTTTGTCCTTATAACGAAGGCTCTCGATATTTGCGATTGCCCTCTGCTGGGCATCCGGCAACGTCAATTCGCCTTTTTGAACACGAGCGTCGTAATTGGCCACAATCGAGTAGGCAACTTCAACTATACTCTTGGTAGCAATCCTCTTCTCATCCGTCAGTTTTTTTTGCATCAGCGGCATAATATAAAAAAACAGCCACAAAAAAGATACGGTTATGATAAATACGGATATGCCGATGATTTTTGTAGAGATACTCCAGTTTTTGAATCGGAACAGGTTCATTTTACGCCCCCTAAGGTATGTTGACTCATTTAATGAAGCGTCAAGCCGCGATATACGTGCCATACCCCGATTATACACCTTATTTCATATATCGGCTGATTTCCGATAATACTTTAGCGCGCAAAATAGACAAGGGAAGGCCGGCTGCAGCCTTCCCATCGTCTGTTTGAAACGTCTATACCCTTACCACGAGCCGTTTCCCATGAGAAACTTATGCATGTCCGCAGCAGCGCGCTTGCCGGCGCCCATAGCGCTGATGACCGTAGCTGCGCCCGTAACAACATCTCCCCCGGCCCATACCTTCGGTTTTGTCGTACGTCCTGTTTCCTGATCGGCTACAGTTGTGCCCCACTTGGTCCTTTCGAGACCACCGGCATCGATGAAAACGAGCGGGTTCGGACTCGTGCCGAGAGCTACTATCACGGTGTCGATTTCCATTTCAAATTCAGAGCCTGGGATCGGAATAGGTTTCCGGCGGCCGGAAGCATCGGGTTCGCCAAGTTCCTGGCGGATGCAACGCATCGCCTTTACGGTACCCTTCTCATCGCCGATTATCTCGACCGGATTAGTCAAAAAGTCGAAGATAACTCCTTCTTCCTCGGCATGATGCGCCTCTTCAGCCCTTGCAGGCACCTCTTCCCTCGAGCGACGATACACAATATGGACTTCATTGCCGCTGCCGGTCGAGGTGAGTCTTTGCAACCTCAGACTGCATCTGGCCGCATCCATCGCCACATTTCCGGCGCCGATGACGGCGACCTTTTTGCCGACCTTGGACGGCGTATCATAATCGGGGAACAGGTAGCTCTTCATCAGATTGACCCTGGTGAGGAATTCATTTGCCGACATTACCCCGTTAAGGTTAATGCCCGGTATGCGCATGAATGAAGGCAAGCCGGCGCCAGTGCCGAGAAACACGGCATCGAATTGCTCCAACAGCTCAGTCAATGTGAGCGTCCTGCCTATAATGTAATCTGTCTTTATGTCGATCCCAAGGCATTTTATCGCATAATCGACCTCTGAATGAACGACGCTCTTCGGCAGCCGGAACTCAGGGATGCCGTAAATCAGCACTCCTCCGGGACCATGCAGGGATTCAAACATCGTGACCTCATGTCCTTCCCTGCCCAAATCGACTGCGCAAGTCAGCCCGGCAGGCCCGGTCCCGGCCACTGCAACCTTCTTTCCGGTCGGCGGGGCCTTGACCAATGGGCAGGTACGATGGACAAGTTCATAGTCTCCCACGAACCTTTCAAGCCTCCCGATGGCAACTGATTCACCCTTTTTGGTGAGTAAACACTTGCCCTCGCACTGCGACTCCTGGGGACAGACCCTGCCGCATATAGCCGGCAGATTGTTTTTTACCTTCATTTCCTCTACGGCTTTGGCCATGTCGCCTTCCCGAAGGGCCTTTATAAATTGCGGTATGCGCACACCGACAGGACATCCGCCGACGCAGAGCGGCTTCTTGCACTGCAGACAGCGTTCAGCCTCCTCTTTTGCGGTTTCAAACGAATATCCGAGTGCAACTTCTTCAAAATTGCCCCCGCGTACATGTTCATCTTGTACAGGCATGTCGTGCCTGAGTATTTTCATGCGTTCTTTTGCAGTGAGTTCTGCCATTTTAAGCCCCTCCTTTTTCCATAGCAGCATCCAGGTTGCACTTGTGCTTGTACCGGTCCACTGCGGCCTTTTCTTCATCCTTGTAAAATGACAGCCTCGAAAGCAGCCTGCCCCAGTCAACCTTATGGCCGTCGAATTCCGGGCCGTCTACACAGACGAACTGTGCGCCGTCTGTCAGCGGCACACGGCATCCGCCGCACATGCCGGTCCCGTCTATCATTATGGTATTGAGGCTGACTATGGTAGGTGTATTGAAAGGCATGGTAGTACCAGCCACAAATTTCATCATTATAGCGGGACCGATGGCCCATACCTGTGCAATTTCCCGCGTCTTTGATTCGAGCAATTCCTTGAGAGGGTCAGTTACAAGACACTTCCTGCCATATGAACCGTCGTCGGTGCATATCGTAATCTCGTCGGAGACAGCACGCATCTTGTCCTCCCAGAAAAGGAGGTCCTTTGTGCGCGCGCCGATGATCGAGATAACATGGTTCCCGGCTTCCTTCAGGGACCGGGCAATCGGATAAATCGGCGCTATGCCGACACCGCCCCCTATGCATACAACATTGCCGTAATTCTTTATCTCGGTGGGATGGCCGAGAGGACCGGCAAAGGTTGCCAGCCTGTCGCCGGGATTCATAGTGCCGAGCTGCATTGTGGATTTGCCGACTTCCTGGAATATGATGGTGATGGTTCCGGCTTTCTTGTCATAGTCGGCGATCGTCAAAGGTATGCGTTCACCTTTTTCGTCGATCCGGATTATGACGAACTGCCCGGCCCTCGCTTTCTGAGCCACCTGCGGGACCTCCACAACCATAAGTTTTGTTACGTCGCTCAGGACCTCTTTCGTCAGTATCCTGTATCCCGTTGTCGAACCTGCATTGCCGGAACTTTCCTGCGCCATACTACCTCCTTGCTTGGTTGATGATATCTATGCCGATGATCCCGCGAAAGATATTGCCTGGATATAAAACGATCTGCCCTTATCATTCCGGGAGGGACCCGAACTTCGGGTCCCTGTCCAATCTCATAATTTCTTATATATCTATAAAATTTTATTTAATATCAAAAGCTTATCTTGCTTTTGAATAATACCACTACGCAACATGATCACGCAAGACAACACGCCCGGCGCCGATTTTGAGCACATTTCAATACTCGCTCAGCTGCTCCTCGGACATACCGAAATAGTGGCCGACTTCGTGGACAAGAGTCAGACGTATCTCTTCGATAATCTGATCTTCCGAATTGCAGATAGTCTCGATGTTTTTCTGGTAAAGAATGATGGAATCGGGCAAAGGAGCAGGGATATCAAAGAACCCTCCATGCGCCGGATATGGGGCCCCCGAGAACAGCCCCAGCAGATTGTGTCTCGCCACCCCGGCCCGCCCGGCATCTTCGGCACTCGGGAAATCTTCCACGAGAATCCTGACATTCTTAAAGCGGCGCCGATACTTTGAGGGTATCCGTTGCAACGCCTCTTCAACGAGGCTGTCAAACCGCTCCCTGCTGATGCGATAGGCCATGATCTTATTCTAGCGCACTTTATTCACAAATTATTTCCGCAAAGCCTGAGGTATTTGAATCGAAGCGCACTGTCTGAGTTTTCAGGGCTGCCAGCCTGCAAATGTAATCCTCTCTATTAACAGACTGTTCATCTCATGACGAGCATGATTATCCGCAAAAATGACTAATTAAGTGCGCAGGAGGCAAATACTTCAGGCTTTGCAGTACTGATTTATGATTCAGGCCGGTCAGCGGAGCTGCTGCCTTCTCTGCTCTCTTTGAAGTTCCAGCGTCTTGAGGTCTTCGATGGTCTTGCGAAGTTCCTGTTCCTGCCTTTCAAGCTGCTGGATATTGTCCCGGAGCGTACGGATCTGGCGCTGGGCCTGCTCGTTCTTTTCCTTGACCCGGCCTACCTTTCTATCTGTGGTTGCAAGCCTGCCGAGGATCGCCATCCAGTCCTTTATATCTTTTTCGCCTGAAAGCTGAGGATTAAGTGCCACTGCGGCCTTGAGGTCTTTCAGCGCTCCGATGTAGTTCACGTGCGGGTTATCGGCCATGGACCTCAACTTGGCCCGGCAAAGATAAGCGTCCGCAAGGGCATCAGACGCATTCGTTTTATTTATTACGACGCTCAGGCGTTCTTCCTCCGTCGCCGGGTTTTCCGGCGCTAAAACACAATGTGGCGTACAACTTCCCAGCATCAAAACAGACATGCAGATGACCACCAAGGTAAAGGCGCCGCCTGCCATGCCGTAGAATCTATTTATCGCCGGTCCGTCAACCATCATAAGCGTTCTCTTCTTCGTTGTAGCGTCTTTTGTCGACTACAAAGACGCTTCCCGTTATGGATTTCGCATGTTCCTTGAGTTCAGCCGCACGTCTGCTCATGATGAGCGGCTCCCGCACCGAACCGTTCTGGTCGGTCACTACGCCGATGGAAATGGTCATCAGCGGAAAGACTATCTCCGCGCCCTGTCTGTTCTTGCCTATAATTTCTCCTCTGTCACGGTCTTCCCGATCATATAGCTGAAGTATCTTTTTGTCAAAACCGTCGACTATAGACTTGCAGATACCCTCATATTTCTGAGGAGAAGTCACGACCACGAAGTCGTCGCCTCCGATGTGCCCGATGAAATCGTCCTTATTGCCCAGATCTGTTACAGCCTCCCGTATTATCAGCGCCGTGGCCTGGATGACCTCATTGCCCCTCGCGTAGCCGTACCGGTCATTGAAGACCTTGAAGTTGTCGAGGTCAATGAAGCAGAGCGCAGTGTGCACACCTGTATCCAGCCTTGTCTTAAGAGTGTCTTCGATGGCCAGTCCGCCGGGCAGCATTGTAAGGGGGTTGGTTGCAAGATAAAGTTCTTCGAGGTGCTCGATCTTGATGGCCATATCGGCAATACTTCTCGACACATCTCCGAACTCATCCCGGCTGTTTATAGTCCGAACCTCTGAAAACCTGCCTTCCGATATTTGGCGGGTTGAAAGCTTAAGCAGCCCCACTGACCTGGAAATTGACCGGGCGAACAGATATGTAATAAGAATGGCGATCGTAACTGCTCCGGCACCCAATACCAGAAGCACCCAATAGGCCCTCGCTCCTATTGCCGAGCTTAGTTGGATTTTGCGGTTCTGGTCGGCATATACCTCAGTCCTCACACTTTCTGCAAGAGCTATTAGTTTCTTCCGTTTTTCGGACAGAAGCACTCGCTGTGCCCTCGCCAGAGCTATCACTGATTCCGGAGAACTGTAACTGCCGGATGTGAGGAGACTGAAATCAGTCCACTTTGCAGTAAGATCGCGAACTGAAGGGAACGCCCCCCCAAGTGCAACGATCTGTCTGAGGGTACTGTCTGAATCAGCGGTGCGCCTCTGAAGAAGGTCGAAACTGTCCCTGTCCTTCAGGATCAAAACCCTTTCGCTGTAATATTCCTGCCCCAGCAGATTATCGATGAACTGTCTTGCAAGCTCGTGCAGCGGATTATCGACCTTCGCTATGACCTCGTTGATCTGTTTCATCTTGTCTATGCTGGAAAGCGAAAATATAAGGTGGATAAAAACGAGAACCACAAGCAGCCCATACCCAAACAATATTTTTTTTGTAATGGTCATCTTATTTTATTGTGCTGCAATCAGATGCCGGGACGAGACAGGGTCCTGATAAACTCCAGATACTCGGCAGGCGGGCGAATGATTTCGAGTCCGATGCTGTCAACGTTCTTTTCAGGCAGCATCCTGCAGTAAGCCCATCTCGTTTTGCAGTGGAGCGTGATGCGCTTTCCTTCAGATATCCGGAATCTCACCTCGATATCGACTCCGGGCGCATATTTCCTGGAAGTCGGGGAAGGCGCCGTAATAATATGGATACCGCTTTCCGATATGTCCTCGATAAATATGCTATGCTTCTTATCTCCCGATATGCGTTCCGCATTCAGGTTGACCGCAATTCTCTTTGATCGCCTGCGTTCCATACAACCATTTTAGCACATTGCCGGGCTGATAGCCAAAAACGGCCGTCACTGCTGACGGACCGAAAATCCTCTGCGCGAAAGGATATCTATGATTCCCTGCCTCCCTACGAGATGACCCGCCCCGACAGCCACAAAGTAAGTGCCCCGGCCTGCGAGCATTTTTTCTATCTTGTCGGCCATTTTGCGGTTGCGCTCGTAAAACAGGCTTTCATACAAGCGGGACAGGCGCGGGTCATCCCGGTCGTGTTCAAACATCAGCCGTTCAAGGGCGCCGGCGTCTCCACGCTTCCATGCATTCGATAAAATATCAATATTCTTTTTGGCATCTTCGACCTCTCCTTCAGGGAATGGACAAGAAGCAGCTCCTGGTCGCTGTCGGACATCGACCGGAACAGCCCCATCTGGGAATCGAAGGACTCAAGTTCTATAATCTCTTTCCCTTCGGCCTTCTGCAGGAAATATTTATCGAGGCCATATTGGGGCTCAAAACCCAGTTTCTGATATTCCAGCAGTTCAACGGACACTGCAAGGAACCACGGTTTGAACTTGGACATCAGATCAAACGGCAAGCCTACCCCTTCAAACTTCCGCCTGGCCAGATCGAGCGTCTCGCGGGAGACATGATTACCGACATTGTCATCACCACCATAAATTGTATCAGTCACTATGTCTTTTTGAAGCAGCCCGGCCTCGTTAATGTTGAACTCCAGAGCGTATGCACCTGCTTTTCTAAAGGCCTCCTCTATACGCGCATCAAGGGGGTACATATCCCTTTTCATCATGTGCACAGTTCCGAGTATATATGCCGTTGCCTGGCGGGACTCGACCTTCCACATAAAAACCTTCTCGCCCGCACATGCAGCATGCGCGACAAAAATAGCCAGGAAGACCGCAACAACTACGCATCGCAGAGGGTGGATCATTCTTGGCCGGCTCATCGCTGTTTCACCCTCCGTTTTGTAAGCATACCTCAATGTTATCGATCAACCCTTCTCCAAGGAACATCAGAGACTCGACATCGAGGAACTGATCTGCGGTCGAATCGAAAAGAATCGAAACCTTCGACTCGAACTCATCCTCCCGTGGCCAGTAGAGTATCATCACAGGCAATTTCGGCAGCAGGTATAATCGCCATGCAAACCGGGTTGCGGTATCTTTAACAGTCTCAGCCCCGAGTTGTTTAAGGATATCAAGAACGGCCGGAAGATCGCGGTCAAGTATTCCCCTGAGCGGGTCCTCGCATTCGCGAAGGAAAGACGATGCCTTGACCATGCCGCTTTTCAGGTCCCGGTATGAAACCCATTTACCTGTAAGTGGAGCGCTTCCATGCGTCCTCAGGTAGTGCAGCAGAAGGATTTTTGCCCACGGGGTTATGCGGCCGTATGCTGCAATGTCGCCCTCCTGTGATATCGAGAACTCGCGTCCCATATATTGGACAACAAGAGTATCTCCCCGGATGACAGCCCCCAGGCCCGGTGCGATTTCCGTAAAATTGAGTGTCCGCACCCCGATCTTCAGCTTGCCGATAAGTTCTTCGCGCCAGTCGTTCTGACGGACAGATTGTTCGAGCTCTCCAATCTCTTCCCTGGTCAGCTCGGGGCATTCCGAAAATTCGGCCTCACCACGAATGAGTGAAAAGGCAAAAGGCATGCATGTCTTGCTTCTGCATTTGCCGCAGTTCTTCTGAGGCAGTTTCTTGTACAGTTCAACCGCATTCATTTATGCCGCCCTTATTTACCGAACAGGCCTTTCAGCGGGTTCTCCGATTTTCCATCCTTCTGCTGCGAATCGCTTTTCAAAAACCGTTTTTCGATTTCACCCTCGATGCCTTTTTTAAGCTGCTGTTTAAGCACAGCCTGATTGACGCCCACAGAGGGTTTGTCGGTCGTACCGGTTATCTTGAGGGGAATGAGCGTCCATCCATCCTTGCCGGCCATGAAACCGGTGAACCCGGAAACCTTCATCTTTGAAGCCGTATCCGGAGAGACCTCAATATCGGCCAGCATGTCGATGGCCTTATCGAACCCGACACTACCTGTAGGAGTAGCCTTCACGCGCGGCGAGGTCAGCTGTCCTTCGATGAGCATCTTGCGGTCCTTTATGTTTATATCAAAATGCCCCTTGTCGAAAGAAGGTTGTTTCAGGTCGTCAAGCCCAGTGAATCTTGCGACAGCATCCGTAACCTTGGATTCCTTAACTACGACCTTGCTAAGATCGACAACCATTTTCCCGAGAGCGGAATTCTTGATCTGCTCCGATGCATCGCCCTTGCCGGGCACATAGTGAAAGATCATGTCCCCTTTCATCGTGCCTGCGAGATCGACCTTGTCCCCGCCTGCAAAGTTCATCGACACGGGGTCCGCAGTCATCACGCCACCGCTGTAGCGATATTTCATGACGAAATTCTTCAGCGTATTGCCTTCGTATGTCGCGGTATCGACCTTGATCTCCCCGGCGGCCTTGATATCCATATTCTTTTCCTCGGCTGTCTTCTTTTCCTCCGCCGGCTTTGCCTTCCCCGGCAATGCCTTTGCATGAACAGGCGCAGGCCGGGCTTCCTCATGCTTCGCATTGCCGCCCAGTGCCATAAGTTTTACAAGATCCAGCTGCTTGGAATAAAGATCGAGATGAATCTCGGGGGCCTTGGAATAGTTTTTCACGGAGCCCTTTGTTTCGAAGCTTTCACCGCTGACAACCGTTGTCAGGGCGTAGGTTACATTTTCAGGGTCTGCTTCAATTGTACCGCTCGTTCGGGTTGCAATAGCACCCAGCACAACATCGAGGCTTTTAATGTTCACCTTGCCGGAAAAACTGAGGCCCGGTGCCGCGCCTCCCGCAGCCACCTTCAGTTCAGCATCCGCGACAGTCGCAATGTTGGGGAGCTCTTTTTTTGCATCTGTAAAGTCGATCTTGGCATTGGTGATGCCGATCTTGTCCGCACTCACGCTGAACGGCATACCGCCTCCGGTTGCAGGTTTCGGCTCTTCGCCCTTTTGCCCGGACTTCAAATGCTCGACGACGTCTTCATAGCTGAAGACCCCGTTTTCATTCCGGCTGATATTCACAGCAGGATCGACCACCTGTATGGTATTGATTACAAGGTTCTTGCTGAGCAGCGGCAAAAGGTCGTATTTGAGCACGAATTCCCTTGCTGCCACAAAATCTTTCGACCCATCTTTTTCCTTCAGGTGAAGCCCCTGCACCGAGATGCCGCTGAAGATCGAAACGTTGATGGCATCTATAGCGACCTTTCTGCCGGTTGCCTGTTCAACCTTTGGAATAATGAGAGCCTTGAGCTTGTCGCTCTGCAGATAGCTCTTTACAAAGAGGGTGAGGCCTATCAGTACGACGACAATAAATCCGATAATTGTACCAGCGATGATGAGCAGCTTTTTCATGTTTTTTCCTCCTTAGGCAATCTCTAAATATGATACATAAAAGAGAGGGAACCTGAAAGATGCCCTTCCAGGCGTTTTTCTGCTGTCAAGATTATCCTGCCTTGATGCAGCGGCCGGTCTCCATTGCCGGAATAACTTATAAATCACCCCTTCATTGCATTTTTCGTCTTCCCCGTCGGCGCGGCATTCCACGGGTCATCAGGCCACGGATGTTTCGGATACCGGCCCTTAAGCTCTTTTTTAACCTGCTGATAACCGTTGTTCCAGAACCCTTTCAGGTCCTGCGTAACCTGGACCGGTCTTCGCGCCGGGGAAAGAAGATGAAGGAGAACTTTGGTCCTGCCGTCCGCAACTGTCGGTGTATCAGCGAGGCCGAACATCTCCTGCAGCTTGACTGCAAGGACCGGCGTATCTCCGGAGGTGTAATCCAGCGCAACCTTGTGGCCGCTCGGCACCTCAATATGTGTGGGAGCGCGCTTGTCAAGAAGTCTCATCCGGTTCCCGGAAAGCCTTGCCTTCAGCGCAGATAGAATATCGATGCGGGAAATGTCCTGTGCATTCCGAACTCCACCGAGCCAGGGCAGGAGCCATTCCTCCGGTGAAGACAGAAGCTGTGAGTCCGACATGTCCGGCCACGATTCATCAGGAAAGAGCCTTGACATCAGGGCGTCACGGCCCTGAAGCTGTCTCACTTCCCTGCTGAATGAGATCAACCTTGCGTCCAATCTGATTGCATCGCAGAGTATCGGTCCCGCTTCTTCGTCGGACGGGCTGAAGTCTCTGGTTGACAGAACAATTGCACCCAGCCGCTCTTCCATGGTTGCGACAATTCTGTTTTCCCTTTTGTCCCATTCGATACGGCGGACAGTATCTATGCTCCCGGAGCATTCCTCGCGTATTGTTTCCTCTGTGAGTGCTGCCGCGATATGTATAATGCCTTCGCCCTTTTCACCCGCGTCCATATGAGCTGCAACAATATAGGGACTGTTATCCAGTGAGCCGGCGGTCGCGAATCTCAAGCCCCTTCCATGAACAAGGACAAATCGTCCTGCGTCGTTCCCGCGCTTTTTTGCAATCCTGTCCGGAAAAGCGCTCAGGAGCAAGCGCGCAACAGCCTCATGATCATTCACAACCCGGAATATATCCTTAGTACCATGCTGCATCAGCCTGAGGATTTGGCCTGATGTCCTTTCAACGTTGCGAATAGCCCACAGATCGGCACCGGACGAAACCTCGGTTCCTCTTCTCCATTTATAAAGGATATCGAGCCTTTCTGCGATATCAGGCTCGGAGACCTGCATCATGCCGGAAGACGCCTTCCTGCGGATAATATCGCGTTCTGAAAGCAGCGCTGCGAGATCGGCGCTGAGACCCGGATTGCCGAGTTCCCCTGCCTTTATCACCAGCCTGGCAAGCCTCGGCTGCAATGGCAAGCGCACCATTGCCTTGCCGATCTGCGTGATGGAGCCGACCCGGTCAAGGGCGCCGAGCGTTGAAAGAAGCTGCTTTGCGGCATTCCAGGATGCCTCGGGCGGGGCATCGAGCCACGAAAGTTCGGAGCTGTTCTTGACCCCCCAGGCAGCGAGTTCGAGCACGAGCGATGTAAGGTCAGACACAACTATATCTGGTGGTGCAAATGGAAGCATCGACTGAAAGGCATTGCGGCTGTATAGGCGATAACAGGCGCCCGGCCCAAGCCGGCCCGCCCTGCCCTTGCGCTGTTCGGCGGAAGCCTTTGACACGGATACGGTGACCAGCCTGTTCATGCCTGTTGAGGGATCATGCTGCAGCCTGCGAGTCAGGCCGCTGTCTATGACAACCTGCACGCCCTGGATCGTAAGACTCGTCTCGGCGATGTTTGTGGCCAGCACAATTTTCCGCGTCCCGGAAGGGACAATTGCGCGTTCCTGCTCCTCAAAGGGAAGGTCTCCGTAAAGCGGATGCAGTGTCAGGCTTCCTTCCAGCCGCCGCACAAGAGGGGACAGGGCCTCAGCGCAGGCGCGTATCTCGCCGGCGCCCGGAAGGAAGATGAGAATGTCTCCTTCTGTTTCGTTCATCACCATCCCGGTCGCTTCGGCAATCCGGGCTGAAAGGGCAATGTTGCGCCTGTCCGCAATATATTTTTCTTCCACCGGAAAGGCCCTGCCTACAGATGAAATCACCGGCGCGTCTCCGAGCAGCGACGAGATCGGGCCGCAATCAAGAGTGGCAGACATGACAAGGACTTTCAGGTCGTTCCTCAGGTTCTTGCGCACATCAAGGCAGAGGGCCAGCGCAAGATCCGCATGCAGGCTGCGCTCATGGAATTCATCAAAGATCACAATAGCCATGCCTTCAAGCGCGGGGTCGGCCTGAATACGCCGGGTGAGAATGCCCTCGGTCACAACTTCTATGCGTGTCGATTCGGAGGTCCTGCTGTCGAAGCGTATCGAATAACCGACAGTACCCCCGACTTCTTCGCCGATTAGCTCCGACATCCAGCGGGCGGCGGAGACAGCGGCGAGCCTGCGCGGCTCAAGCATTATGATGCGTCCATTTTCAGAAGGCAGGACATCGAGCAGTGCGAGTGGGACGCGCGTGGTCTTGCCCGCGCCCGGCGGAGCATGGAGGACCGCCGAAGAGTGCTTCAGCAATGCTACCCTAAGATGTGGGATTATGTCATCAATGGGGCAGGCACTTTCGCAATGCCGATTAAAGGACATTGCCTATTATAAAACGTAGGACCCCGTTTTTGCGGACAAATCGGATTTGCAAGCCGGGCACAATCCCGGCTTGCAAATCGTCAATTCTTATCTGTGCCTTCCGCCGCCTCCGCCCATTCCTCCGGGTGCAGGTGCTGAAAAACCACCGCGCGCGGCCGGGGGTGAGACAGGAGCACGCGGCGCACTAAACCCGCGTGAAGGCCCCTGAGGCTGAAAGGTCCTTCCGCTGCCCGGCTGAAAGATTCTTCCGCCACCCGCCGGATTGCTATACACCCGGCTTTCATGGAACGGATTGACGGCCCTCTGCCTTGGGGCCGCAGGGACCATCTGCGACCTCTGTCGGACTGTTCCTCCGCTGATTCCCGGTCGCGGGCCGGATGTCCTGTTGCGGTTGAATATCCTTTCCTGCGAGCCCCTGACTCCCGGGGATATAAATCTCTGTCCGCGCGGAGCCCCGATTCCGGCGAAAGTCCTGCCGTTGAACCTTGCCCTCGGGTCTATCCTGAAAACACGGTGAGAATTGACATCGTTAAAATGATTGCTTATAAAATGGCCGTGATGGTGGTGGCGGTGAAAATCATTGAGAATGAAGAAACCGCCGAACCAGAAGCCGCCCCACCAGAAAGGATACGGCACCCATTCGTAAAGATAATAATAGTCAGGAGGCGGTGCATAGTACGTAAGAATGGGAGGGCCTTCATCGGCATAATAGTCGCCGACCACCGACTGGTCGGGATATTCCGGAGCCCCTTCCTCGGCGCTTTGTGGAGTCCCGGCTGTAATGGAGTCACTTGGCGGTCCGGCGGGAGCGGGGGTCATAGTTATGTCGGTGCTCGCCAGCACGCTCTCGAGTGTCTGTATCGCTTTGTCCTTGTCCATCTGTATTGTTTTGGCCTGAGCCGCGTAGCCCACGGCATCGCGCATTTCCCCGATAATATCAGGGGTAACGGGATAATCGGCCATCCAACCGTTTCGAGGGGCTATTCCCGCGGCGCCCAG
>DATJOY010000166.1:0-5156 GCA_035506695.1 Dissulfurispiraceae bacterium
GTAATCCCTCTGAAGGTCCGTGGTAGACCACCACGTCGATAGGCTGGAGGTGTAAGCGCAGTAATGTGTTCAGCTTACCAGTACTAATAGACCGTGTGCCTTGACTACTTACTTCCTCTCCACTTCCCCTCGTTTGTCAAAATTAATGTTGCTTTTTTTTTAGCACTTATGTTATTATAAAATTTATACGGAAATTGAGTTTTCCGGTGGTTTTGCCGGAGGGGCCACACCCGTTCCCATCCCGAACACGGAAGTTAAGCCCTCCATGGCCGATGATACTTTGTCCGAGAGGATATGGGAAAGTAGGTAGCCGCCGGATTAAATTGAGAAAGGCCCGGAGTTTTCCGGGCCTTTTTTGTTTTCGGTCCGGTCAACGCAGCATCCTGATGTCTTTGCTGAACACAACATGAAGTGGTAAGGAATTTATCGGCAGCATTGCAGTATAATAATTTTCGGGCGGCACGCAGACGTTATCTCAAATGCCGCACGGCTTGAATCTTAAGGTGGAGGTCGATGTGGTAATTGAAGTGATAATAGGTGAGTTTTCGGAAACGATACAGATTGCCAAGGCATTCAATCCCGACCTGGACGGCATCGTATCACGCATTGAACAACTTGCAGCTTCCAAGAATATCGATATTGCCGGGCTGGATTTTAGGGGGCTGATCCCGGCGATGATCAAGGGGATAGTGGGGTGCGAACATGGTTGCCCTGCTGATGCAAAGGGACTTATAGCCCGTGGATATTCGGGCTTTCAGCTGAATTATATCGAAGGAGGCATTCTTACCGCCAAGTCAATAACAGGCAATGGTAACCCGGCTCATATAAGGATGTTCCCCGATTTTTAACTGAAAACTGACTTTATTGTTGGCAGCAGGCCTGCACTGCCGGGCTGCTCAATGATGAACTTTTTACCCGCCGATCTTTATTTCTCTCCAACGAATTTGTTGAAAGCGTCAGCATTCTGCATGTTAGAATACATTCGGCTCCTTCCCATGGTGGAAAAAGATGGCAGATCAGTCAAAGACCCCGATGTCCGCACCGTACTTTTTCATGACGAGAACCCTGAGGACCTTTCCTTTAATCATACCGCACAGGAGAAGACCTGCGGCATATGCCATCAAAAAGAACTCAGGGAAATCAGGCAAACCGCAATAGGGCATAATGAAAAGCAGGTCTTGTACAAGACCTGAACGGACAGGGAAGTTGGGCTACACAGCTGTGGAGCGTGGTTCGTGGATGGATATTTCGGCACGATATTTTTTGGGGCGTCGTTATTTAAAGAATCAGTATAATCTCCCCGTGTTTTTGTTTTTCTGTTGATAAAGAAAAGAGATAAAGCTATAATTCATAACGCACCCCGTTGGGGGTGCTTATTCAGCATGCAATCGCGCAAGGAGAATATGATGTCAAACGAAATCAATTTCGCAGCGATTCCTCAGACGGCAATGCGTTTTATCTCTGGACCGGCAGCATTCTATCGTGAGATGCCGAAGACCGGGGGATTTGTTGAGCCACTTGTTTTCATGGTTGTCATCGGTGTTGTCGTAGGCCTGCTGCAGGCTGTTGCATCCATAGTCGGCCTGCATTTTACAGCCGGGGTCATGGCTGGAATCGGCGCGATAGTTGTTGTGCCGATCGCGGTTGCAATCTTCGGGTTTGTAGGTGCGGCAATCATTTTTGCAATATGGAAGATGCTCGGCTCGGAGGAGTCATATGAGACGGCATATCGGTGCACCGCATATGCCACCTCGTTTTCGCCGATTGTCGCAATATTAGGATTCATCCCGTACATAGGCGGAGCTGTAGGGGTTGTTATCTGGACAATGCTGCTCATCATCGCAAGCACCGAAGTTCACAACATTCCGTTGCAGAAGGCAAGGATGGTATTCGGCATCATCGCTGTAATACTGATCCTTTTTTCGATCAGCAGCCAGTTTGCAGCAAGGAAGATGGTGCGGGAGATGGAAGTGAACAGACAGAAGATGGAAGATGCGTCCCGTGCAATGCAGAAACAGGCAGAGATGCTCCAGCGTCAGGCTGAACAAATGCAGAAAGGGCAAGGCAATCAGTAGAACTTAATAAAAATGGACGGTCAGTTCGAAAGATGACAGGAATTATTCGGAGCATGCTGATAGTTACAAGCCTGCAGTGCGCAGCAATTTCAGGCTGCGGTAGTAAAATTAAGAACTGATTTTTCGGGGGCGTATGGTTCATACGCCCCGTTTATTTATCCTTCGCAGCAGACGCGCCTGACTTTCTTTTTTCCGGTAGGCGATACAGCCAGCACAACGTCAATCTTTTTGCCGCAATAGCGGCAGTTAAGCCCTTTGCTTTTGGCATCCGCCCTGGCGGCAACATCGGTCTTGGACTTTGCTTTTCCCTTTTCTGCCATGACAATCCTCCTTGTCTTTCAAGACACCAACCATTTATGCATGTCAGCAGACATGCCGATATTTGTTACAATTTCCCGCGATTAGTCCGTCCGGTAAAACATATGATGCGGACACGGAATCATGCACAACCTTTAAATTTAATCCTATGGTGAATATTTTGTCAAGGGCAGACCGCACTTGCATTGGTTCGAGGGATACTTTCAGGCTGAAGAGAGCAATCCCGGGGCAATTTCTCGACCCATTTATTCGATATTATTATTCTATTTTTCGTCATGATGCGGCGAATCGGATCACTCAGGCCTCTCCGCCTGAAAGTGCACCTCTAACCAGCTTCTATTCGGTCATTGTTCACTGCCCTGTTTTCGGTTCTCCAGCTGACTCAGAATTTTCAGGATTAGGTCATTCTGCCGTTCGAGGTGCAGAAGGATCATCTCAATTTCCTTTTCAGCTTTTATGTTCACTTCGAAGTCCGATTCAGCCCGTCTTTCGGAATGCCGTCCCTGCAGGTTCTGACCTATCATGATCAGCGGCATCAGGAATATCTGAAGCACGTTTGACATAAAGAGCCATAGTACGAAGGCCGGAAACGGGTCGAATCTCAGGTCGTTTGGACCGAGGGTGTTCCACCCCAGCCACGTGATGGTCCAGACCACGATTATAATGAAAAAGCCCATGGATCCGACTTTGTCGGTGATCCATACCGCAAACCGTTCCAGAGTGGTCAGGCTCTCCCTGTGCTCAGCGTTTATGTTTCGGACAGGTTTGTGGGATTTGTCTTTTCTGAATTCTTCATGAGTCATCAAATGCGTGTTGTTCATATATCTCCCCCCGGTTCGCCACTTTCTTTTCTAAGTGCAGACAATTTCCTCTTAACAAAGGTAATCTCGTCTCTCCTCGAAGGCAGTCTCTTCATAAGTTTTTCATTCAATACTTCGCCGAAGATTCTTGAATAAATCGGTCCGGGCTGAAGCCCAAGCGCCTTGAGGTCTGCTCCTCTGATAAGCGGCCTTACAGTTCTCAGCTCGAGGAGAAAGTTGGATATGGCTTTTTTCTTTTCGCTGTCCTGAAGCGATGCCATGCTGAACAGCATTGCTTCGATGCCGCATTCCGAAAGCAGGTGATATGTCATAACAGGATTGCCCGGGATGAGGTTTCTGGCGATCTTCGCTGCGGTCTGAAACCCCTGCCGGATAAGAGACCGGTTTTTTTCGACGACTGAAAGGCGGATCAGGGCCGCTTCGCGTTCGTCCCTGCTCAGCCCGTGGAGCAGTGCCATTATGTACAGGATTGCCTTGTCGTACTTTTCATCGAGGAAAAGCAGATCGAACCACGAGATCGTATCATGGACCGCCCTCATTATCGCTTCAAGCTCGGCAGTAAATGATATCCTGGGATGGATTACCTTCAGCAAGTTGTAATCTCCAAGTTTCTGCAGCGATTTGATCGGATCGGTTTCACGGAATATAAGGTCGAGTTCGTCGCAGAGCCTTGTACCCGAAAGCTTGTCGAAGATGTCCATCTTGACGGCCAGCTTGATGAGGTTCTCGGTGTGTCTGGTTAACTTGAAGCCGAAGCGCTCTGAAAAACGGATTGCCCTGAATGCCCGAGTGGGATCTTCGACAAAACTCAGATTATGGAGCACCCGTATGACCCTGTCTTTCAGGTCGCGCTGGCCACCGAAGAAGTCGATAAGGCTGCCGAAGTCCTTCTTGTTGATCTTTATTGCCAGGGTATTGATAGTAAAATCCCTTCGGTACAAATCTCTTTTCAGTGATGAAGTCTCAACTTTAGGTAGTGCCGCGGGGGATTCATAATACTCGGTCCGCGCCGTCGCCACGTCGAGTTTGAATGTGTCTTTCTTGACCGCCGCCGTGCCGAAGGTTTGATGGACGGCGACTTTTGCGCCCAATCCTTCAGCCAGTTTCTTCGCAAAAGCGATACCGTCTCCCTCTATGACGATGTCGAGGTCGAGGTTTCGCTCCCTCCTCAAAATGTCTCTTACGCAGCCGCCGACAAGGTAAGCGCCATAGCCGAGGTTGTCGGCGACATCGCCGGCCATGGCCAGCAACTGGTTAAGGTCCATCGGCAAAACGTCCCGAAGAAGCGACGCAACATTCCTGCCGAAGCCATGCAGATCATCTCCAGGCAAGGCCTGTTCGGATGATAGCCTGCTCTTTCTGAGGACGTCTTCATAGAGTGATCTTAGTATGTCGGTCCTCGTGATGGCCCCGATTATCTTGTTCCCTTCCATGACCGCCACAAATCTTTGGTTGTGTTCTACCATCGTTTTTTCTATCTCCGAAAGAAAGGTTTCCGGCGTCACGGTTGAGGCATCAGTAGTCGCGAAGTCTATGCACCTGCTGTTTGCAAAGCCGTGAAAAAGTGCCTTCTCGACGACTTCCCTGGTGATGGTGCCCTTATAATCGGGGCCCTTCAGCACCGGCAGGACGTTGACACCGTATCGGGTCATCATGTCTTCTGCTTCCTTGACCTTGCTGTCCCAGCTGATAACTACGACCGGGGTGGTCATGATATCAGCCGCAAGTTTCATCGGCCTGATATGCCTGTGCAAGGAATCGAGTATCCTCTCTTCGGCGATTTCGAAGGGCAGGTCTTTGATCGTTGCAGATGCAGCTGTTGCATGACCGCCCCCGCCGAACTCGACGAGCACCTGTGCCACGTTCAGCTCGTTGACCTTGCTCCTGGCGACGATCAATATCTTGTCCGCCATGCCGATCAGTATTATCAGAGCATCCATGT
>DATJOY010000167.1:0-10621 GCA_035506695.1 Dissulfurispiraceae bacterium
ACTGAATATGGTGTCACATCGCATTATAAAGACTTTCGGGCATCCAGTCCATCCGGAAATCCTGCTGTTATATTAACACCTTTTCTTGCCCTAATTCCCGGACGGATGTTATTTTAAAAGGATGAACTTTTCACTTTTTCAAAAACCGAGCCGCTATATAGACAATGAATTCAATGTCGTAAAAAAAGAGACGGCTGACGTCAGGGTCGCCCTTTCATTCCCTGACACCTACGAAATCGGCATGTCTCACCTGGGGCTTCGCATACTGTACGAGGTCATTAACCGCCTCCCGTTTGCCGCCGCAGAAAGGGCCTTCGCGCCCTGGACGGATCTGCGGGACCATATGAAGAAGGAAGGTTTGCCACTCTGTTCGCTCGAGTCGAAAAAGTCCCTTGTCGAATTTGATGTGGTCGGCTTCAGCCTTCAATATGAGCTTTCTTATACCACGGTGCTCGACATGCTCGACCTGGCCGGGATCCCCCTCAGGGCTTCCGACCGGATGCAATCCCGGAGTGCGTTACCACTAATAGTAGCCGGAGGCCCTTCGGCGGTGAACCCGGCGCCGATGGCCGCCTTTATCGACGCCTTCCTGGTAGGCGATGGTGAAGAGGCTGTCGTCGAACTCTTGAAAGTTGTGAGGCAGTGGAAGACGGAGGGAGGCAGCAGGGAAGGGCTTCTTTCGGCCATTTCCGGCATTGAGGGGTTCTACGTTCCGATGGTCCATGGCAGGTCAGCGGTAAAGCGCAGATATATCGGCGATCTCGACTCGGCGCCCTTCCCCGAACGGCCTGTCGTGCCATTCGCCCCGATCGTTCACGACCGCATCAGCATCGAAGTCGCAAGGGGCTGCCCAATGGGTTGCAGGTTCTGCCAGGCCGGAATCATCTACAGGCCACTGCGCGAGAGGAGTCCTGAAAAGGTCATGGAACTTGCCGAGAAATTGCTGCTGAACACGGGTTATGACGAGGTCTCGTTTTTGTCCCTGAGCACAGGTGATTACAGCTGTTTGCTGCCGCTCATAAAGGAATTCAACCGGAGGTTCCGCTCTTCCAGGACCGCAGTTTCGCTTCCTTCCCTGCGTGTTGGGTCTGTCAGCCGGGACGTGCTTAAAGAGATTCGGTCAGTAAGGAAGACCGGCTTTACAATGGCGCCCGAAGCGGCAACAGAAAGGCTTCGCAGCGTAATCAACAAGGATTTCACGGATGCCGATTATGAACGCGCACTGGAGTCCCTGTTCGATGAAGGCTGGCTCACGCTCAAACTTTATTTCATGATCGGGCTGCCGACGGAACGCGATGAGGACATCGAGGCTATAAATGAGATGGCGATGCGGGCGCTCAGGATCGCCAAAAGAAGGACAGGCAAATTCGTAAATATCAACATCACCGTTTCTCCTTTTATTCCCAAGCCCCATACTCCTTTCCAGTGGCATGGTCAGATAAGCCTTGACGAAATGAAGCAGAAACTTGGGTTCCTGAGGCGTTCGATAAATTCAAAAAAGTTCAAATACAAGGGCCATAACGAAGAGATGAGCTTCCTCGAGGCTGTCTTCGCGCGAGGGGATGAACAACTTTCCGGACTTATCGAAGAGGCCTGGAGGTCCGGGTGCAGGCTCGACGGATGGTCCGAGTTTTTCGACTTTGGCAAATGGCAGCAGGCAATGGACAGGACCGGCATTGACGGCGCCGCTTATGCCGGCAGGCATTTCGAAAAAGACGACCCGCTGCCATGGGACAATATCGATGTCGGCGTTTCCAGAGACTTCCTGTACCGCGAATACACCAAAGCAGCCGGTGAAAAAATGACTGCCGATTGCAGGAAGGCCTGTTCCGCCTGCGGCCTTGAGTGCAAGGATACTGTAGCGGCGCCGCTTGCTGCGCCTGCACAGGTGTCGCCCAAGGCTGAAATATGTCCCCCCAATGCGGATAGCGATGACCTTTCAAATATCGGGAAACAGGACCTCAGGCCAAAGATCCGGGTCCGGAGCGAGTTCACAAAAACTGGCCTGCTGCGCCATCTATCACATCTGGAGTTGGTGACAACCATAATGCGGGCACTCAGGCGCGCAGGCATACAGCACGATTTTTCAAAAGGCTTCCACCCAAAGCCGGAGATATCCTTCGGCCCTCCGCTCCGGGTCGGAGCGGCCGGGCTCAGGGAGTATTTCGACATGGTGGTCTTCACGCCGTTTGATGTACAATTAAACAGGGAACTGTTAAACGGCACATTGCCCGAGGGCATAAGAATAAGCGCTGTGCAGGCAGTTCCGGCGGCATGGCCTTCTCTTACCGCCTTTATCAGCAGGTACGAATATATCGTAGGATATCCGGCATCTCCGGAAGGCGGCAAGAAAAAATTGCCGCCTTCAGCTGTATATGCCCCGGGCGGAATCGACAGGCTCACGGTCATGCGCGAAGGCAAAGAAGTCGACATCTCGCCATGCATAGAGTCGGTGGAGCGGCTTGACCCGTCGGACCGCTCAGTGACAGACGCAGTCGGGCACGCCGTAGACTGGGCCTTCAGGCTGGTCTTCAGGGACAGTGCTGAGATTATGGCAAGGCCGGCGGAAATCACCGGGGCGCTCTTGGGGATAAGGATGGAGGACCTCGCAGTAGTCAGGACCCGTATGTACGGGCTTGAAAATGACCGGTCGAACAATTATAAGGAGCCGCTATGACGAGTGAACTCATCATTAACGTGACGCGTGAAGAGAGCAGGGTTGCGCTGCTCGAAGGCGGCCAGGTCGTCGAACTTTATATCGAGCGAAAGAAAGACACCAGCCTCGTCGGCAATGTCTACAAAGGCAAAGTCCTGAAAATACTGCCCGGTATGCAGTCCTCTTTCATCGATATAGGTCTCGAGAAGGCTGCCTTCCTTTATGTCTCGGACATCATGCCCAACACCGAAGATTATTATGCGCCGTTTATAGAAAGTGAACCTGATGATGTCGCCGAGGAAGACAAACCCCCTGTCGTTGCCGAGTCACCCAAGCCCCTTCCCATAGAGGAACTGATCCAGGAGGGCCAAGAAATTCTCGTTCAGGTTGCAAAGGACCCGATGGGGACCAAGGGCGCGCGCGTCACTTCCTATGTAACTTTGCCGGGGCGCTACTGTGTCCTGATGCCAAATGTTGAACACATAGGCATCTCCAGGAGGATCGAAAACGAAGAGACACGGGCACAGCTCAAGGCCGTTGCGGCTGAAATCAAGCCCGATGGGTTCGGGATCATCATGCGGACCGCGAGCGAAGACGCATCTGCCGAAGAGATAAGGCGCGACCTCGAATTTCTCGTGCTTGTATGGGAGAACATACAGAGGAAAAAAGAAAAGACCTCGGCGCCAATCCTTCTGTACAGCGACCTTGACCTTGTATTCAGGAGCATAAGGGACTTCATGAGCCACGATGTGGAAAGACTCGTCATTGATTCTCCCGATGAATTCGAGCGGCTCCGCGAATTCGTAAAGACCTACTTCCATCGCCTGCTCGACAGGATCGAGTTGTATGAAAGCAAAGAGCCGATCTTCGATGCCTTCGCCATAGAACATGATGTGTCTCGGGCGCTCGAAAGGAAGGTCTGGCTCAAGTCAGGCGGCTACATCATTATAGATCAGACAGAGGCGATGACCGTTATCGACGTGAATACGGGCAAATTCGTAGGCAAGGAAAACCTCGAAGATACAATCCTCAAGACAAACCTTGAAGCCGTCAAGGAAACCTCCTACCAGATAAGGCTAAGGAACCTCGGCGGTATAATCATCATGGATTTCATCGACATGGAGAAGATCGAAAACAGGGAGAAGGTGTTCAACGCCCTGGTCGAGGCCATGAAAAAAGACCGCGCAAAAAGCACCATATACAACATTTCAGAGCTCGGTATCATACAGATGACGCGCAAGCGGGTAAGGGAAAGCCTCGGTCGCGTACTTTGCAGTCAATGCCCATATTGCGAAGGAAAAGGTTTTGTAAAGTCGGCGAGGTCGGTGGCTTACGAAATATTCAGGAAGCTTAGAAAGATGAACCTGCCGAGCGGCAAGATGGCCGTCATTACTGCAAATTCCGACGTGGCCGAGCTTCTTTCGGATGAAGAGCGTTATGGTATCGAAGAAATAGAGGACACCTTCCTGATAAAGGTCATAGTTAAGGAAGACTTCAAGTTGCATCGGGAACATTACGAAATTGCGGTACTGTAGGGGCAGACCTGTGTGTCTGCCCAAAATAATGGGCAAATATAATAGAACAAACAGATCGGGCGAACACATAGGTTCGCCCCTACTTTTTGTATGGTAACCACAACTGAGAAATACCACAACCTTATTGACATACTCAAAGAGATGCAATCTGTCGTGCTCGCCTTTTCAGGAGGCGTTGACAGCACCTTTCTCCTTAAAGCGCTTAATGATTCCGGAATAAAAACCTTGGCGGTCATTGCATGTTCCGAAACTATGCCGGCAACCGAGCTGAGACATGCCATGGAAATGGCGGCCTCGATTAACGTTCCATGCAGGACCATCAATACATCGGAACTTGACAATCCTGAATTTGCAAGCAACCCGGTTGACCGCTGCTTTCATTGTAAAGACGAACTCTTCACGAAGCTCAGCAAGCTTGCGGGCGCTGAAGGGTTTGATGTGGTGGTCGATGGCAGCAACTCCGACGACCTGTCCGATTGGAGACCCGGCAGGCGGGCAGCCGCTAAGCACGGTATACGAAGCCCTCTCATAGAAGCTGGCCTTTCGAAGAATGAGATAAGGGCACTCTCCAGGGATATGGGACTTCCAACCTGGTCAAAGCCTTCTTCACCCTGTCTTTCATCCCGTTTTCCGTATGGAATCGAAATAACAAGGGAAGGGCTTAAAAGAGTGGAGGAGGCCGAGGAATTCCTGAAAACACTGGGCTTCTCCGAGTTGCGCGTGAGGAGTCATCACGGTGGCCTCGCCCGGATTGAAGTAAGGGCCTCTGAAATAAATTCACTCATGGATGCAAAGGTAAGGGCAAAGATATCATCCCGTTTCAGAGAGCTTGGATTCAAACACATTACCATCGACATCGAAGGTTTAAGGAGCGGTAATCTTAATGGGTAAAGAAGCGCGGAATGCAGGAAGACCGGAAGACTGGAAGGACAGAGGTGCTGAGGGAATGGACTCATCAACTTCCGAGCTTCCAGGCCTCCGAGCTCCCGAGCTGAGTCTCTGTGTAAAATGCGGTAACTGCAAATCCCATTGTCCCACTTACGCCGAATTCATGAACGAAGGCATGAGCGCTCGCGGCCGGGTGTCACTGCTGAAGAGACTTTTATCCGGAGATGTGGACCCCTCCGACAGCCTGGATGCGCGCATTTTCAGCTGTCTCTTGTGCGGCTCATGCGACGGCCTGTGCCCTCTGGGAATATCGATAACGAACGCGGTATACGAAGGTCGCCGGAAGCTGACAGCCCGGAAGAAACATTGGCTCTTCAGGGTAGCAACGAATTTTGTCTTCATGGACCCGGCAAGATCGGTCCGCATATTCAAGCTGCTTGAAGAACACGGTTTGCTGCCTTATTTAAACCATTTGCGCATTTTCAAAACCATAGCAGACTTTGATATTAAAATACCCGTGGGCAGACTCAGGGATGGTGCAACCATCTTCAAAGTACAAAATCCAAAAGGCAGGATCGGCCTTTTTACCGGTTGCACGGTGGACTGCCTTTATCCCCCAATGGGCTTGTCGCTCATATATGCCCTCAATGCACTTGATTATGAGGTCGTCCTCCCGAAGGGAGAGGCCTGTTGCGGAGCACCGCTTCTGGGGGCAGGGCTAAAAAAAGAGTTCGATGCAGTAGCTGAAAAGAACCTGAATGCATTCCTGAAACTGAAGGCCGAGGCCGTCATCAGCCTTTGTCCGACCTGCACCTATTTCATCAGGGATAAATACCCGAAGGCAATCGGTGACGGAATAGCCAATGCGATGGACATCTCCAGCTTTCTTCTGGATTTAGAGTCCGAAGCTTTTTCCACCACTGTTCCGGAACCCCAGGGCACGGTCGTTTATCACGATCCATGTCATTCAAGAAATTACCTCGGCATTGCGAAAGAGCCTCGCGAGATATTGAGAAGAATGGGATTCGGAGTCGTTGAACAGGCCGACCAGGGTTGCTGCGGACTTGGCGGTACTGTTAGACTATTGCACGAAGAGGTTTCAGGGCCCATCCTGGAAAACAGGGTAAAGTCCCTCACATCGGAGAGGACTGATATGATTGTCACGTCCTGTCCCAACTGCGTATTGCAACTCAGCAGCGCAATCAAGGACAGACCGGTAAAACATATAATCGAAATCGTCGCAGCAAACATGAAAAGGAGAATATAAGTGCCGAACAAGAACAAGACTGATAAATTTGAAATCCTTACCACGCAGGGAGGTGAAAGCGGCGACAGGCCGAAAAAAAAGAAGTTTGTGAAAAAAACGGAATGTGACCGTTGCGGAAGCTGCTGCACAGAAAGCACTCCCTCACTTCTTAAAGAGGACATGCCGCTCTTTCGTTCAAGCGTGCTGTCTTTCGACAATACCTTCACGATCAGGGAGGGCGAACAGTTCGTTGTAAAAGGCGAAGATGAGCCTTACCGCGCTTTTATGGAACTGATAAAGATCAAGCCGAAGGAAGGCACCGGGGAATGCATATTTTATAATAATAATGAAGGCTGCACAATTTACGAGCGCAGGCCTTCGCAATGTGCGGCTTTTGCCTGCTGGGAACTGAGCGACGCCATGACAGGACTCCAGCAAAAGGCCCTGCAGAGGAAAGACCTGTTCGGGGACATAGAGCTTGTCTCCGAGCTCATCGCGCGGCAGGAAGAACGGTGCTCCTACGACAAGCTCGGAGACGCGTTGGAAAAAGCTCTGGGTGGCGACGAGGCTGCTGCGGAAGAGATTGTCGATATGCTTCAGTATGATAATTTTATCCGGAGCTATGTGACTGAAAAGTTCAACATCCCAGTGAGCTCCCTTGACCTGGTTTTCGGAAAGCCGATGACCGAGAGGATATTGGATTTCGGTGTGAAGGTCGAAAAAGAGGGTGACGAATACATCCTATTGCCGGTCAATAACAAGGAGGGACTATGAAATTTTTTATCGACACAGCCAATATCGATGAGATCAGGAAGGCCTGGGAACTCGGTGTTGTCGACGGGGTAACTACAAACCCCTCGCTGATCTCGAAGGAAAAGAAAGATCCCGTTGCCCTGTACAGGGAAATCTGCGCTATCGTGGATGGACCGGTCAGCGCCGAGGTGATCAGCACAAAAACAGATGAAATGGTCAAAGAGGCTGAGGAGCTTGCCAAGATCCATGAGAATATCGTTGTAAAGATACCGATGATCGAAGACGGCCTGAGGGCGGTCAAAAGGCTCACTGCCGCCGGGATAAGGACCAACGTAACTTTGATCTTTTCACCGAGCCAGGCACTTCTTGCGGCGAAGGCCGGTGCAACCTACGTGAGTCCTTTCGTCGGCAGGCTCGACGATATCAGCCATACCGGGATGGACATTGTTGCCGATATCCAGACTATTTATGAGAATTATGTTTTTGATACGCAAGTCATCGTGGCCAGCATAAGAAACCCGCTGCACGTCGTAGAAGCAGCACTCATAGGTGCGGACATCGCCACAATTCCGTTCAGCGTGATTGGACAGCTTATCAAGCATCCTCTCACGGACATCGGCCTCGATAAATTCCTGAAGGACTACGAAAAGCTCAAGGCTGGAAAATAGTTTTTCTCAAATTGAGAGTAGGCTGTAATGAAGCATTCCGCATCGTTGCGGAAGAGATTAGTCTTTCGGCGGTTGTTCTTAATTTTGTTAATTATACGTATATCTGTGTTTACAAGGGAACACCGCGAACCAGATCACCCAGGCTCTTCCAGCCACAATGCGGAACACTTCATTACATCATATAACACATCCAGGTAGATGCCTTGGAGATCGATAGAATGGTTGGCCTAATGGAGTATGCGGCATTGCGGGTTGAGGACAAAAGAGCCTGAGTTATCCGGTTCGCAGGATTCTGACAGAAAAACATAGTACCTGTTCCGGACAAACGTTAACCTGTCACACAGGGACTAATCTCTTTTGCCGAAAGCCGTAATGCCGCATACGCTGCGAACAACAGAAACACAAGAAACGGAGCACCCATGAAAGACGAAAACTGGACGGTAGTTTGCATCACCTATGACTCCCTCGAAGCCGAGATAATCAAGGACCTCCTGGAGAGCGGCGGCATCCTCGTGGTGCTCAGGTCATCAAAGGTGAGCCCTTACCCGGTCAACGTCGGCAAGATCGGCGAGATCAAAATACTCGTGAAAGATGAGGATGCGGAGATCGCTGAAAAGCTGATAAAGGAAGAGACCGACGAAAAGGAAAGCGGCGGCGAGTAATCCATTTGTGAACTGAAACAAATCGCTATTGCGGGAGGTAAAACAAAAATCTGGGCAGTGGATCACTTTTAGACGGAAGGGTCTGAGTGATCCGGTTCGTAGCATCCTTATGAAAAATAAATTAAGCATATCAAAATCAAGTTCGAGTAATTGAACAAGGACTAATCTCTTCCGCCTGAAAGTGACCCACTACCAAAATTTGATTCCGCTTGCAAAATGTGGTAAGCTTTATACAATCATGACTGGTACAAATATGGCGAGCTAAAGCCTTCTTGGGAGGGGGGGCAGATAGTAACGATTCGCACGGAATGAAGAGAAGGCCGGCTGCCCAAGGATATCGCTTTGGCAGACCGGTTTTTTTATCTTGACACATAGGAGGATTTGTATGACTGCCGACGATTCCAGGAGAAAATCCCGTGTCAGGCACAGCGAAAATGTAACTATCGACAAGAAAATTACGGCCCGATGCGCAAACATCAGTTCCGACGGCCTTTTTGCTTATACCCATCACAGCGCAAAGCCGGGCAGCATAGTCGAGCTCACTTTCCCTGTAGATCGTGTAATTGTGGATGTCGAGGCATCTGTCCTTCATCAGCATGATGACGTCGGCATCGGAGTGATGTTTATCGACCAAACGGAAGAACAGCGCACAATACTGGACCGGTTTATCGAGGACCAAAAACTGAAGCAGCATGACCCTGACCGCACCATATTATTGATCGACAACAATGACGCAAAAAGAAAGCTTTACAGGACCGCGCTAACGCAATCAGGCTTTTCAGTGCTGGAGGCCGAAACAGAAGGGCGGGCTTTTGAGTTGCTGAACTTGTCAAAGATCGATATGGTGGTCTTTGATCCGTTCATCCCCCCTTTGGGAAAGGGGTATATGCTTCTCAACAAAATCAGGATGAACCGCGAGTGGAGAAAGATTATACCTGTTGTTTTATCGTCACGTCCTTTGCCGCCCGACAAGATCACGACATTCTTCCCTGCCGTTCAGCATATCTTGCTGAAAATGACGACTTCACCAATGCGGCTGCAACAAATAATCGAAAGACATCTGAAAAGCGTAAAATGACTGGGGAAAAAAGAAGTAATTTAAAAATAAGGCAGATCACCTTTTTTTCACAAATCGAGTATAAGACGTTTCGTGTGCAACTCCTCGTGAAGGGTTGAAAAAACAAGCCACTCATAAAAATTAAGGGTTCCAAGCAGTCGATGCGGAAAGGAAATCTCGTCCAGTAGAAGCTTACTGCTCAGTTCTGCAAGAAGTGAAAATCCGGCTTCTGATATGGATTCAAGTTCAGTTATTTCATTTTCAGCCACGGACTGATTCGGTTCCGTCCCTTTTGTCGCTTCTACAGAAAAGGCCTTGTCGAACGGGTATTCAATAAATTCCCTGCGTATCGGCCAGATAAAGTTCGGACTCGTCCGTTGAGGAATGTCCTTGTTTTTTTCCAAAAGACGATTCAGCAGCTTGACGATCGAGACATCTGCCAGCAGCACGTGATGAAAGACCTGCAGCGGAGTCCATGCGACATTGCGCGTTTCCGGCCTCAACTTCGCCGGCAAACAACCTTTCATCTCGACCCGGACTTGCCCGCGCCATTGCTGCCAGGAATCAGTATTTATATTTTGCAGGTCCATATTGAGCCCTTACGGTTAATATTGAAGGTTGCAAGTCTATTTCTTTGAGCCCTTGATCCTGCCGCTCTTGGGTATTATGCCGATGCCGGAGTTTTGGTCTATATGGCAGCGGAAGCGGTCTTTGTCGGCATCGAACCCGATCTGTTCGCAGTCGCTGAGGACGTTGTTCTTGTCAACAATTATCTTGCGGAGCTTGCAGCCTTTACTGATGGTCACGCCGTCCATAATAATGCAGTCTTCCACATTAACGTTGTCGTCTATGACGACGCCGCTGTGTATAATCGAATTGCGTATCTTGGCTTTCTTAATGATGGTCCCTTCCGCTATAAGACTGTTCTTGATATCGGCGTTTAATATCTTGGTGGACGGCCCTTCATATCCGGACGGATGGATGGGCCACAGATTATTATGCGCGTCGAAAGGCGGTGTCGCGCTAAGCAAATCCATGTGGGCGTTGAAATAGGAAGCTATAGTCCCCACGTCTCTCCAGTAACCTTTTTCTTCATAGGGCTTGGTGCCGGGAATGATATTGGTCGCAAAGTCATACGCAAAGACCTTTCCGGTGT
>DATJOY010000168.1:0-16552 GCA_035506695.1 Dissulfurispiraceae bacterium
AATTCTCTGTGGATCGGCGTGTCCTCGCTGAAAATAAAACCGCGGGACACTTTTCTTTCAGCGTACAGCTTGAGCAGTTTTTCGGCCATTTCCTTTACGCTCTTGCCAACCTTTTGCTTCGCTGTCTGCCATCTCTTGCCACCGATCCTGTCGAGTGCAGGCACATGGCCTTCACCCGCACTGTATTTCCGGAGCTTGTCGATACCCTGAAAAGGCAGGTACAACCTGTCTCCGCCGGCATATTCCAGTGTGATCACATCTTCCTCGGAATCCTCGATCTTCTCTTTTTGGAGCCCGATGAATTTCCCGATGCCGTGGTCCCTGTGGACTACAAAATCACCGGGCTTGAGATCGTCGATGGTAAGAAGGAGCCTCGAAACCCGCGACTTTCTTATCGTCCTGTAAGGCGGCATCTCTCCGAATATCTCCCTGCCCGTGAGCAGCAACAACCCAGGAATGTGAAGCCCTGAGGAGAGAATTCCCTGCGTCAGGCAGCGTATCCCTTCATACGAGCATGCAACTTTATTTTCGACAACAGGGGCCACAATATCTTTTGCCGCAAGCACCTCCTTAAGTCTTTCGATCTGTGCTGTCGAGGGCAAAACCATGACAGTCTTCCGATTCACAAAGGCTGGGGCGTCCGCAAGATCTTCCGCAGTCCGTCTTTCTTCGGGCAGTATGCCGAGGCCGGCTATCGGCAGTGCGCCCGAATCTATTCCATCACCGGCAACAGGCAGATGGGAAAACTTGGTGGGTCGCCTGCCAAGACGTGACAAATCTTGATCATCGATCCCAAGGCCGGAATTTATATAAACATTATTATTTACAAACCTGATCAGTGAATGTTCATGATCGATGCTGCCATTTTCGGTTTCAATAACGGATTCTATTGCAGGATAAATTGTAAGTTCCTTGATCTTCCTGATCGATCTTTGGGTTTCGATGTCGAAGGTCCTGATCAGGTCAATTTCATCGCCGAAAAGCTCTACCCTCACAGGCATGTCTTCTGTAACAGGATAAATGTCGAAGAGCCATCCCCTCTCTGCATATTCGCCCTTCTCCATAACAATGTTCACCTTGCGGTAACCAAAATCCGAAAGCATGAGTTCAACAAGCTCCCTGTCGACCGAGAGGCCTTTTGAGAGACTGAATGGTCCGCCCGCGCCAAAACTGATATGCAAGGCCTCTATTGAGGTGACCATACTTGTCGTACTGTCGGAAGCCAGCTGGTGAATAATCCGCGCCCTCTCTCCGATGTATTCCGGATTTGCAGGAGGCGGAAAATAATAGCACCCTGCCTGAGTCATGCCGCATGCCGATGCAAGATACTGAAGATCGTTACAGAGCCGCTCTGCATGCTCCGCAGTGTCCTCTATCACGAGCCAGCGTTCTTTTGTATGAAGGAGAAGCACGGCAAGGTGAGGAATCGAAAGATTGTAAATGCGCCTGATATTGCCGTCCTGTTCTGTCAGGGACGAGTCGAGCCGTTGAAAGACATCTGCGGCATGTCTTCCCAGGATTTGGTGCGGGGTATCAAGGTGTTCGTACTGCTGAATCGTCATCTGCAATTACGCTTTTATTATAACCGAAACAGGCGACGATGTTTTGTAGGGGCGCAATTCATTGCGCCCGCATGGGGATGTAATTACAGGTGATAAATCAGGGCGTGATAAATCAGGGCGTGATAAATCACGCCCCTACGAACATTTCATTATTTTTTCTTTTCCAAATGGTGAGAGCGTTCTCAGCTCTTTTATTATGGGGGGCAAGATCTCGATGACTCTGTCAATCTCATCTTCCGTGTTATAACGGCTCAGTGAAAAACGTACGGAACCGTGTATGGCGGTGTATGGAATGCCCATAGCCCGTAAAACATGGCTCGGCTCAAGGGCGCCTGAAGTGCAGGCTGAGCCCGAAGAAGCGCATATACCGTATTCGTCTATGCGCAGCAATATGGCCTCGCCTTCGACATATTCAAAGCTTATATTGGTTGTGTTGGGCAGCCGGTGCGTGACATCGCCGTTAATGCGCGGGTCAGGGCATTTATCCATGAGGGCTTTTTCGAGTTTGTCCCTCAATCGGGCCACATAGACAGCTTCTTTCTCAAGGTTTTCCAGGGCAAGCTCGCACGCCTTGCCGAATGCGATGATGCCGGGGACATTCTCGGTGCCGGCCCTTCTGCCGCGTTCCTGGTGCCCGCCAATAAGAAAAGGAGAAAACCGCGTGCCCTTCCTGACATACAGGGCGCCGACTCCTTTCGGAGCATGAAGCTTGTGTCCCGACATGGAAAGCATGTCCACAGGCAGGTTCTTCACATCAATCGGGACCTTTCCGGCGGTCTGAACCGCATCGGTATGAAAAAGGATGTTCCTTTCTTTGAGGATCGCCGCTATCTCTTCTATCGGAAAGATAACACCAGTCTCATTATTGGCATGCATGATGGAAACAACGGCTGTATTGTCATCGAGCGCCTTGAGGAAGTAGTCCATGTCGAGCCTTCCCTGATTGTCAACGGGCACAAACGAAACGCGGAAACCCTTGCGCGCGAGGTGCTTCGCAAAATTAAGCACGGCAGGATGCTCGACCCTTGTAGTGATGACATGTTTCTTGGCGGGGTATGATTCCACGGCGCTCATGATAGCCGTGTTGTCGCTTTCTGAGCCGCAGCTGGTGAATATGATTTCTTCAGGTTCCGCTCCGATAAGGGCAGCGACCTTTGCCCTCGCATCCTCCACCTTCCGGTGAAGTTGTCCGCCGAAGGTATGCATGCTGGAGGGATTTCCATACAACCCCTGGAGGTACGGCAGCAGGGCCTCGGTGACCTCCGGTGCCACTGCGCTCGTAGCATTGTTGTCAAGATAGATGGGCTTCATTTTATTAGCGTGCCTCCACCATGATGTCTTCGCTGACAAGTTCTTTGAGCTTCTGCTCGATGCTCTGGACGGTCACTCCGCCCATGGGGCATGAAACGCACATGGCGCGAAGGGCTATGATCACCTTGCTGCCTTCCACATCGAGGAGTTCGAGGTCTCCGCCATCGGCCTGCAGCTTTGGCCTCACCTCTCTTTCGAGCACATCCTGGATGAGTGCAATCTTCTGCAGGTTCGTAAGCTTTTTATGCTCCTTCGGCTTCGGGACTTCCTTAAGCGCCCAAAGGTCCTTCAGGATGGCCTCTATATCGGGGATGCAGGTCCCGCAGCCGCCGCCGGCCTTGGTAAAGTCCGTAATCTCCTCGACCGTCGTAAGATGGTTCTCGATCGCTACACGCCTTATTTTTTCTTCAGTCACGTCGAAGCACTTGCATACTACACGTTCACCCGTTTCGGCCGGTTTCGGTTGCCCCCGGTAACTCGCGATGGCTGTGGCGAGTGCCTCCTGCCCCATAACAGAGCAATGCATCTTCTCCTTTGGAAGCCCGCCGAGAAAATCCGCTATATCCTGGTTAGTAATCTTTTCAGCCTCTTCGAGAGTTTTTCCCTTCAGGAGTTCGGTGAGAGCCGAAGAACTTGCTATCGCCGATGCACAACCGAAGGTCTGGAATTTTGCATCTACAATCTTTCCGGTCTCTTTATCGACCTTGAGAGTAAGGCGCAGTGCGTCTCCGCATACTATGCTGCCAACCTCTCCGACCGCATCCGGGTTTTCGACCTCGCCAACATTCTTTGGATGAAGAAACAAATCACGTACTTTATCGGTATATTCCCACATGAATTAATTTTACATAAAAGCTGGCATGCGTTCAACAATAAATATCGCTGACGGATCATTGCCAACCTAATTTTATTCATAATCTTTTCTCAACACAGCCTGAAGTGTTTGAATCGAAGCGCACTGTCTGAGTTTTCAGGACTGCCAACCGGAAAAGGTCCCTCTGCCCGTGAGGCTCGAAAATTAGGATGCCGGCAACGTCCGTGAAAGAACAGCATGACAGGGAGAAGAAGGCGATTGACAACAGCAAAGTCCGGCAATTAACCTATCATAGCGTTACAATCTCGGATACCTCGCAAGAATCATAAATATGCAAAGGGGGGCCGTTTGAGACAGTTTGTTCAGTTCACCAACGGATCATACAAGACCACTGTCAGACAGATATCCGCCTTTGCCCGTCTGATGCCCAGTGCATTTTTTTATTCAAATTTTGCGCGGATCGTTTTCAGGTCCAGTTACCAGGCCAAGCATGGCCGTTATGGAAACCTGGGATGGGCGTCGAGCAGCTACGATGTAATGGCACAACTTGAAAATGTGGGGGTAATATTTGAAATCACCGGGATGGACAACATCAGGGGGACCGAAGGCCCGTGCATCTTTATCGGGAACCACATGAGCACGCTTGAGACCATGGTCCTGCCATGCATCATCGAGCCGGTCAAGGATGCCACTTTTGTAGTCAAGCAGAGCCTGATCGACTATCCCATCTTCAGCCACGTCATGCGTTCCAGGGACCCGATCGTTGTAGGTCGCACCAATCCCCGTGAGGACCTAAAGGCAGTGCTCGAAGGAGGCACCCGGATTTTGTTCGGCGGCAGGTCGCTCATCATATTTCCGCAGACCACAAGAACTCCTGTTTTCGATCCGAAGGAGTTCAACACAATAGGCATCAAATTGGCCAAGAGAGCTAATGTCCCGGTGATTCCGCTTGCACTAAAGACAGATGCATGGGGAAACGGCAAGAGGCTGAAAGACTTCGGCAGGATCGACACGTCCAAAAGGGTCCATTTCAGCTTCGGCAAACCCTTGTCAATCAGGGACCGGGGGGGCGAAGAGCACAATGCGATCATAACGTTTATAGAAGAACATTTGAGGGAGTGGAATAATCTGTAGGGGCGGCCCTATGTGGCCTCCCTCATAAGTGGCCACACAAAAAAAGGGCACCCGCACAGGGGTGCCCCTACAGATAACGTTCTTATCAAAATATTACCTGCAGTACACTATCTATTTCACGCAACGTTTTTATTGTCCCAGCGGCCTCGGATGGTCCAAGCTCTTCGATCTTTATCTCCGAAACAATCCGATATATCCCGTCAAAAGCACCCTTTAAATCCATGTCCCTGTGCATACCTTCAATGAATACCTTTTTCATCATCTCAGCTGTCTTGCCGCTTGTGGATGCGATGCGTCCGGCGCGCCTGCGAATTCGTGCCACGACTTTTTTGAACTCCCTGAGCATGCCGGCCGCCTTTTTCATATCTGCATCCGAATAATTCATCCTGCTCCGGTAATGCCCATAAATAAGAAAGAACCTTATCTCTTCTGCTGAATATCCTTGCGATATCAGTGTGTCTACGTAAACAATGTTTCCCTTGCTCTTCGACATCTTGTGTCCGTTTACCAGCAGGTGCTCTCCATGAAGCCAATAGCGGGCCATCGGAAAGGGTCTTATCGATTCGAGTATGGCAAGAGTATAGTCATGGTGCCGGAAGAGATTATCTATGCCACCGCAATATACCGAAAGGGTTTCATCGAAATAATCGACGATCATGCTCGGGTCCTGAATATTCCATGACGGTCTGCCTGTGCCGATAGCGGTGTCCCAATAAACCTGGTCTCCTTCTCTGCGGCCATGCCACAGAATGAAGTCGCCGAGGTTCCACTGGATGCCCGGATAAGTATCCTTGTGAAATCTTTTTCTTGTCTTCGGCCACCTGGACATGTCGAGACCGAAGAGCTTTCCGAAGTCCGCAAATTTAAGTGGATCGAAATAAATGTTGCCGCTATACCTGTATGCCATGCCTCTCTTAAGCATGTCCTGGATGATGCAGACGGCCTGTTCGACATGCTCTGAAGCCCTCGGCAAAAGATCGGGCACCTTCATCTTCAAAAGCTTCATTTCGCCGATGAACTGTTTAATGTTTCTATCGGTAAGCTTTTTTAGGCTTAGGTGTTCCTTCTGCGCCTCCGATATCGCCTTATCTTCGACATCCGTAAGGTTCATGCCCCGCTTCACATTGTAGCCGAGGTATTGGAGGTATCTGACGAGAATATCTTCAAACAGGAAAGTCCGCATATTACCTATATGAGGCCGCTGGTAAACCGAAGGTCCGCAGGTGAAGATGCTTACCATCTCCGGGTTCACCGGCTTGAATGTCTCGTACCTTTTTCCGAATGTATTAAAAAGTTTGAACATCATGTCTCCCGTTTTTGTAAAAGAGTTCTCCTTCTAATTTACCCGATAAATAAAAAAAACTGTAGGGGCGGCCCTACGAAACCATAATTGGCGCAATAAATTGCCCCCTACAACACCTGCTCTTTCCATTTGCCGCCCTGAAATCTCCGGGCCATAAGGATGCCCTGAATAACCATCGAAATCACCATCGCTATCCAGACACCAGTGGCCCCGAAGCCCATCACAAGCGCAAATATGTAGGCCAGCGGCAGCCTTATCACCCACATCGCCGTGCCCACTACCCACATGGTCCCGCGCGTGTCGCCTGCACCCTGCAGACCACCTCCGAGAACGACGCTTAAGGCCATGAAGGGCTCGGATAACATGTTATACCTCAGATATCTGACAGTCTCTGCGAGCACGGCAGGATCGGTCGTGAAGGACGCAGCAATATGCTCAGCCGAGATGAAGATGATTAAAGCCATGGAACTCATGAGCACAACGCCGGTCATGCCTATTTTCCAGCCGACCTTTTCAGCCCGTTCAGGGTTGCCCGCGCCGAGGTTCTGGCCTATCAGCACTGATGCCGCCATGTTCAGCGCGAATGCAGGGAGAAAAATAATCCCTTCGATTCTGAAACCGTTCGTAATCGCGGCAAGCGCAGTGATCGATGCATCGCCGAGCCTGCTCAGAACATTATAGAGAATGATACTGCCTGCATTCCATGCAATCTGCAGTAGTGCGGCAGGCCAGCTTATGCTCAGTGTCTTCTTTATGATCTCGCCTGACAATGTCCAGGGACGCTTGTATATTCCTGCCCAGCTGCCGAACCTGAAGAAGAGCAGATTCATCAGGGTCCCGACTGTCACCGAAACGGCTGATGCAACTGCGATGCCGATATATCCGAGTTTGGGAAATGGAGAAACGCCGAATACCAGGAGGAAATTCAAAATGATATTTATCATACTGACAATGGTCATCGTCAGCAGGGGCTTCTTCACCTCTCCGCACGCCCTGAATATGGAATTTGAAATGATCAGCAGGTAATTGGCTCCGAGGGCAACTGCGTAAACCTGGAGGAAATGGCCCGCCATCTCCCTTATCTCGGGAGGAAAACCGGTCAGGGCCACAATCTCCCTATACAAAACAAGTCCAGGGATTGTTATAGCTATTGCGACGATGCCGCCGAACATGAGGGACTGCCGGGCCACCTCTACCGCCTTTCCCGGCTCCCGGGCACCGACCGCCCTTGAGACGAGGGCAAGGCTGCCGATGCTGATGGCGTTGGCTATGATAATGGTGAGAAAGTATATCTGGCTGATAAACCCCACAGCTGCCTGGACCTTCGGGCCGATAAGCCCGGCCACATACACATCCACAACCCCCACGAGAAAATTGAGGAGCATAATAATGAGCATCGGCCACGACATATGCCATATGTTGGCCCACAAATTTCCTATAGTAAGATCAACCGGTTCATCTCTCATGGTCGCCGTGGGCTCCTTAACCCACTATTGTTTATTCTACACAAAATTCGGGGCCTTTACCTTCGATACATTTTTGTCCGATTGCGCCTGGCTGAACGTTGACAAAGCAAAAGAATACTTTTTATTATTAATGTCACTGCAGTTGGTTATGTCACGGGTGTCTACAAAGATCATCAAGGAGCAGATCAACTAAAGTTATAGATGCAGCTGTTTTGCGATCATTATCGAAAGGACTGAAAGGACCCTTATGGACCAGAAAAGCGCCGGACTCAATGTTACGATCTTTTTTTGCCAGCAATTGGACCCGAACCAGGACGTTAACAGGCGCGGCCTCGAAAGGGAACTTGGAAGGCAGCTGCGTTTATTTCCCCTGCCCTGCAGCGGCCGCATCGATTCCCTTCATCTCATGCGTGCCCTTGAATCCGGGGCCGATAAAGTATATGTGATTACCTGTCCTGAGGGTGCCTGCCTCTATCGAGAAGGAAATATGCGTGCAAAAAAACGCATCGCCTATACCCGGAAGTTGATTGAAGAGATAGGGCTTGAGGGTGAGCGTATAGAGTTGATTGCCGCCACTGCAGGAAAACCCAGCACCATCGATCAACTGGTAAGAGAACTCCTCGCCAGGGAAGCCTCGTTCGGACCATCTCCGGTGCGGGCCAAATAGAACTATAAACAGCCGATGATAAAGGAGTAAGAGCATGATAACTGCCGAGAGAAAACCCATTTCAGAGATCAAGGAAATGATAGCCCCATACAGGAAGATACTGGTGGTAGGCTGCGGGTCCTGCGTGGCCGAGTGCGCTTCAGGGGGTGAAAAAGAGGTGGGGCTCCTCGCTTCTGCGATTCGTATGGACGCCAAGGCGTCCGGGAAGGACATAGAAGTAAAAGAAATGACCCTGGACCGTCAGTGTGTATACGAGTTCATAGACCAGCTGAACGATGTGATCGACCAGTATGAAATAATTCTCTCGCTGGGATGTGGCGCCGGAGTGCAGGCTGTTGCAGAGGTCTTCCCGAAGGTCCACATAGTTCCTGCTCTGAATACGACCTTCATCGGACAGACAAAAGAGGCGGGCCTCTGGATAGAGAACTGCCGGGGTTGCGGAGACTGCAAGCTTGGAGTTTTCGCTGCAGTATGTCCGGTTACGCGCTGCGCTAAAGGCCTGTTCAATGGCCCTTGCGGCGGCTCCAGAACTGACAGATGCGAAGTAGACCCCGAAGTGCCCTGCGCATGGCAGTTGATCGTATCGAGGTTGCAGGACAGGGGGCGTCTCGACCTTCTTCGCAAGGTACATCCGCCTGCAGATTGGTCCAAGCAGCAGGGCAAAGGGCCGAGGAAAATTTACCGGGAGGACCAGAGATCGTGATGACCGAAAGCCGGCTTAAAAAAATCTTGCAGAGTGGAAATTTCGCAGTAACTGCCGAATGCGGGCCTCCGAAGGGAGCAGACCCGGAAGTCGTCAGGAGCAAAGGTAAAATCCTTAAAGACTATACCGACAGCGTAAACGTGACTGACAATCAGACCGGAGTAGTCCGTCTCTGCAGCCTCGCAGCCTGCGCCCTGCTCAAGGCGGACGGGCTTGACCCCGTGCTACAGATGGTCACCCGCGACCGCAACCGCATTGCCCTTCAGTCGGACGTCCTTGGGGCATCCGCCCTCGGCATACGGAATATTCTCTGCCTTTCGGGTGATCACCAGTCCTTTGGCAATCAGCCCCAGGCAAAGGGAGTATTCGATATCGATTCTATCCAATTCGTACAGACAGTGCGCACGATGAGAGATGCCGGCGAAGTTATCGGGGGTGAAAAGCTGAGCGTGCCGCCCCAAATGTTTATCGGTGCAGCTGCAAACCCCTTTGCAGATCCTTTCGAGTACCGGGCTGTTCGCCTCGCTACGAAAGTGGATGCCGGCGCGGAGTTCATACAGACCCAATGCATTTACAATCTCAACCGTTTTAAGGAATGGATGGGCCTTGTAAAAGATAACGGACTCGATGGCAAGGTTTACATACTCGGCGGTATAACTCCTCTTAAATCCGCGCGCATGGCGGAATACATGGCAAATAATGTGGCCGGCATGGATGTGCCCGACGAGATAATCAAGAGAATGAAATCAGTACCCACAAAGGAACAGCGGCAAGAGGGGATCAAGATAGCACTCGAAACCATTCAGGCGCTTCAGGCGATGAAAGGCGTTCATGGGGTTCATATCATGGCAATCGAATGGGAAGAGGCCGTTCCTCAGATAGTTCAGGACGCTAAGCTGTTTCCAAGACCCAAGGGTTAAGAGGAGTAACGATATGCCGTCAAAATATCATATACACACTTCCCAGGTCGCCAACCGGTTTCAGTCGATAACCCGGTCCGGAGTGATAGCCTGGGAAGAAGGTTGCCTCAAATGCCCCCGCTGCGTAAAGAAAGATTGTGTCTACAAGGTTTATGAGAAACGCGGCATCGATTCCCGCCAGATGCTCGAATCCCTCGACAGCGTCTGCAAGGATTGTTTCCGCTGTGTTCAGGGCTGTCCGAACAAACTTATTCAAAAGGGACTCAACCCGTCATATAAAGCCCTTGGAGACAGATACTGGACGCCGGAGATTATCTCCGGGCTGTGGTACCAGTCCGAAGCAGGCCGAATCCCCGTTTCCGGAGGCGGCTACGGAGGCCCATTCTCCGGCGCGGGCTTCGACGCCATGTGGACGGACATGTCCGAAATAGTCAGGCCCACAAGGGACGGCATACACGGACGCGAATACATAAGCACAACTGCGGATATAGGCCGCAAGCTAATGGCCCTCGAATTCGACGAATCCGGATCGCTCACCGTGTCGCCACCTCCGGTTGTGGAAGTACCGCTTCCGATTATCCTGGACATACTGCCGTGGTCGCCGCCGAGAAAAAGGATAAATCTTGTACTTCTCGAAGGAGCGCGACTGTTGGGCACTTTTGCGGTAATCCGCCAAAGCGATCTTACCACGGAAATGAACGAGTATCTCCCAAATATGGTGCTGTATGCCGACGGGAAATTATCCGATATCGATTCTTCTGTTTTAAGCAAACTGCGCCTGATAGAGCTTCCTTACGGGAAGGATGTCATCGCCGCGCAAAAGAAATTGAAAGAAAAGAATCCCGGCCTTGTGATTATAATCAGGATGCCGCTCAGTCCGGACGCATCCGGGAATGTCTGCAAGCTGATAAATGAAGGTGCTGAAGTCATACATCTTGTTGCAGACGAATACGGCCTTGAAAATGGCGAGAAGCCCCTGTTCATAAAAGAGCGCATGAGAGAGCTGCACCTTCACCTCGTGGACAAGGGAGTGCGCGACCAGATCACCCTGATCTCCGGCGGAGGCATAGCCATGGCCGAGCATGTCGCAAAACAGATAATCTGCGGGTCGGACCTGGTGTCTGTCGACATACCGCTCCTCGTTGCAATGGAGTGCAGGGTATGCCGCCGCTGCAAGGAAGGCATTGCCTGTCCGGTTGAGATTGAAAGCGTCGATACCGCGTGGGGCGCCGGCCGCATGAGGAACCTGATGGCTGGCTGGCATAACCAGCTTATCGAGATACTTGGGGCCATGGGCATCCGCGAGGTAAGAAGATTGAGGGGAGAAATGGGCCGCGCCATGTTCTTCGAGGACCTCGAAAAAGATATCTTTGCCTCACTGGGCAGAAGGGGTTGATACCATGGGAACGAACGCTAAAAAACTCACACTGCCTGAAGTTAAGAAAATACCGAGCCGCTTCCGCAATGCCCTGGGCAAATATCGCGTAGCGATCACCAAGGCTTGCAATAACTGCGGGATCTGCGTAACTCTCTGCCCATACGGAGTATATAAAGCGGGATCGAAGAAACCACGAGTTGTAGCTGATCATCTCTGTCTCGGATTTCCATGCAGCTCTAAAGAATTCTACTGCGTGAGCAAATGCCCTGAAAAGGCGATTCACCTGAGCCTCAATCCTTCCTTTGAAATACTGGGAGACAAGCGGTGGTCTGCCGACCTGCTTGCCAGCACCTGGCACATGGCGGAGACCGGCGAAATCCCGTATCAGGGGCTCAATTACAAAACCGGAGATTCTGGCGGGGGCTTTGACAAGCTGCGTTTCATCTTTCCAAAAGCGAAACAGGCTGATGTACCCGACGAAGAGATATCCACAGCCATTGAGCTTAACCGCTCGGGGGATTCCAGGCCGGGCGTTGAAATACCCGTCCCGTTCTATCTCGGAGGCATGTCCTTCGGCTCGGTAAGCATCGTTACCATGCTCTCACGGGTCAAGGCCGCGGCTGCACTCAACACCTTCTGCTGCACGGGAGAAGGCGGATACCCTGAAGAACTGATACCTTACGATGATCACATCATCACGCAGGTTGCAACAGGTCTTTTCGGCGTAAGGGAAGAGACGCTGAAGAGGGTCCGGATCGTTGAATTCAAATATGCACAGGGTGCGAAACCGGGGCTCGGCGGGCATCTTCTTGGCGACAAAGTGACTCCCCGCGTGGCTGCAATGCGCGAGGCAGTTGCAGGGAGCGCCCTTTTCTCGCCGTTTCCATTCCATAGTGTTTACTCGGTGGAAGACCACAAAAAACACGTGGACTGGATAAAGGAAACCAACCCGCGCACTCTCGTGTCTGTAAAGGTCTCAACACCTACCGATGTTGACATGGTTGCGGTTGGAAGTTATTACGCAGGCGCCCATATCATCCAGCTTGACGGAAGCTACGGAGGCACCGGCGCGGCGCCCGATATAGCGAAAAAGAATATCGCCATGCCGATTGAATATGCAGTGCCCAAGGTCCACAAGTTCCTGTCCGAAGAGGGCATCAGGGACAAGGTGACCATCATCGCAAGCGGCGGCATACGTACCGCCCATGATATGGCAAAAGCCATTGCCCTGGGCGCCAATGGCGTCTGCCTCGGCACCGCCGACCTCGTGGCCCTCGAATGCATTCGCTGCCACCACTGTGAGTCGGGCCGCGGTTGCGCCAGGGGAATTGCCTCCACGGACGAACAGCTTACCAATCTCATGCAGCTCGATTGGGCAACTCAGCGTATTATAAATATGTATCTGTCCTGGCGACGTCAGTTGGTCTCCATCCTCAAGCGGTTGGGCATGAAGAGCGTCACAGAGCTTGTCGGACGCTTCGACGTGATCGGTCACCTCGACTATCTAAAGCAGGATGAGATTGAGGGGGAACTGGAACTATGAAAAAGATGAGCAGCGTTGACGCAATAATAAAATCACGACACCACTTCCGCGACGCTGAAAAGCTTGTGAACCGCAACACTGTCGAAGCTGAAGAAGGCGGCTGCGGTGTTACCGGATTTGCCTGCAATGTTCGGGTGGGTGGTCGTCATATATTTACGCCGTCGGTGCAGATGCACAACAGGGGAAACGGCAAGGGCGGAGGCCTCGCGGCTGTAGGCCTGAATCCGGCCAAACTGGGAGTCGACCAGGACACCCTCGACAGTGCCTTTCTTCTCCAGGTTGCGATACTCGACGAAACCGTAGTCGGAGAGATGGAAGCGCGCTTCATACGCCCGCATTTTCAGGTTGCACATGAGTCCTTTGCCGAAACCATCGGTGATTACAGGGACATCGACGGTCTTGAGGTCAAGCCGCCGGCAGTAAAGCGCTATTTTGTGCGGGTAAAACCTGAAGTCCTGGCCCGCTTCCAGAAAGAGCGCGAGCTGAATATCTTGCAGAGTGCACGGGCTGAGGAAGAATTCATTTATCAGAATACCTACCAGCTGAACCTCGCCCTATACAGTTCTCTCGGTGAAAAAAGGGCCTTTGTGCTTTCCCACGGCAGGAACATGATGATATTGAAAATCGTAGGATATGCCGAGCAGGTCGCGCAATACTACAAACTGGAAGATTTTGATGCAAACATATGGATAGCGCATCAGCGGTATCCCACCAAGGGCCGCGTCTGGCACCCCGGCGGAGCTCATCCCTTCATAGGTCTTAACGAAGCCCTTGTGCACAACGGTGACTTCGCGAATTATTATTCGGTGTCCGACTACCTAAAACAACGGAATGTCTATCCCCTTTTTCTGACCGACACCGAGGTCTCTGTCCAGGTCTTCGATCTTTTGAGCAGGGTTTACGGATATCCACTTGAGTACATTATCGAAGCCCTTGCCCCGACCGGGGAAATGGACTTCGACCACCTGCCGGAGGAAAAGCAGCGCATATACAGGCAGATTCAGAACGCGCACATTCACGGCTCTCCTGATGGACCATGGTTCTTCATTATCGCGCGCAACAATGTACAGAAGAAGAAATTCCAGCTTATCGGCATCACCGACACCGCAATGCTGCGTCCTCAGGTCTTTGCCCTGCAGAAAGGTGAAATAGAGATAGGCCTGATCTGTTCGGAAAAACAGGCGATCGATGCAACTTTGGAGAGCCTCGCCGCGGAAGATGCACGGTTCGGCAAGATAGCAGATCATTACTGGAACGCGCGCGGAGGGAGCTATACCGACGGCGGCGCTTTTATCTTCACGGTACAGGAGTCCGCACCCGGAAAGATGAGTCTGACCTGTACGGACAAATTCGGACGCCTTGTTGACGTGCCTTCCGGCCAGACACCGCTTGAAAGCGGCGCCAATTTGCAGGCAGCGCATACCCATGTTGATGAGGACTCGAAGACCATATTGAACAGCTTGTCCATGGAAACCAGGGAAAATATCTTTGCGGAACTGACGTCGCACCTTCCCAAGTGGGACTACACACAACTCTCAGCAGTCTTGGACCACATCGTTGCACTTGCCGGGAAAGAAGACCTGCGCGAAGCAGCAATCAATCTTTTGGCGCTTTTTCTCGACCGGCGCTATTCAACAGGAAGCATGAGACGGCGTTCAATCCTCGAAATGTGCTCCAGTTCCCTCGACTCCATTTTCAGATCGATCCCTAAGATAGGGGATGCAGGGACAAAGTCATACTGCGCCGGAATTGATTTTGAAAACCGCCATGCACTTCGCGCACCGCGCAAGGGCGAAAAAGTCCTGGTGGCCGACGCAGGCCTGTTCCCGCCCGAGGGGGATGATTCATTCGCACGCCTTATATCCAATGCCTTCGAACTCGGCTGGAAAAAATTCATATGCTTCGGACAGCGCGGCCAACGTTTCCTCGGATGCGGCCTCGGTCCGGGCACAAAAGGAGTGCGCATAGACTCCTTCGGCTCGTCCGGGGATTATCTCGGCTCGGGAATGGACGGTCTCGAAATACGCGTACACGGCAATGCGCAGGACCAGCTCGGACAGATCATGAAATCAGGCAAGCTGGTCGTATATGGCGATGTTGGTCAAACATTCATGTACGGGGCCAAGGGCGGAGAAGTCTATGTCCTCGGCAACGCAGCAGGACGCCCTCTTATCAACGCATGCGGGAAACCGAGGGTTGTGATAAACGGCACCGCTCTAGACTATTTGGCTGAGTCTTTTATGGCGGGCGACCCTTATAAAGGCGGCGGGTTTGTTATCCTGAACGGAATAACTTTCGATAAGGACGGGAAGATGGTACCGCTGGAGACGCCTTACCCGGGATCGAACATTTTTTCACTCGCGTCCGGCGGGGCAATCTTTGTCCGCGACCCGCAGCGCACAATCGTGGAAGAGCAGCTGAACGGAGGCCAGATACTTCCCTTCAGGAAGAAAGACTGGAAACTTATGCTCCCGTATTTGCAGGAGAACGAACGGCTATTCGGCATAAAGATAGACGATCTCCTGACGGTGGGCGGTAAAATTTGCAAGCCTGAAGAGGTGTACCGCACCATCGCGGCAGTAAAGCTTTCCGTACTGTCAGGGTCTGCAGCCGCTGTTACCATGAATGAAGAATGGGAAGAGGAAGATTAGAGAATATCTTTCCAGGATAGATTGCATCGCAAAGTTGTTAAGGCGTCTCGCACCGAAAACATGGTCGAGACGCCTTTCTTATAAACCAGGCCGTGAGATGACTGCCTTTAGAAATCATTCCTATGGAAATTTAGATGCAGACGCTCGGGTACTTACAGGAACAAACGCCAATCACTGCTCTGAAAATGCTGTGGTGTGGGATCGGAAACTTTCATGGCACCTATGCCATATTCGCCAAGTAATTCTCTGGAGGAATGCAGGTCGTTTGGCCGCTTGGTGGTTCATTGCGGCCAAAGTCAAATTCATATTCCGCGGGTGCATATGAGGTAAATAATTTTTTGGGCTCACGCAAAATAACATCACGCAAAATAGCGATTGCATTCAAGCCCGCAAGGTTTTATAATTGTGGCATAAAGATGTTCCGATAAGGCTAAACCCTTCGTGAGGAGGGGGCAGAAAGCAACGGGTCTTGAGTATAAGACAGCCGGGCTGCAGAAACTTATTTCAGGCACGCCCGGTTCTCTTTTTCTGCCTTTGGTATGAACCTTTTTATATATTGGAATACTTAAGGGGGAAAAGCATGAAAGATCATGGAGTTGGGAATTCCGTGCCCCGGCTTGAATTGATTCTCCTAATAATTATGTGCCTGTTTATTATGGCTCCATTTACAGCCTTTGGCGGCTCTGAGGTGCAGATGGACATTCTTAGACTGACCCCATCAGGCTATCTCTATTTTTCAGACGGGACATGGCAGAACACAGCAGGGGTTACTGGAGTTACCCCCGGTGGTGGACTGACAGTGAGCGTAGCCACTGGAGATATAACGATCAATGTTGATCCCGCCGTAATTCAAAAAAGAGTGACCGCAGCATGCTCCGTCAGTTCTGCAATGACCAGCATTGACCAGACAGGGGGATTGGTAGATTGTCAGAGTTTTGTTGATTTGACAACGACGCAGTCAATCGGTGGTTCAAAGACTTTCACTGGCCCTATTATCTCGACTGTATCGAGCGGAACTGCTCCTCTTGCAGTCAGTTCACAGACCATGGTAATCAATCTGAATTCAGAGATGGTTGGGGGGATGAAGGTAGCAGATTTAG
>DATJOY010000169.1:0-5587 GCA_035506695.1 Dissulfurispiraceae bacterium
GGTCAAACTTTTACCGAAAAAGACATTAAGGTGCTTGAAGGGTTAATGAGTTGGGGAGTTAAAGTCGTCTTTTAACTCCTCGACTATTGAACTTCTTGACTCGTGAACTTGACTCCATATTGATTAATTTATTAAAATTCAATTTCCAAAAATCTGCATACAATATTCAGATTATAGAAAAAACAGAGCATTGCAGCTAAGGGAGGAAACATGCCAAGGGCTAAAGGTGGATTTAAGACTAACAGATATCATAAAAAAGTTCTCGATCAGGCCAAGGGTTATTCGGGAGGCAGGTCAAGGCTTTTCAAGAATGCCGCGCAGGCGGTCGACAAGGCCCTTGTTGCCGCATACAAGGACAGACGACTTAAGAAGCGCGAGTTCCGGTCACTCTGGATTGTAAGGATCAATGCCGCTGTTCGCCAGATGGGTCTTTCTTACAGTCAGTTCATGAATGCACTCAAAAAGGCCAACATTGCGCTCGACAGAAGGGCGCTTGCCGACCTGGCGTATAATGATCCCAATGCATTCGGTCAGCTTGTAGAACAGGTCAAAGGATAAGTACAGACACGCTGGTCCCGGGACAAAGATCGATCAAGTTTCTCAAGATTCGGATTTCCGGCCCGGCGTTTCTCCGGCCATGAGCGAAGACCTGAAACAGACATTTCTCGATGAAATCTCATCGGCAGCAAATCTTACTGAAGCGTCCGGAATCAGGGTCAGGTATCTCGGGAAAAAAGGCGTTGTCACACTCAGGATCAAGTCCCTTTCCGCCCTGTCTCCCGAAGACAGGCGCCTTGCCGGAAGGGAAATCAACGAATTAAAACAGTTCATCGAAGAGCACTGCGACAAAAAAGAAGCACTCCTGAAAGATGATGAATTGAGGACGCGCCTTTTCGCAGAAGCAATCGATATTACACTGCCGGGCAAGCATGTCGGCTTCGGACATGAGCATCCTCTCAACAGGACGCTTCGCGAGGTCCTCGATATCTTCACGAGGATGGGCTTCGGAGTAGAGGAGGGGCCTGAAGTGGAACTCGATTGTTACAACTTCGAGGCCCTGAATATACCCAAAGACCATCCGGCACGGGACATGCAAGATACGTTTTACGTCAATGACGATGTCCTCCTGCGGACCCATACATCTCCCGTCCAGGTGCGTGTGATGGAAAAAATGAAACCTCCGGTGAGGATAGTTGCGCCCGGAAAGGTATACCGCTGCGATGCGGATGTCACCCACTCTCCCATGTTCCATCAGGTCGAGGGGCTGATGGTTGACAGGGACATTACCTTCAGCCATCTCAAGGGGGTTCTGATTGCGTTCATCCACCAGATGTTCGGTGCCGATATCCCCGTGAGGTTCAGGCCCAGCTTTTTCCCGTTTACGGAACCGTCGGCAGAGATCGATATGGGTTGTATCCTTTGCAAGGGGGCAGGATGCAGGGTCTGCAAGGGGTCCGGCTGGCTTGAGATACTGGGGGCGGGCATGGTGAATCCAAAGGTGTTCGAAAATGTCGGATACGACCCTGAGGAGTATACCGGTTTTGCCTTCGGCATGGGGATAGAGCGTATTACCCTGTTGAAATATTCCATCGACGACATACGTCTGTTGTTCGAAAACGACATGAGATTCCTGAGGCAATTTTAGATGAGAGTATCTTTTGAATGGCTGAAAGATTTTGTCAGGATCGACGCGACGGCTGAGGCTGTCGCAGACAAGCTTACCATGACCGGTCTTGAGGTCGAGGCCATCGAGCGTTTCGGCGACGATGCAATTTTAGAGGTCAACGTTACGCCCAATAGGCCCGACTGTCTCAGCATTATGGGCATAGCGCGTGAGCTGTCGGCTTCATACGATGTCCCGCTTACCTCTCCGGACCTGAATGTTGTTGCGGAGTCCAAGGAGCTTGACTTCAATATCGAAATAGTCGAGCCCGACCTTTGCAGCAGATATGCCGGCCGGATAGTCCGCAGCCTCAAGGTCGGACCGTCTCCCGAATGGATGAAGAAGCGGCTTGAAAAGTGCGGTATACGTTCGATCAACAATGTAGTCGATGTCACAAATTATGTTCTTCTCGAATTCGGGCATCCGCTCCATGCTTTCGATCTTAATACCCTAAGAGGTGCAATGATCCGGGTAGGCACTTCCAGGGCAGTAAACGGGCAGCCGGGTGAAAAAATAACTACGCTTGACGGTGTTGAAAGAAATATTTCGGGCGATTCACTTCTGATTTGGGACGCAGAACGGCCTGTTGCGATTGCAGGCGTGATGGGGGGCAGGGACACCGAGGTGACGGATAAGACCTCCGATATTTTCATTGAAAGCGCCTATTTCGATCCTTCCTCCGTCAGAAGGACTGCCAAGGCCCAGGGACTTAAGACAGAGGCGTCATACAGGTTTGAAAGAGGGACCGACATAAAAGTCCTCAAAAAAGCGCTGGACAGGGCCGCCAAACTGATGAGGGAAGTCGCAGGCGGCACCATTTGCGGAAAGCTCGATATCTATCCGAAGCGTTTTTATCCTAAAGAAATAAAGGTGCGCTTTAACAGGGTCAACAAGGTGCTTGGGCTGCAACTTACAGAAGCTGAAATCCTCCGGAGTCTCAGCGGTCTCGGCCTCGATATATCTGAAATGTCGGGGAAGGGCGGCGCGGGATTCAGGGCCAAAGTGCCTCCTTACAGAAGAGATATCACCATGGAGGCGGACATCATAGAAGAGGTGGCGAGGCTCTACGGATACGACAACATCCCCGCCGAATTACCGAAGGCCGTGCTTGCCGCCGATACTCGGAAGGAAAAGATGTCCTCCGCTGAAACAAGGCGTCAAATAAGGGAGTCATTCCTCAAGTCGGGATATTCTGAGGCAATTAATCTCAGCTTCATGGGTGCGGACGAGCTCGATCTCCTTCGCATCCCCGAGGGAGATCCGAGGCGTAACCTTGTTCAGATAAAAAATCCTCTCAGGGAAGAGGAAGCTTTCATGAGGACCACCCTTGTGCCGGCCCTCTTGAGGAACCTCAGTCACAACCTTGCCCACGGCAACCGGGAGTTGAGACTGTTCGAGACGGCGAGGGCATTTATCGGCGTTAGTCCCGATTCGCTGCCGGAGGAGAAAGAACGGCTTGCAACTGTAAGTTACCGGGAAAAGACTAAAGCTCTTTACAGGGATGAGACCTCTGATTACTATCTCGTAAAAGGTGTGTTCGATGCAGTTCTTCAGGAGATAGGCATCACGAACTGTTCATATGTCCGTTCAGCCGAACCTTTTTTGCATCCCGGCCGTGCTGCCGACATAATGATCGGTGGTCTGAAAGCCGGGTTCATCGGAGCGCTTTCTCCTTCGGTCATCGAGGCGCTGGATATCAAGGCCCAGAAGCCTTCCATCATAGTTGCCGAGATTGATTTGGGGGGCATCATTAATTCAGCCAAGAGGGAGCGGGTATACAAACCCCTACCGAAATATCCGTTTGTCGAGCGTGACACTGCAATTGTGGTCGATGCAGCCTTGCAGGCTTCCGACATTATCGCTCATCTGAAGTCCTACGGGACAAACCTGGTTGAAGATATCTCGATCTTTGACATCTATCAAGGCCCCAATATCGGAGAAGGCAAAAAGAGCATCGCCTTTAATGTCAGATATCGTTCGCCTGAAAAGACCCTTACCGATCAGGAAGTCGAAGGCCTCCATAAAGCCATTGTCGATTACGTCGTTGAAAAAACCGGCGGACAGGTAAGGATTTAGCTTTTTTCCTGAACTGTTTTCCGGAGGCATGTCTTGATGAGACCGGCAGTCTGTTCGCTGCAACCATCTATCGTTCATCTTTTCTGACAACTCAAATGGTATATTATACGACCACCGAGTGAATTCGCTATTTCCGTTTATCTCCCCAAAATACAGACACATTATGCTGAATATCAGCATAAAAAAGTTACTCAGGGTTGCTGCTATTTGCACATGAAAACTTAGCATCCTATTGATGAATATAATCAATTTGACTTTGATGGCTGCCGGAATTTATGGTTAGCTGTGCCTAACAATCCGCAGCGGGTTTCCAAATGAAGTCTGACGATTCAATAAACGAGGAGGGCGAGTTATGAGAAAGTACAATAAGCTGGTTGCAGTGGTATTCTTCGTTGTTCTTGCTGCCGTTGCATCGGTAGCTACAGCGGCCTATCAGCACGCCGGAGACGCCGATAATGATGCCAGGGTTTTTCTCAATGTCTATCCCGGCGCAGCAGGCACTAAGCTCGACAATTGCGCACTATGTCATGGCGGAGGAGTATACACCAGTGGAGGAAAGTCGACTACAATGGGCAGTTGCCAGTATTGCCATGCCATTACAAATTATGGGAAACAAGCCGACCAGTTCGTCTCAACACTGAATTCTTTCGGTTCGGACTATCTGACTCATGGCCGGAACGAAGCTGCCCTGAAGGCGATCGAATCCCTCGACTCCGATGGAGACGGGTATTCCAATCTCGCAGAAATCACCGCGATCCGTTATCCCGGTGATAAAAATGATGATCCAACCAAAGTGGCTGCTCCCTTCAGGATTTTCGATAAGGCCCAGCTGGAAGCGATGCCTCAGCACAGCCAGTTTATGCTCATGAACACAACAAAATCCGGCGACTATTACGCGGAATACTCCGGCGTTGTGATGGAAGACCTGCTGAAAGCGGCCGGGATAAGGGCTGATGCGGTAAAGATTACCGTATATGCGCCTGATGGCTATTCCGTGAGCCATCCTCTTGCAGACGACCTGTCGAATACCGGCACTACCTATTCACCCTATGTGAACGGTATTTATCCGCAGGCCGTCTATTATTATGATACCGTAGCAGACAAGGCCAATGGGGGTTGGTGTGATTACACCTCACCAGGAAACGCAGGGCGGAATAATGGCGACTTGATTCATGTTTATGGAGGTCTCCGGATGATACTTGCCCTTCGGGCGGATGGAAAGGACCTCGTACCCGGATATCTTGACTCAACGAACAAACTCGCCAGCGGTACTGAAGGACCGTTCCGCACGATTACACCGCAGAAATTAGTCGGACCTCCGGACCAGCCTTCAAACAAAAGCAACCCTTCACTCATTTGGCCTTATAATTCTGCCTCTGACCACAATGCCGGCTTCTCTTCCAAATCCGCGACTATAATCAAGATTGATCCATTGCCTGAAGGTACCACCGATATTGATGTCCTCGAAGCAGGATGGAATTACGTGGACAGCGGCAAAATCGTTGTTTACGGCGATATTGATCCGCGCCTGAATATTCTTGACAAGCTTTCGGCTATGATCTCCGTTATCAAGGCTGCTGACGCAGATGCATTTAAACACCCTGGATTTAAGAGAGAGCTGATTGAAGAGATTCATGAGGCGTATAATCTCATAGCGAAAACACATTACAGCCACGGCCTGCATGAACTGGAACGTGAAATATTGCCGAGGCTCGATAATTGCAGTCAGGCAAGAAGACATGACAACAGGGACTGGGTAACTGACTGTGATCTCCAGCAAAGGCTCCTCTGGTCGCTCCAGGAAGTCATAACACTTCTTAAAATAGTGATCTGACCGGATATGGAAAA
>DATJOY010000170.1:0-8458 GCA_035506695.1 Dissulfurispiraceae bacterium
AAAGATCGCCGGCCTCAAAATAAAGGTCCCAGGCATTAGGAAAGGCTGCCGCGGCAAGCTTCACAACATTAAGTGCATCTTCAAAGCGTTCTTTCTTGATATAGTAACGGTACAATTTATCAAAGTGGGCCTTGCTGGTATTTTTTTCCCTGGACGCATAATAGAGGGCGTCACGAAATGCCTTTTCAGCAGCCTCATTTTTCCCTGAAAGATACAAATAGTCGCCGAATGCGAGATACGCGGCGACCCGCGGCGGCAGAGTGCTCAGGATATCTTCATCGCTTACGCCTCGCAGCATCATGAGCATGATGAAATCATCCGACCTGTCGGGAGACATGGCCAGGGCCTTCCTGATGTAAGTGAATGCTTCTTCCTTCTTCCCTTTCGAAATAAGGAAGAGGGCATACAGTTTATATCTGGCCGGATTACTTGCATCAAGGTCAACTCCGGCCCTGATGAGCCGATTCCCTTTCTCCGTATCTCCCGTTTGCGACAAGAGCAGTCCCAGCCGCTGCAAGTACTCGCTGTTCAGAGGATCCAAAGTCACAGCCCTTTTTAAGGCTACAAGCGCTGCCTGGTCCGACGAGCGCTCTTCTATTGCGGCTGCTGCGTAATGATATCTTGCTTCAAGAGGGTCAAACATGGATGCTTTCGAGGCAACAGCGCTTGAGAAGGCCAGATCAGCGGGTTGAATCCTGCCGCTCATTTTTTTGTCTCTGATTTGAGAGAAATAGGATTCCCCCGCAAGAATACCGATGTTGACGACAACGCAAAAGACCAGCGCTGCCGACGCCATGATGCGCCAGAGTGACATCCTTGTCCCCGGCAGTACCTTTAAGTAACTGGGCGACTGGCTTTCGTGCAGGCGTGTGTTGGCTGCCGAGACTGCCAGTCCGCAAAGGAAAAAGAAATAGAGGCTGTTGGATGCGATGTGGAGATTGAAGTCGACCAAGCTGTGGAAAAGTATTGAGAAAATCCCGGCGATACATCCTATGTAGAGATAAATCGAATAGGAATCCCTGCGTTTAATAAAAACCCTGTAAGATTTCAGAAGGACTTCGAGCAGGAACCAGGCTGACAACGCAAAAGCGATTATGCCGCCATCTGCCAGGAGTTCGAGATAATCGTTGTGAGCATGATCGACTGTCCATATACTATCGAGTCTCCGATATTTAGTGTAGGTAGCAATAAAACTCCCGAATCCGGAGCCCGTCAACAGAAAATCCCGAATTATTAAAATACTGTTCCCCCACATCTCCGGCCTGTCGGGTTTATCTACTGAAAAAACTCTGTTATAGGTCATACCGGTTTTTAATTCGTCGAAGCGGGCAGATACGGTCTCCCATCCGGCCCACCCGACACTGACGGCAACAACAACCGAGACGAACACAACGACCCATATCCCTCCCCTCTTTCCAGTCTTCAGCAGGAGCATGCCGCCGAGCAGGGCTGTTGAAAGGGCCAGGCAGACAATCCCGCCGCGTGAAAGGCTGAGCAAAACAGATATCCCGGCAAGAATTGCCGACAGACCGACAAGTATGTATGTATTTGCATGCCTGTGGCCGAAGAGTTCGGTCAGCTTCTCGCGCAGAGAGGCATAATGCATCTTCGGCCTGAGGGTCAGGAACATGCTGAGCACAACCGGAAAGAGCATCCCCATGAGGCCTGCGTAATGGTTCCTGTTGACGAAAGGACCAAAGGGCACACCGAGTTCAATTTCCCTGAACCAGAATATCCTGTGCGGGGAAGTGAGGTGTTGCAGGATGGAGGAGAGCGCGAGAAAACCCGTGAAAGCTATTATTGCGGAAACGGTCCTCTTCAGGTTCCGCTTGCGGCTGAGCAGTTGCACCGTGAGAATGTAGAATGCCGCGCAGCCGCTGACCCTCAGGAATTCAACGAGAGTTGCCTTCTTCTGCAGGGACAATGATATCCAGGAAACCGGTCCGAAGACCCCTATGGTTTCCGCATATGTTCTGTAGGTTTCAGGTGAAAGGACATTTACGACAGCAGCGGGTAGTGGTACCATCTGGACAATAAAATAAGTCCAGAGGCAAAATAAAGGTATTATTCCCGGTACCTTGTACAGGGGTGCTGTTTTATTCTTTTCATCTTTCCTGATCGTCAGCAGAAGCAGCAGAAGTGCAAAGAGGGAAAGACCCTCCATGATCGTCAACGACCATTGTTCGACAGAGCCAAAGGCGACAGGAGAGAAAATCAGAATGGCAAGGTATATCCAGATCAGCTTAGAGCGCATTGACCGGTCTCCCGGCTATTACCGCTTCGGGATTTGCCTCTACCATTTGCAGCGCGCGGTCCCGGCCAACAATCTTTTCAGCAGCCTTCACACCCAGCGACAAGACCGGTATTCTGCCGGATGTCGAATGGGCGTCGGTCGCGATTATATGGACCATATCGTGCTTAAGCAGGTAAACGGCACATTCCTGCACCTCCGGTCCGAAATATCCGGTCAGGGAGCCTGCGGTAATCTGGACGAGGGAGTTTACCCCTATCAACTCATTCAGCATGTGCGGGTTTTTAACAATAGACGGATTTCTTTCCGGGTGGGTGATGATGGGCTGCAGACCCTGAAGGACCGCGTTAAAAAGGAGTTCGCCGGCATTCTGCGGCACATGGGTGTGCGGGAATTCGAGCAGGATGTAGTTCGTCGCGTTGATGGTATATTCCTTCATCCGTGAAGGTGGCAAAAGTACGCTTACATCGGCACCCTTCAGCACCTTCAGGGGAAGGGAACGCTGGGTCAATATTTTGTTCAGTTCATCGACCTTTTCCTGTATGAGTCCGGCGCGATAGAAATGGTCTTTTACATGAGGGGTTGCCGCAATCACGGTTATGCCGTCCCGATATGCCATCTCCGCCATTTTGGCGGATTCTTCCATCTTCGATGGGCCGTCGTCCATTCTGGGCAGGATATGGCAGTGCAGATCGATCATGGCCGAAGGTTATATGTAATCGAGACAGCCGCGCTAATCTTTCTTTTCTCCGGGTTCGTTGTAATAAGTGTGATATCGATAATAGTAGTCGTTCTTTTTCGCATCGAGAGCATTTATCACAACGCCAAGTACGCGTGCATTCAGGTCCGTAAGTGATTTCAGGCTCTTCCTGACATCGTCATAACTCGTCTTGCCCGCACGCGCTATGACCAGTGTGCCGTCGAGCATTTTGCTCAGAATGAGGCTGTCGGCCACAGAGAGCAGCGGCGGCGCATCGAAGATGATGATATCATATTTCTCGCCCAATTCCCTGAGCATCTCATGCAACCTGTTCGAACTCAGCAATTCGGAAGGGTTCGGAGGAATAGGTCCTGATGTAATGATGCTGAGATTGGGCAGGGGGCCAGCCTGGATGATGTTCATGTCGGAGGCACCCGCGAGATAAGTGCTCAGCCCCTTGGAATTGGGTAGTCCCAGGGCCTTGTACAGGCGTGGTTTTCTCAGGTCTGCGTCAACCAGCAGCACCGAGTAGTCAGATTGTGCAATTGCGGTCGCAAGGTTGATAGCGGTAACAGTTTTACCCTCTTCAGGCTGTGCACTTGTGACGAGAATTTTTTGCGGCGGTCGGTCGGCCGCCGAAAGCAGAAGGGCCGTCCTGATGGCCTTGTAATTCTCGGTAAAGGCCGAGATGGGTTCCTTCAGTACCATCTGTTCTATCGGATGTTCAGGTGTTTTCAGCAGGGGTATCATGCCCAGCACTGATACCCCCAGTTTACTTTCTGCATCTTCAGGCGACTTGATGGTCTGATCGAGGTATTCGGCAAAGAATACCATTCCTACGCCTCCCAGCAATCCGATCAGAAGCCCGAGGAGCAGGTTGCGGGCCGTACGCGGTGTCACGGGTGACGTGGGCTTTTCAGCATTTTCGACTATCAGGACATTGGCGCTGCGGACCTGTTCGGTGATGCTCTGTTCTTTGATCCTCTTGATAAGCGCATCGTATAGTTGCCTGTTAGTCTCGGCCTCCCTGCTGAGTACCTTATATTCGATCAACTTGTCGTTTACATTCAGGGCCTCGGAGTTGGTCTGCGAAAGCAGCCCTCTCAGGCTTGCCTCATTGGACCTGGCCATTTCGTATTCATTCTTTATCGAATCTATGACTCTCCTGATCTCCTGGTCCCGTTTTGCCTTGAGTCCCTTAAGGTCTTCATTGGCCCTCACCATGGTTGGGTGCTTTGCACCGTATTTCTGTGAGAGCTCCATATTCTGCTGTTCCGCCTTAAGAATCTGTTGCCGCAGGGACTGGACTGTCGGATCGGATGCAACTGCCGAAATAGATTCAGCGTCGCTTATATTGGCGGAAATTCCCCTCACCTTGTTGTACAAGGTTTCAGTTTCCTTCCGTTTCGCCTCTGCCTTGATAAGCTGGCTGTTAATCTCCGTAATCTTTTGTGGGACTACGGCGACCTTGTCTTCGATGGCGACAAAATTCTGGTCCTTCATATAGGCCTGCAGAGACCTCTCGGACTTTTCCAGTTTCTCCCGTTCCTCTTCAGCTTTCTTGGTCATCCACTGGATAGTATATTGCGTTGAGCTCATGCTCATCTCCAGCAGTTCTTCGATGTACGCCTTTGCCACGGTATTGGCTATCACCTGAGCAAGGACGGGGTTTTCCGACAGATAGCTGATATCGACGATCTTGCTGTTCTTAACCGGATTGACCGATATGCCTCCGCGTATCATCTTGGCGATAGCATCGGCCCGGGCCTCTTTGTTGTCCGGTGTAGCCTTAAACATCTTTCCGAAATATGTGTTAAAGGTCTGGTCCGCAGCCAGCAGATCCACAACCTTCCTGGCCACTGCCGCGCTGGTGATAAGCTGATACTGGGTTTCATAAAACTCAGGGTCATATGATGAATAAGCATAATTGGCCCCGGGCATAAAGTTAGCGCGCTCGTTCTTTTCGATAAGTACCTTGATCGAAGCTTTATAAATAGAAGTGGTGGCGACAGTAATAATCAGCGCCAGCGCGAAAATTGATATGAACACCGTAAGTACCAGGTTTCTGCGTTTTTTGATGAGCCTGACATAGTCTTTTAAGTGAATATCTTTTTTGTCCATGGTTTTTCCTGTCTCTTGAATTCCGGCAGAAGCCGGGGCTAAAAGAAGCTCTCAGGTACAACGATAACATCACCTGGAAAAACAGGTTCGTCCATCTTGACCCTCGGCAGCACTTTTTCGGCGTCACCTTCTTTGCGGATGATCTTGACACGCCCCGTAGAAGCCTTGTCGCTGAACCCGCCGGCCGTGGTAACCGCCTTGAGCACCGTAGTGCCTTCCTCGAACTTGTAAGAATCCGGCTTCTTGACCTCGCCTGTTACATAAAAAACGCCGGCTTTAACCACATAAATGCTGTCGCCATCCAGAATCTGTACGTCCTGCGAACTGTCACCTTTCGTCAGGCTTCTGAGGTCGACCGTAATTGTCTGCTCGGCCTTGTCCGGTGTCTCAGGCTTTCTTTTGATAATTGCCTTGTCTCCAGCGTCCTTAGCAAGGTCCCCCGCCTTTGACAGGATTTCAAGGAATGTGGTGTACCCTTTCAGCTCATAAAGCCCGGGCCTGTTTACCTGTCCCATGATCGTCGCCTTCTGGCTCCTGAATTCCTCCACGAACACTGTTACCTGTGGGGCGACAATATAACCATCTGAAAGAAGGTCGGAAATCTTCTTGGAAACCTGGGCAACCGTAAGCCCCGCAACCTTTATCTGTCCGAGCAATGGAAACAGTATCTGCCCATCCCCGTCGATACGCGCTACAGTAGTAAGATCGGCATGGTCGTAAACATTCACCTTCAGGATGTCTCCGATTCCCACGACATAGTCTTTGGCCTGCAAGGAAGTACCGGATATCAGCATCAGAACAAGGATGAAGACGGCAGCGAATATCTTTTTCATTGGATATTATTTTATCTCCGGGAGGCAAGAGAAGTCAAAAAATGACCCCCGATGCGATTTTCCACCGGGGGTCGGTTATTAAATGGCGATTAGCTTAATAAATTGCCGAAGCCCTCAGATATATCGTGTTGTTTATGTAGCTGAGCGCTGAAATGTTCGATATCCTGTCGGAAAATACATAGCCCAGATCAAACTTAAGCCAATCCTTGAATTCATATTGCGCCGCGATGCCGGCCCTCAGGTACTGATCGTTAAGAGCTTTCGTTTCGTCTCCGAAGGTAACGACGCCGTTATATTTTTCATTGGTATACGACAGATCAAGACTGCCGGTGACTTTAGTCGTAAACCTGTGAAGCAGGGTTGTGCCGATGGTGTCCGCCACTATGAAGTTGCCCTGTGCCACATCGGTTTCCTCGGTCTTCCTCGATCCCCTGACCAGCAGGGTAGTCTTGGGACTGAACTTGTGGTCAAGCTGTATTTCGACATACAGGTCATTGTGGCTGTGACTTCCGACGGTCGAATTGTTGAAATCCTTGATACCGTAACCTGCCTTGATCGACCCTTTTGTCTTGTCCGTTATGTCCCATTTGAGTCCAGCAAAGAAATGTTGTTCGCTGCTGCCCGATACAACGTCTTGGTTGTACGTAATATCGACGTAGTCGTATTCTACAAAAAGCGCTGTCTTGGGCCACAGCTTGTAAAAAAGGTAAGCCGAAACTGTATTGTCATCGCGGTCCCTGAATCTGTTTTCAGGCGCGATGAAGTGCAGGTAATAATTGGAGTAATCGACCCTCACAAGCGTTTTGTCACCGATCTCATATTTTGCGGTGGCTGAAAAAAGGTTGCCGTAAAATTTGTCCAGCTCGAATGAAAACCCGGTCCCGCGCTGGGTACGGGATTTTACAAACTGGTCGTCCACTTCGAAAGAGAGTCCGCCCCTCATGTTGTACTGCGCCACACCCTCAACCGTGTGACTGGTATAGTTCAGTTCGTGCGAATCGAGATAGTGCTCGATATCGGCACGATAATAGAGGTACGTCTGGAAGACCCTCGGGTATTGGACCCCAAACCTGGTCAATGTCGATCCGCCGGGGGTTATATTGAGCGTTTCAATGGGCCTGATGCGCTCCTTCATGCCGGGAAGCGCCAGATAAATGCCCGGTGAAATGACAGTAGTAAAGTCGCTCTTTTGGTTGCTGTGCGTATCAAAGGCATTGTCGGTCCAGTATTCGGTTATGGCAAGAAAGGGGTGTATGTTGCCGCCCTTCTTCTCGAAGATATCATTTGAGACCCGCTCTGTACCCATGGGTTGCCCAAGCGGCACTTCACCCGCCGGATTTTCGCTGGGTACTGGGGCCTCAGTTTTGATTGCATCGGTGGGTGCCGTAGGAGAGGGAGCTTCACCGGCCTGTATAATCTGTGGAATAATCAGGAGCAGGCCTACGAGTATCCACCTCTTCATATATAACTACCTCCTAAAATGAGTTTTCTTCTCTTATTTCGGCACGCTGCTCGAAGTGGGGTTGCTCTTTGGCGGATCTATGTTCGCCGGCGGATCATAAGAATAACCGAGACCTTCGCAGCGATTCAGATCCTCGTTTGTAGCCCCTCCATCAAGCGCACCGAAAATAACCAGCTGACGGTCGGCTCCGGCCACAAGGGCGCTGGTGGCTACCTTGCAGGCTTCAAAGCCCAACTGAATACAGGTCTTGACCAGTTCGCGGGGATCGGTCCCCTTTTTGATGAATTCCTTGATAACCGGATCTATATCGTTATTGTTCGCAGCCGCCTGTTTTATGATGTTGTCCTTCAGGGTATCTTCAGCGGATGCAACCCCCTGGAGCACAAATGCACAGATTACAATCATACAGATGTATAGCTTTTTCATTGCAGCCTCCTTGCTTATGCATGGGTAAGTGTAGCAACTCATCCCTTGTATGTCAAGAAAAATAAGCACCTTAAAAGATCAGTTTTGCCGCCTTGATACTGAGTGCGCTTTGTTAAGCGATACCGATTCTACAAAGAAGTCCGCTGCTTCGACCACGGGTTTGAACTGCAGCTCGAAAGCCGGGATGTTTGAGACAAGTTCGTCACAGAAAGCAAGGATTTTTGATGTCATCTCCGGGTCGTACCAAGGCACTGAAACGACAGGCATCAATTTTTCAACTGCATTTTGAGGACTGATTTCGGCAATCACATTCCGGTCTCCGTGCGACATGAAAAAAATGCCCGCCAGTGGCACCCCTTTGTTCAATGCAATGCCCTCTTCGCCCGGCCACGGCGTACCATAGGTCATAATGGTGCCATTAACGATCCTTGTCGCCATGCGATCGTCGCTCAGTACCTCGGCATCTTCCCTGTCCCTGAATTGCCTCGACAGGGTGCTTTTACCTGCACCAGATCTTCCCGGGAAGATGTACCCTTTGCCCTCTATATTAATGCCCGCGGCATGAATGATTGCGCCGCCCTCTATCGCCAAAGCGTACATCATGAGAAGCTGATCTAGCGGATAACGGAGCGGGTTAAAAACGGTAACCGCTCCGTCCTTCTCGG
>DATJOY010000171.1:0-2325 GCA_035506695.1 Dissulfurispiraceae bacterium
GCAGAGGAGGCGATGCAAAAGAGCGTCAAGAACGAAGAGGCCCTGCAAGAAAGTGAAGCATATCTGAAAAATATTCTTGAGACAGTAGACCAAGGGTTTATCGTTGTGGACAGGGACTTCCGGATACTTTCCGCCAACAGGGCGTTTCGCGAGTCGGTAAACCTGAATGCAGAACAGATCGCAGGGCAAACTTGTCATGGCGTTTCCCATGACACCGGCACCCCGTGTTATAAAAAAGGCGAAGAGTGCCCTGTTAAAAAGGTATTTGAAACGGGAGAGATGAGTTCCGTTTTGCATATTCACACTCACCCCGACGGATCAAAGCACTATGCGGAGATAAAGGCATTCCCGTTTGCCCGCAAGAGCGGGGTAGTCACGTCGGCCATTGAGACCATCACTGATGTTACAGAAACAAAGCTGCTCGAGGAACAACTTAGGCATTCTCAGAAACTGGAGTCACTGGGGACACTCGCAGGAGGAGTAGCGCATGATTTCAATAATATCCTGAATGTGATAATGGGCTATGGCGGAATGATGGAGATGAGAATGGCTAAGGATGACGCCAATGTGGCTTATCTTCATGAGATGATGAAGGCGGCGGACCGCGCGGCAAATCTTACCAAGGCGCTCCTTATTTTCAGCCGCAAACAAAGCACTATAATGAAACAGATGGATATTAACGCTTTTATAGCGGGGATCCGGAAGACGCTGTTCAGGCTTATAGGAGAGGACATCGAGACTGTCATTTCTCTTGCGATTGCCCCCCTGCCGGTTACAGGCGACCAGGGCCAACTTGAACAGGTCCTGATGAATTTGGCGTCAAACGCCAGGGACGCGATGCCCGACGGAGGCATGCTGAGAATAGAAACCGCATTGAATGATCTGGACAGGGAATTTATCCATATGCACGGATACGGAAAGCCCGGAAAATATGCCGTGATATCGGTCTCTGATACCGGGGAAGGCATGGAGGACAACACATGCAAGAGAATATTCGAACCTTTTTATACGACTAAGGGTGTCGGCATGGGCACTGGGCTGGGCCTTTCGATCGTATACGGCATTGTTAAGCAGCACAATGGGTATATAGATTGCAGCAGCGAACCCGGCAAGGGTACCACGTTCAAGATATATTTGCCGGTTATAGAGGATCAGTCATACGATTTCGACCTGGAGGCAGAAGTTTCGGCGACGGTCAGGGGCGGCAATGAGACTATACTTGTTGCGGACGACGACGAAAGTATAAGGAAACTTACGAGAGCAATTCTTGAAAAGTTCGGGTATACAGTCATTGAAGCTGTTGACGGAGCAGATGCAGTTGACAAATTCTCAGACAACAAAGACAGGATTGATCTTGTGTTGCTTGATGTGATAATGCCGCGGAAGAGCGGCAGGCAGGCGTTTGAGGAGATCAGGGGCATCCGGACGGACATAGATATCATTTTTATGAGCGGCTATTCCGAGGACATCATACAGCGCAAAAGGATCATCGGGACCGGACTGCCGCTGATACAGAAACCGGTCAAACCGGAACAGCTTCTGGCCAAAATACGCGAAGTCCTGGATGCAAAATATTAAGCTGTCTGTGCTGACAGGTTTCATTCTACGCAGATAATCTGCGAAATATTTTCGTGTTTCAACTCCGCAACATCAGTTCATTTCGCAAGAGACGAGATTTTGATGTGGTATTTATCACCCTTCAGTTCCCCAGGGATCCTGATTGGATAGCACCCCCCGATCCCATGTTTGACCTCGCTGACTGAATATTTGGTGCCGCAGACCCTGCAGGTGAAGTATCCGTCACTGAAAGTGAAGCCCCGCCTGGGGGTGCAACTCAGACAAGCATCGAGGAAGGAGAGCACTTCATCGTCTATCCTGATGACGAAGAGATTGATTTTTCTGTCGGGACCGAGGTACGTGAAATATTGAGGCAAATCGGGCTTCAAAGGTAATGTATCTATCACTATCTCTGCGCCGCTTACAGGTGCTTCCGGATAAGCGGATTCCTTTGCGCAAGACAGTAAAAGTGCAGCAATCAAGATTGAAACGAACAGCAGAAATTTATTCATTCCCCTTTTCCTTCGTAAGAGTCGTGTCAAACCGCCGTATCAAGGACTGTTTTAGTTTATCGCGGCGGCGGGATGCATAATCAAGTCCGTCAGTATTCGAGACACCGGAACCCGTAATGGCCTTTGCAATCAGCAATGGCAATTGCAGGTTTGTCCCAACCCGGCGCGCAGCCCGTTCATGTTCACATGCATGAACTTGAAATTGAGCATCCACATACCGGCCGGGTGAGTATGATATATGTCGTCCCCGAAGGTA
>DATJOY010000172.1:0-2824 GCA_035506695.1 Dissulfurispiraceae bacterium
CGGCATATAAGGCGGGACTCAAGGCCGGAGACAAGATACTGAAAATCGCCGGAGAGTCTACCAAAAACCTGAGTATCCAGGATGCTGTTTCAAAGATGCGTGGGCCAAAGGGCAAACCGGTTGTCCTGAACATATACAGGGAAGGGTGGACCGAGCCGAAAGATTTTACAGTCATCAGGGACATAATAAAAATCAAGAGCGTGAAGTTCAAGATGCTGAAAGATGATATCGGTTATGTAAAACTTACGCAGTTCCAGGAGATGACATCTGAAGACCTGTCAAAGGCGCTCAAGGATTTAAAAGAAAAGGGCATGAAGTCCATAATCCTGGATCTCAGGAACGATCCGGGCGGGCTGCTGAATAGTGCGGTCGATGTATCCGGACAATTCCTGCCGGCGAAGAAACTGGTTGTTTACATCAAAGGGAGGAGCGGAGACAAGATCGAGTATTATACCGAAGGTGATCTGCCTTCCTATCCTGACTTGCCGATGGTTGTACTGGTCAACCAGGGCAGCGCCAGCGCATCCGAAATCGTGGCCGGCGCGCTAAAGGACTGGAACCGCGCTGTGATCATCGGCGTCCAGACCTTTGGCAAGGGCTCTGTCCAGACCCTCATCCCGCTGAGCGACGGCTCAGGACTGCGCCTTACCACCGCGAAATATTACACGCCGAACGGCATCAGCATTCAGAACGTCGGGATTACCCCCGACATCATCGTCAAGCTCGAAGCTAAGGACGGCAAGGGGATGTCGGTGATCAGGGAGAAAGACCTCGAAGGACACCTCCAGAATGAGAAGAACATCGAAGGGCCGGCGGACGAAGAAAAAGTCCCTATCGAGGTTGAAGAAAAGGACGATGTTCAGCTTCAGAAGGCAATCGATGCACTCAAGACCTGGCAGGTCATAGAGAAGATTTCCAAGAAGGCGGCATAATGGGCCGGGTCATCTTCGACATTGAGACCGTCGGAGCTGACTTCGATTCACTCGATCCCGCAGTTGCGGAATATCTGCTTAAATGGGCTGAAAGCGAAGAAGAAAAGGAGAGGATCAAAGAGAGCCTCTCCTTTTACCCGCTCACCGGCGAAATCGTCGCCATCGGCATGCTCAATCCCGACACCGACAAGGGGGCCGTATATTTTCAGGCCGGCGGCGAGCCGCCCTTGCCCTTTGAAGAAAACGGCATACGATACGAATGCGGGACCGAAAAGGATGTCCTCGAAAAATTCTGGCATGCAGTCAAGGCGTACGATCAGATCGTCACCTTCAACGGCAGGTCATTCGATTGTCCTTTCATCATCATCCGTTCCGCAGTCAACAAAGTGAAGCCTTCTCGCGACCTTATGCCATACCGCTACGCCAACAACAGCTCTCATATTGACCTTTTCGATCAGCTCACTTTTTACGGCGCCGCGAAGAGAAAATTCCCGCTGGACATGTGGTGCAGGACCTTCGGAATTAAGAGTCCCAAGTCGGACGGCATTACCGGATACGATATCAAAGACCTGTTTCGCGCAGGCAGGTATATCGACATCGCGCGTTACTGCGCAGGGGACCTGACTGCTACAAAGGAAATCCTGAACGTCTGGGAAAACTATATTAAATTTCCGTAAGCCTGTTCATTAATTGCCGGGAGGTCTGCATGAAACTCACCCATTTCGATAAATCGGGCAAAGCCCGGATGGTGGATGTATCTGAAAAGGCGGTAACATCGAGGGTTGCAATCGCTTCCGGATCCATATCAATGAAGGCCGAAACCATCAAAATGATCGAGCAGGGCAAGGTCGAAAAAGGAGATGTGCTGGGAGTTGCAAGAGTAGCGGGGATCATGGCCGCAAAAAAGACTCCGGAGCTGATACCGATGTGCCACCCGCTGAATATTTCTTCAATTACTATAGATTTCGAGATCGACACCAAAAGAAACAGGATCGGCATAACAACCACTGCGAAAGTAACTGGTCAGACCGGCGTCGAGATGGAGGCGCTCACCGGGACATCCGTCGCTGCTCTTACGATCTACGATATGTGCAAGGCCGTCGACAAGGAAATGGTGATCGGGGAGATCATGCTCCTCGAAAAGAGCGGCGGCAAGAGCGGACATTTCAAAAGAGGAACTAAATAAAACACCGCTGCTATTATGTTTGCTGTTGGTTGAACGAAGAGTACTTAAATAAATTAAACAGCGATATATCACTCTATCGACTATCAGGAGGTAGGGGCAGATGGGGAAAAAATGGCTTGCCTTAATACTGCTTATCATTATTTTGTCCAATTCCGAGGTCAACGCAGAAACCGTTACTTGGGACTTCTCAGGCGGTGGATCATGGAACATAGCGACGCACTGGAATCCCGACAAAATTCCACAGCCGGGGGATGACGTTATTATTAATGACTCGAACTCCGGCACAATCACTGTTGACGGACCCGCTATTATCAAGACCCTGACATTTAGTGGAGCGCATACAATTACTTTGTCGGAATATGAAATGATCGTTTCATCAACACCTCTGAAAGCATTTATAACCTCTGCCAGTCATAATGGCAATCTGGGCGGCTTTGATGGCGCAGACACGATGTGCCAGACGGCGGCTGAAGTTGCAGGTCTTCCTGGTGCTTACAGGGCCTGGCTTTCCACCAGCTCAACCGATGCATACTGTCATGTGCTGGGCTATAACGGCACAAAAATGAACAAATGCGGGCAGTCCTCGCTGCCGACTGCCGCGGGGCCATGGATAAGAACCGACGGCGTCCCTTTTGCCGGCACGATTGACAAGCTGGTATCAGGAGAGATTTATTCGCCGCCGCAGTATGACGAATATGGGGAGCTT
>DATJOY010000173.1:0-10545 GCA_035506695.1 Dissulfurispiraceae bacterium
TTGCCGTTTATCCTGGAAATTTCAAACACTTCAGGCACCATGCGCACTCTATGAATCGAGTGATAATAGTGAACGATGTTTTTGCTACTCGAACATCCTGTAGTCGATATCAGGGAAAATATTATTCTGCTGCTCAATCGCTGAAAGCCATTCGTTATCAATCAGATCGTCTTTTATCTGTCCTCTGAGCCTTATCAGCCTTAACAGGTGGGTCTTGGTCCGTTTAACTGCATAATCGCTGTGAGGGCCACTTCTGATGATAAATGCCCAATCGCTTGACTGGGCGAGCAGCAGCTCGCGCGCTGCCTGCTTTATTGCTCGCCGTGCAGTTCCCTTTGCTTTTGGGTAGCTGGTCGCCAGTTCTTTCATGATCTGCGCCCCGCTGTGAAGATGGCGGTAAATCCAGTCGTTGCTTATGTTGAGCCAGGTCTCGTTAGAGCCGTTATTGCCCCAACTGGAGGCAGACGGCACCGAGAGCTGGTTTGAGGGATATTTTTCAAAGTAGTCGGAAAGTGTTGTCAGGCGAATAAGGCCATCCGGTTCAGTCTTACGCAATTTATCCGCAGCTGGAGCAAAGGCGATTCCGCGAATCAGATAATCAAGCCACTTCGGCCCTTCGTACCACCAATGGCCGAAGAGTTCGGCATCGAAAGGTGCTACAATAACCGGACTGCGATCCATTTTGGAAGAAAGATTGCATATCTGGCGCTTTTTTTCGGAAATAAAATGTCTGGCATGAATTCTGGCCTTTCTTTCAGCCGCCTCCGGACTGTAGATTTTTTTATACCCTGATTTGCCGGTAATGCGATAATATTTAAGTCCGCTGTCTATCCTTATGCCGTCACTGTGGATGTAAGGCGCAATGTAATCGTGATCGAGATCGTACGCAATATCGCGGTAGAACTCGCGATAATACGCGTCGCCCGGATATCCTTCCGCAGAACTCCATACCTGCCTGGAGGATTCCGGATCGCGCCCGAACACCGCCAGTCCGGATGGACAATAAAGAGGTGCATAAACCCCATATTTTGGCCTGGGCTTTGCGCGCGTGATGCCGTGGGTTTCAAGGATTGTGTATCGGATGCCTTCATCCGACAGGATGCTGTCGATGCCGGGATAATATCCGCACTCTGGAAGCCAGAAACCGTGCGGCTTCCTGCCGAACAGTTGCCGATAATAGTGGACACCGGTGCGCACCTGTGCACGTACGGCCGATTCGTCCGGAAGCAGAAGCGGCAAGTATCCATGCGTGGCAGCTGTTGTTATGATTTCAATTTTGCCCAAGTCTTGCAGGTATCCGAAGGCCTGAATCAGGTCGCGCCTGTATTTATGAACGAATGCATCCCGCACCTCCTGCAAGCGCCCCAAATACATTTGCGCAAGGGAGTTGACTTTTGATTGCGCCGTCGTCCTCCTTATCTCTTTCCCGGCGAGTTCTATCAGTTTCTCGAGACGTTTAAGGTATCTCGCCTGTAATAAAGGATCTCTGAGCATCGAAGCCAGGGTCGGACTGATCGAAACGGTAAGCTTGAAATCGATTCCCTGTTCAGCAAGATCGTCAAATACCCTGAGCAAAGGAATGTAGCTCTCGGTGATGCATTCATAAAGCCAATTCTCCTCAAGCGCATCTTCGAATTCGGGGTGTCTCACAAATGGCAAGTGTGCATGAAGAACCAGTGCCAGATAACCCACAGCAGAAGATTCGCATGCGGCAGAGGGCGATGAAGCTGCCTTCATTTTTCCTGTTCGGAAATATCAGGCGACGAGGAAATTCCGGGGGAAAAACTCCTCTCATTTCGGGCAGCAAGGACTCCATTCAAAGTGCCATATCCGGTCAATTCACAAAGGAATGGAAGAGAAGTCTTACGCACAGCCTGTTTTCGAGAGACGAAGATGGGGTGTTGAACTTCAGGCCGGGGACCAATGTGCGGAATTTTAACGGTATTCGAGCGGACAATCGAGAAAAAAAATGCGCTTTCTGTTTTTATTCCAAGATCGGCAAAGTAAGAGTTGCCCGGACTGGGAAGTGTCACGTACAAGTTACCGGATTGCAGATCGATCTCCATGTCAAGGCTGTCTCCGGCAAGGTCATAAATTCTAAGGACATGCCCGAGTTGATTGAATTTTCTCTTCAGCCTTCTGCAAATCCGCTCGATGTCAGCCGCGTTGATTTCCCAGTAGACATTTGCCAGATATGGATCTATGGGCATCAGGACAATTTTCGGGGTACCGTACGACTTCGGAAGATCGCCCTGTTCGGTCAACAAGCTGACAGCAATATCTTTCTCAAAGTATTTTTTCCCGTTTGTCGCAGGTACTGTTTTTCTGGAAACGCCTTTTACGGCCGCTTTCATTACACGTTTCAGACCAGTCGCCGCAGCGCCTTTTTTAGTCAGTCGGCCCTGCTTGGGCTTAATATTTTTTGATAGCATATCAGAGGTCCCCGTGACGGCTAATCAACTGTTAGTTGTAGTTTTATCGTCCCCCAGGACAAGCCTTTTCTCGCATATCGTATCCAAAAGACCGCCGACGGTAAGAACGCCGAACCTCCGGCATTTGGTGTTTTTGCAATAAAAAATATTCAGTTGCTGCATAACAACAGGTTCAAGTTTTTCATAACAGTCAACGCATATCAGCTTCGCTCCTGACATGATGTCCCCCTATTTTCCCGCCTGCGGTTTGTAATATACGATGCTCTGTCCGAGCATAACGCTACCTGTGTTCCGAATTCACAAAAAAATTCCATTCCGTTACGGCCTGATTTGCAGCAGCCTTATGCTTCTCAATGGCCTGGTTCTGCTCTTCTACAAAATCATTTATGCATTTCCTGTAGACTTCGATTTGGGCCTTATATTTGTTCACTTCTTCGTCGTTCTTGAATTTGGAAGGCCGATTCGGCTGTATGCAGGAATGTGTCGGCGTAATCTTGTCGGCGAATAAGGGTGTCGCAAAAAAGGCCAGCAATATCGTCCCTGAAAAAATTCTCAGAAGGATATTCTTCATCATCTGACTCTCCCCCCTATCTACCGTTCGTTGACATGATTTCGATATCATACAAACGTGCGCTCAGTTTGTCCATATAAATTTGAAAGGCGCGGTTTGTGAATATAGGGCAAAGTCGGGTATGATAAACGTATTACAATAAATCAGGAGTCTATGCATGGGCAGAATATGAGGAGTTGATAATAAGGCGTCTTGGGCGCCGAAGGTTATTCTAGCCGGAGCAGCTTTGCTCTTGCTGGCTTCATCGCAGGGAGTCATATCGGCACCTGTAGCTTTTATGATAGGAATCGGACTTGTAATTGCAGTAAATACAATCAGCGCGATTGCTGCGAAAAAAGGCGGACAGTGTTAGTGTAGCAACCCGATGCAAGCTCTAAATCCTTTCGGATCCTTTCGAAGGTCATCCGACTGATTCATTCCTTCGATTCAATATAAGAATCCCAGAACTTGTCTGTCTAATATAATGACCCGGTCTGCTTTCGCACACTTGTCTATCTTCTGTCGTGTCATATGGCTCCACTACCGCTGGGTCTGGGAATTTCCGAGCATGCGCCTGCTATGCGGGGTTCAGTTATAAATAGCGGCATGGTTATTGTTGGTTATTGCCGTCAATATTGATATGTTCAAAGAAAGGTGATCAATAATGAAGCTATATACACGTATTGCTGTCTGCGTGTTTGCTGTTATTTCCCTTATGCACCTTCTGAGGCTTTTTTTCGGATGGGAGATAGCGATAAACGGCAAGATACTTCCTGTTTGGGTCAGTGCCCCCGGTTTTCTTATTGCTGCCGGGCTCGCTTTTATGATCTGGAGAGAATCCCATAAGAATTAGGTGCTGATAAAAGGAGAAATACCATGGTTAATTTAGCGTTGTTTGTTCGGATGGAAGCGAAGCCGGGGAAAGAGAAAGATGTCGAAAACTTCCTGCGCGACGGACTCCAGCTGGTTCAGCAGGAGCCTGCAACAACAACATGGTTTGCTCTTCAGCTCGGGCCATCTACATTCGGCATCTTCGATGCATTCCCGGATGAAGCGGGCAGGCAAGCTCATCTCTCCGGCAAGGTTGCTGCAGCGCTGATGGCTCAGGCCTCCGATCTTTTTTCTCAACCGCCGGTCATTTCAAAGGTCGATGTCCTGGCAGCCAAACTCCCCGAATAAAAACTGATCCAAAGGGAATGCTTTACCTAAGCAGAAACCGCCTAACCTTTCCCCTTCTGTCAACCGGCCTTGCTTTGTGTTGTGCCATAATTGCTATACTGGCCGGTCTCGGAAACCGCCGTGAATGGTGGGATTTCCGTACGGGCCTTTCGATTTTGAAATGGGCCGCATACGCAGAAGTCGTGGTGATCGCGGTCTCCGTGGTCGGCATAATCATGTCGGCATTCAGGAAGAGGAAAATTGCCCTGGCATATTTCCTGATCGGCTCGGTCATCAGCATGTTTGCGCTGGGCATTCCGCTGTACATATGGATTACTGCCTCTCATGTGCCGCCGATTCATGATATTACGACAGATACAGAAAATCCGCCCAGGTTCATCGAAATTCTGAAGGCCAGGCGTGATGCCCCGAATCCGCCGGAATACGGCGGCCCTGATCTCGCTGCCCGTCAGCATAAAGCTTATCCTGACATAAAGCCACTGATACTTGACTCGACACCGTCCAGGGCATTTGATCTGGCGGCGGCAGCTGCAGCCGGGATGGGCTGGAAAATAGTCAGTGTGAACCGTACAGCAGGGATTATCGAGGCAACCGATACGACATTCTGGTTCGGGTTCAAAGATGACGTAATAATTCGCGTTTCTCCTGACGCACAAGGAAGCCGCATCGATATGCGGTCTGTTTCGAGGGTCGGAGTAAGCGACCTCGGCACGAATGCCAAACGCATAAGAAATTATCTAAAAAAGCTGGTCCAAAGTTAATCGTCTTTGAACGCCGATCCCGAAATAAGTTGAGGATGATCCTATGCTGGGCTTTCCCATATCACCGCGAGTGCTGTCGCCATGCCCTTTGTTCTAAGGTCAAGATACCCAGTTTTCAAAAGCTCAGTGGGGTACGCCAGTTTGCATATCGCCTTCGCCATGATCATGACGGTCGCGGTTAAAGTCCCGGTTTTCGTCGCGATTACCATCGCGGTCATGATGCACTTCATGATCACGGTCCCTGTCGTGGTCTCTGTATTCCCGATATCCGCCACGGTCATAATCGCGGTCGTAATATCCGACACAACCATAAGAAGCAATGAGCAATACCATGACCGACATCAAGGCAAGTCTGATTTTCATGTCCATCTCCTTCTGAATTATTGTCAAGGCAACTATATTCATTATAATCAAACAAGCTGTTAATTAATATACGCAATCGTACCGAACAGGCATCTCCAACGAATTTACCCATTAAGTCCATTCAGATTATCTTTATCTTAGAGTTGCCGGGATATTGACTTAAGTCAATGCAAGTCTCACCACCGCCATTTAGAATAAAACAGTGAAGCTCACCAATCTATCATTTTCAAGGAGGAAGTCATGTTTTGTTATCAGTGCGAGCAGGCAGCAAAGGGTAAAGGATGCGACATACAGGGTGTGTGCGGCAAGCAGCCGGATGTGGCGGCGCTTCAGGACCTTTTAGTGTATGCCCTTCAGGGGCTCTCGATGTATGTGGTAGAGGCAAGGAAGGCAGGCATTAATGACAGGGAGGCAGATGTTTTTGTTGTAAAGGCCCTTTTTTCAACTCTTACGAATGTGGATTTCGATCCCGCGCGTTTTGTCGAAATGATCAAAAAATGCGTTGGACTGAGAGAATCGCTCAAATCTAAACTTGCGTCCGCGGGTAAAGACATTACTTTCACAAGCGGACCAGCCACATTCAAGCCAGGCCATTCAACCGCAGACCTTATAAAGCAGGGAGAGCAGGCCGGAATCATGTCAACCGGTTCGGACAACCCGGATATCCGGTCTCTTCAGCATATATTGCTTTACGGGCTCAAAGGTGTTGCCGCATATGCCGATCATGCCCAGATATTGGGACAGGAGGATGATAAGGTTTATGCGTTTGTCGAAGAAGGACTGATAGCACCATTGGATAAAAATCTGGGACTTGACGAATGGATCGGACTTGTCCTTAAGTGCGGAGAGATCAATCTGAGGACCATGGAGCTGCTTGATGCCGGGAATACCGGCACATATGGACATCCTGTGCCCACAAGTGTTCCTCTTGGCGCAAAGAAGGGAAAGGCAATCCTTATATCGGGCCATGACTTGAAAGACCTCGAAGAACTCCTAATACAAACTGAAGGCAAAGGCATCTATGTTTATACGCATGGAGAAATGCTGCCGACTCACGCGTATCCTGCATTGAAAAAATACTCTCATTTTTACGGGCATTTCGGCACGGCATGGCAAAATCAGCACAAGGAATTCGCAAAATTCCCCGGCGCAATACTTATGACGACAAACTGTCTCCAAAAACCGCAGGATTCATACAAGGACAATATCTTCACCTGCGGATTGGTGGGATGGCCCGGCATGGCGCATATAGCAGACAGAAACTTCGCACCTGTTATCGAAAAGGCACTCGCACTGCCCGGCTTTGCTGAGGATGTGCAGGGCAAGTCGGTAATGGTCGGCTTCGGAAGAAATACCGTGCTTGGTGTGGCAGACAAAGTAATAGATGCGGTCAAGAGCAAGGCTATCAAACACTTCTTCCTCGTTGGCGGCTGCGACGGCGCAAAGGCGGGCAGAAATTATTACACTGAATTTGTCGAAAAGGTGCCGACGGATTGCATGGTCCTCACGCTCGCCTGCGGCAAGTTCCGGTTCTTTGACAAGGAGCTTGGCAACATCGGCGGGATACCGAGGCTACTCGATATCGGCCAGTGCAACGACGCGTATTCGGCGATACAAATAGCGGTTGCACTCTCAAAGGCCTTCAACGTCGGGGTCAACGATCTGCCGCTCTCGATGATTCTCTCCTGGTACGAACAGAAGGCGGTGGCGATCCTGCTGACACTGCTGTATCTGGGCATCAAGGACATTCGCCTCGGTCCCTCACTGCCGGCCTTTATCACGCCCAATGTGCTTGACGTTTTGGTGAAGAACTTCAACATTCAGCCGATCACAACGCCGGACCAGGACCTGAAGGCGATTCTCGGATAGCTTTCTGCTATAAAGCAGCATTATGAAAGAGGCGGGCCGGGTGCCCGCCTCTTGATTTTGACGCAATAGTAAAGCAGTTTAAGATTATTTCGATGCCTGTAAGACCAAGCCACCGCTGCCGATGGTCAAGGAGCCTCCACTGATGGTAAGGCTTCCAACCACAGTTGCACGTCCTATGATGCTTGAGTAGGTTGTATCATATCCTCCCTCAAAGATTATCGGGTTGGTGTCGAAAAGCAGCGTCTCAAAGAAGGAGGTGGTCCTCGTCTTGATAACATCGGAAGGACTCGCCGCAGCGTAAGCTGCCTGAATCGAAGTATCATCGTGCACAGGTGTCTGATTATGGAAAACTTTCACAGCCGCGCCCTGTGGAACCCCGGAAGCTGTGGAACCTGAATCGGTCAGCCCGGCGGCATCAGTCGCACATACGCGGTAGTAATAAACCGTTCCGGAAGGCGGAACAGTATGTGTGTACGTCGTAAGAGGTCCTGTATACAATACTGTACCGCTGTTACAGTCCGATAAAGGTCCACTTGTGCTGTAAACAAGTTTGTAAGATGAGATGCCGCTGCCCGCCCCGTCAGAGAAGTCCGGCCATGTGAGTATAATCTCTCCGTTATCCTCCGTCGCGATAAGAGTTCCGTTTGCCGGTGGAGTCGTGTCCAAAATGATGCTGTCGGAACACGGTGATGACGAAACATTCCCCTGAGCATCCCTCAGCCAGACATAAACAGTCTTTGTCCCATCACCGGACGTAAGAGTCCAGGGATCAGGAGAGTAATAGGTCAGCCATTCGGAAGCCCCACATGGACCAGTATTTGCATTCTTGATGCACATAAACGGCGCAAGTGTATATGCGAGCGTAAGTGTCGCAGATGTTGACAAAGTTGCCGCCGCGCCACTGTTGATCTGTACGGCGCAAGTGGGCGGAACGGTATCAGGCGCAAAATATTCATAAGCGCCCATGTCGACAACAGCTGCAAAATCTCCATTGCCGTCTATAATCCTCGGCCTGTTGTCCAGATCGGTAGTAATGCCGGAGGGTATCGACGCATTGTCACCCGCGTCAATACATACTGAAGTGCCTTGTAAACGGACATCCCAGTTGAGCGGATCGGGATCAGATACATTGACAAAGTCGGGATTATGATAGATGTTGCCGTTGCCGTCAAAGCCATCTTGGGCGATATCCGTATAGCGAACGTTTGGAGCATAATCGAAAATCTCTTCATAACCGGATAATCCCGAAGAGTCATTCCAGAGGATATTGTTTCTTAACACAGCATTTGCACCGGATTGAGTAAAGACGGCCCCGCCAGTTTTCTTTGCGAAGTTGCCGGAGAAGGTGGAGTTCGTAATTCTTGTAGTGCCACTCCCCTGGTTGTTGATAGCTCCTCCCCAGCCCCATGTGCCGTCAGATGCGGTGTTTTTCAGGAAGGTGCAGTTAGTTATCGATGGGGATGCTAAATTGTAGATCGCCCCGCCTACATATTGTGATGTATTGGCTATAAACCTGCTGTTGGTTATCGGGTTTGACGAAGTGCCATAAATCGCACCCCCGGCCGCATCAGACCCGGACGACGAGCCGGTTGCTGTGTTGCCGGAAAAGAGAGATGCGTTCACTGAGCTTATCGTCGCGTTGTGGTTGTAAATGGCCCCTCCGAAGGCCGCCGAGTTGTCAGAAAACTGGGAACCGTTCAGGCTCAACACTCCGATAGGATTTCCATACCAGTTTTCGTTAAATATGGCGCCGCCACGGTCTGCAGAATTTCCGGAGAAAGTCGTTGTGGTAATGTTGAGAGTGCCGTCATTCCAGATTGCGCCACCACTGCTGCCATACCCTGACGATGTTGTTGTTGCAGTATTGTTCTGGAATGTCGAGTCGCTGATTGCAGCAGTCCCCGAGTTTACGAGCACTCCGTTATAGCTGCCAGGATCTGTATTAGTGGTTGAGTTGGCAGAAAACAAGCAGTTGCTGATATGAAGATCGCCACCATTTAAAATCGCGCTGCCGGTAGCGGCAGTATTAGCAGTAAATGTGCTGTTTGAAATTATAAGTGTCGATGATCCAGCCGTAACTATGGCACCGCTCTGATTGTTGCTGAAGATCGTATTGTCAACCGACAGGTAAGAGAACATTTCATTGGCTATACCCCCTCCGTACCATGCCTGATTTTGAGTGAATTTGCAGTTGTTGATCGACGCTGATGAACGTATGCTGCTGCTCGCTGAAACGAGCTGAATTGCACCGCCCTGGGAACCTGAAGTGCCTGATTTCCCACAGCGTGTAAGGGTCAGCCCGTCAAAGATGGTTGTGACATTGTGAGAGGAGCCGTCTACGTGAAAGCATTGAAAATTGTTAATTACACCATCAACAGTGGTAACATTTGTATTCCAGTTCCTCTGATTCCGCAGAGTTTCCGTGCCGGCAAAACCGCCGTAGATACTTATATTCTTGCTGAGGTTCACTGTGCTTCCAATCACATTTGTCCCCTGCTTTACCCAGATCTCATCCCCATTCGACGCGGCGCTTATCGCTGCTGATATGGTTTTGAATGCCTGCGCCCAGCTTGTCCCTGTGCCCGAAGCAGAGACGCTTCCATCAACATACCATATCCCAAATGCTGTCCCCGGCACATACTCGTCGGCGCCTATATCCACTCTGGCAATGCCATCTCCATTGCCGTCTACACGCCGAGGATCACCATCTATGTCTGTCACCGGCAGGAAAAAGGCACTGTCAGATCCTGCATCGATGCATGGGGAATCCTGCCGGATATGCAAATTGCCGATGTCAGGGCTGACGAATTTAGGATCAGAGCGGATGTTGCCGTTGCCGGTAAAACCGTCCTGGTTGACGTCAGAGTATGTAACACCGCCAGTTGCACCAGATATTTCAGGGCTGTTGTGTCCGGCTGTGTCATTCCAGAAAATCGAGTTGGCTATGCTTGGGAGGTTGGGAGCACCGTCACTATGAACAGCGCCCCCCGCCCATCCCGCTGCGTTTCCTGAGAAAGAGCAATTTGTGATAAATGGACTTGAAGCACCAGTATTGTAAACGCCTGCTCCACATTGAAAGGCGGTATTGTTCCAGAACATGCAGTTAGTAATTCTGGGAGATGAGTAGGAATTAAATATAGATGAACCGCCATATCCGGCATAATTATTCTTAAATATGCAGTTAGTTACGACAGGGTACTGCTCCATGCAGTCGTCGAAAAATATGGCGCCGCCGCTCTGCAATTCGCCGGCATGACAGTTAGAAAAGGTGAATCCGTCGATTACCGGCGCTGCCCAATATACATAAATACATCGGACGCTACCTTGGCCATCAATTACTGTGACGTTGTTTTTGATGTCCCGCTGACTGCGGTCAGTCTCACCTCCAGCA
>DATJOY010000174.1:0-3059 GCA_035506695.1 Dissulfurispiraceae bacterium
CGACGTACTTTCCATCTCTTTCATTTTGCTTTCCACAGCCTTACCGGTATCCTCCACTATGTTCTGCGATTCAAGTACGCTCAGTTCCATGCCCTCCCTGATATTACAGTAGAAGATCATCGAACTCTCCTGGGCCTGTTGCGGACTGCGAACATAAAAATCATCGCCCACAACAAGTCCCACGGGGTTCGTCATGAACCTGTTTACCGCTTCCCCGCGGTTGACGCCAAGGGCCTCGGCGTAGGCGTCTATTGCGGGCTTGTCGTTGAAGGTGATCACTTTCCTGGCCTGCTCGTCCACCTCTGTTGCCACGAGAGTTTTTCCCAAAGACCGGAAACTCTGGGTCTTTATTACCTCAAATCCATGATTTACTTTTATCAGGGCCAGCAATGCCGCATTAGTGTAAGCCTTACCGCCTGCGTAAACATAGGTCCGCTGAAATTTGAGGTCATCACCCGCAGAGCCCCCTATGAATATAACATCTGTAAGATCTCCTATCTTTTCCATCACTCTTTCCTCAGACCCGCTCAATCCGTCTACGAGGATCAGACCAACATATTTCTCGATTTCCATCGATGCCATAGGTGTCTTGAAGTGGTTCTCAAATCCGGCGAAAATGGCCGGTACTTGGTCTTCGGCTCGAATATTTTCCGCAACCGCGACGCTAACGTCTGCAACCGTTTCTGCGTCGAAAAACATGGCGACTACCGAGTTCTGAAGCATTCTGCCTGATACTATTTCGCCGGCTGTGGAACTGCCTATTACAGATATCGGACCGAAGGCCTCATTCATCGTCCTGCTTATTTCCTCCGGTTCGTATTTGGCAGACGCAAAGAAAACCACAAAATTGGGCTTGAACGATCCCAACTGGCTTTTCATGTCACTCACGACTTGATCAATCTCTTTTTCCGAGTATGCTGTCCTTATAGCCATTTTTTCCTCCTTATTTAAGTACAACGCCCAGCTCAGCGGCTATCTCTCTAACCCTTGCCAATACTTTGAGATCGTCTTCGGAAATGCTACTGTAGGCATCCGGGTTTATTCCCTTCAGAATCAGCTTTGTTTTTGTCGTTGTAGCCACTGTTGTATTGCCTTTGGATCGTTCCCTGATAATGGTGTCGATCAGTTGCTTGACCTGCCCTGCCATCTAAACCTCCTTTCTATCATTCGGTGTGCAAAATGCCGGTAGACATCTGCTACCGGGTTCACGGCCGCAATTCATGTGTCTCCTCCTTGGTTTCCGTCCGGTTCATTCCGGGATGAGCTACACCTGCGTAGCAATAGGGAGCACCCTGACGTGTAAGACCTCGCTCCTTATTATCGCGCCATGTTGCTATTGCTTAAGGGAAGTCTCAACCGCTTGTTTTCTCAACCCCTTTCAAGTATAATAACGCCGTATGAACATCTCGATCATAGGCGCCGCAGGCTGCGGCAAGACAACACTCTTTCAGGCTCTGAGCGGCACAGTCCCTGACAATAAGCCTGGGGCGGATGCAGTCGCAATGATCGATGTTCCCGACGAACGTGTCGACAGACTGGCAAAAATATTCAACCCGAAAAAGAAAATCTATGCACGTATCGCCTTGTCCGATACGGTTGCCATTGAAGAAGGCAACGTAAGGAGCGAGACGATCAGTCCGAAAACCTTGCGCGAGATGCGGGACAGCGACGCCTTCATCCTCGTACTGCGGAATTTTGACAATGGAAATCCTATAGATCTGACCGGAGAGTTTTTCACTATCTTTAACGAGTTCATCTTCGCGGACATCCTGCAGATCGAGACCCGAATCGAAAGGATTCGCAAGCAGGGCGGCAAGAAAGAAAGCAACGTCCTGGCCCAGGAAGAAACATCGCTGACCGAATGCCTCAATCATCTCAATGCGAGTAAACCCCTCGCCACCTTACCCCTTCTCGAAACGCCGAGCGGCAAGCAGCTCAGAGGTTTCCGCTTCCTTTCCGAAAAACCGATGATGATCGCGATAGATTGCGATGAAGAAAAGATAAGCGCTTCAGAGCAGACAATCGCCGACTTAGGCAAAACGATCCCGGCTCATATCCCTCTGGTTGCGGCCTGCGGAAAGCTCGAGGCCGAGCTTGCGATCATGGCTTCTGACGAGCGGGCCGTTTTCATGGAAGAATACGGCATCAAGGAGTCGATAGCCGGCCGGATCATCCGTCTTGCCTTTGAGACCCTCGGTCTCATCTCCTTTCTCACGGTAGGTGATGATGAATGCCGCGCCTGGCCCATAAAGAAAGGAACGAACGCACAGGAGGCTGCCGCCACAATCCACACCGACCTTTCTCAGAAGTTCATAAGGGCGGAGACCGTCTCCTACGATGACTTCATCCGCCTCGACGGATTTGCGGGATGCAAGAAAGCCGGCGTATGGCGGCTCGAAGGGAAAACATACCTCGTTCAGGACGGAGATATCCTCAACATCCGGGCCGGCAATTAAGCTCGGCACTCACCGCTTCCGCCGACGAGACACGATTCAACTTAATATTTAAGAAAATTATCAGACTGCCGATAACCTCCTCAAAAGAAGACAGTTGCTTCACAATAAACCTTTTTTGGGGGTAGTCATGAACTTAGGAAAGCTCAACATCAGCACAAGGCTCGGGATAGGCCTGGGGTTGATAATCGCGTTCATGGTGGTACTGACGGGGACCGGCATATGGAGCTTAACCGGCATAAACAACAAGCTTGAGCAGATTACCAACGTGAACAATGCAAAAATAGACCTTGCGTACACAATTCTCGCGTCGGTAACATCCATCGACAAGAGTCTGCTGATAATATTCATGGCAAATGATGAGAACGCCACAAAAGAAGAGAAGAAAAAAATAGAAAACGGCCGGGCCACTTATCAGGCTTCTATGGAAAAACTGGAGAAACTCGAAAAAACGGCAAAAGGCAAAGAACTGATCGAGGGTATCAAGAGCAACTTTACGATAGCACAGTCAGCGAACGACCAGGCCCTTGAAAAAGCCAGTGCCGGTAACATGGCCAGCGCAGGCTCCATGCTCGCCGGAACTCTTCAGATTTCCGGAATGCTTGG
>DATJOY010000175.1:0-11663 GCA_035506695.1 Dissulfurispiraceae bacterium
TGACTATCGAAAAAATGAAATAGACCGGCAGGCCCTCAATCAGTCAGATTGATGATCTGATACTTTATGGCATAGTTCGTCAATTCTGCGTTGTTCTTCATCTTCATCTTCTCAAGGATATGTACACGGTGGGTACTGACGGTCTTAACGCTCAGGTTCAGCTCTTCGGCTATTACGCTTACTGTTTTGCCCGAGGCAATCATGCATAATATCTGGAACTCCCTGTCCGAAAGCAGTTCATGAGGGGGTTTCCCTGTGTCCGGCCTGAAATCCACCATCAGCTTTTCAGCTATGGCTGCGGTAACATATATGCTGCCTGCGGAAACTTTCTTTATTGCCTCTATCAATTCGTCTGAGGCGCTCCTCTTGGTGAGATACCCGGATGCACCCGCCCTGATCGCGCGCACAGCATATTGTCCCTCAGGATACATGCTGAGGACCAGGACCCGTAGCTTGGGCTTCTGTATTCGCAGTTGTTTGAGGACATCCAGCCCGCTCAGACCCGGCATGGCGATATCGAGGAGAACCAGATCATATTCGCCGGTCGATATCTTGTCCATCACTTCATATCCGTTGCTGGCCTGATCAAGAAACGAGCCTTCGAAATTCTCGCGGAGTATCTGCTTCAGCCCCTCCCTGAAAAGCGCATGGTCGTCTGCAATCAATATCTTCATTCAGCAACCTCGTCTTCTCCCCCAAGTGGTATGTTGACAACAACCGACGTGCCGGGTTCTCTTCGTTCAATCTTCGCATCACCTCCGAGATAACGCGCCCGCTCCCGAATACCGATGAGTCCGTATGAATTGTGATCGGATAGTTTTTCGACCGGAATGCCTATGCCGTTATCCCTCACTTCCATCGTCAGAGATGATTTCCCTTTCTTAAGCCTGACCTCGACCATTGTGGCATGGGCATGGCGGACGATATTGGTTATGGCTTCCTGGAATATCCTGAAAACGGCTATGGACCTGTTCTGGTCCAATTCCATATCTTCAGGCTCGATGAGAATGTCATATTGAAGCCCTTTCCTGCCGCACACCTCTGAAGCGAGCCACTCTATTGCGTCAGGCAACCCCAGGTGGTCAAGCACGCCCGGCCTTAATTCCGAAGATATCCTCTGGACAGAACCGATGGTCTTGTCCACCAGGTCTGACATTGGCTGCACATTTTCGGAAAGCCGGTTGTTTTCTTTTGCCAGCCTCGTCTTTAGCCAGGAAAGGTCGAGTTTCAGGGTTGTCAGTACCTGTCCGAGTTCGTCATGGATCTCGCCCGCAACGCAACGGCGCTCCTCCTCCCTGACGGATTGCAGATGGGCTGAAAGATTCCTCAGTTCCTCACGCGAATTCTTCAACTCATTTTCGAGAAGCTTGCTCGCGGTAATATCCCGCGCAATCGTCTTGGTCCTCACGAATCTGTTGTTGCTGTCGGTCTCTGAGAAGACGTGAAGGCTTGCTATAAAAGTGTCGCCGCCCTTTCTGACAAACTCCCGTTCTATCTCAATATTCTGCTTTTCCATCTTGATGATGGGGAAGGCCTGCTCATGACGCTTCTTTGACTCCTCAGTCCAAAAGTCCGTGACCGGCCTGCCTATTATTTCTTCTTTCATGTAGCCGAGCATCCTGGCCTCTGTTTCATTGCAATCGATTATTATGCCGTCTCCGTTTATGGAATGGTACATATCGGGGGCATTGTCATACAGGTCGCGGTATTTTTCTTCGGACACGCGCAACGCCTTTTCGACCTTCCTTCGCTGTGAAATGTTCACAAGCAGTACAAAGATGATGAGCGAAAGACTGAAGATGGTTGCGCCGGTCGCAAAAATAAAGGTCTTATGCTTGGAATAAAAAGAATCCGGAAGATTGATTATAACGCTCTCTTTCGGCAGCTTATAGGTGCTTACCCCGAACCTCTTCAGCTGCACATAATCAAACATAAATCTATTTGGGCTCTTTCGCACGACCGGGATTTCGGACACCTTTACCCCGTTCATGATATGAAGGGCCATTTCTGCGGCAGTTTTGCCTTGTGAATAGCCGCTTGTGAGCATGCCGCCCGCCATACCTCCACCGAGGTAGAAGTCCCAGACACTGAAAATCGGCACTCTTGCTTCGTTGTAAATAAATGAAAGGCTCTCTTCATAGGAAAAAAAATTTCCTGTCCTGTCACGGTTGACCAGCAACAGGAGGATGATACAGTCCGAAGAGATGTTTCTGACCTTCTGCTTTAACTCGGCAATATCGAAATCTTCGAAAAAGACAAAGTGCACTTTGTCTCGAAAATTAGGCATTACCTTCAGCAGCTCGTTCTTCATGGCAACACCTGTAGTAGTCTTGTCATCGATTACGACAACCTGAGATGCGCTCGGGAAGAGCTTCAGAGCTATATCGAGAGTACTTTTCATGTCGGTTTCCTCAACAACACCTGTCACTGTTGAAGGGTCCCAGACCATCGAATCCTGGAAATCATTTATCCCGCAAAAGACAATCGGCGTGTTGGAAAATAGTGTCTTTCGGTATTTGCTGATAAAATTCAACGCATCATTGTCGCAGGCAATAATTACATCGAATCTCTCTTTCTCATATTTGATCTTGTATATTTCATAAAGCTTTGCAAAATAGCGTTCAGAACTGTTGCGCTTGGTATCCATATACTCATAACTGATCTCAAGTTGTTTTGCTTCAGCGAGGAAAACAGATTCCACTCCCTTGACAATATTGTCAGTCCAGCTGAGCCCCTTGTGGTAGGAGTTAAGGACAAGTATCCTTCTCTTGGCTCCGGCATCATTACCGGCTCCGGAGTGCGAAACTGAAATGCTGAGGAGGAAGAAAGTTATGAGAATTAATCTGATAATGCCTTGTGCTGAATTACGGATATAGTGGATGTTTACGACCTGCATTGGCTTCACCCCTTTTCACTGCCCTATTTTATCAAACTTAATCCGCTATTCACCAGAACCCCCTCTCGTCGTTTGTTTATCCTGCTTTATAAATAATGGCTGGCACAAGCTGAAGTAGCAGTATACTTTGATTCAGAAACTTCAAGCTGTGCATTGAAAAAATAGCGGTTAGCTGTCTATGAAGGATTTTATTGTTTAAGCAAGAATTGAATTAGGCGCGTATATAGCGACAGGCATAATGGCGGAGGGGGCGAGATTCGAACTCGCGGTAGGGTCACCCCTACAACGGTTTTCAAGACCGCCGCTTTCAACCGCTCAGCCACCCCTCCATTCGGAGAAGTTTTATCGTACCAAACCTGTACCGCAAATTTCTACTTTGAAACACCGCGGCCAAGCGGATAATAACCAACTTTAAAAAAGTCCTTTACGTCACCCCGTTCTGAACGGATATTAAGGTCCGTTCAGATAGATTCAATGCCCTGTAATTGTATCGCAACGGTAATATTATTTACGTCCCCTTTCGGGTCTTCTGCCGCCGCCGAATCCGCCGCCCGGCCGTCTTGCACCGCCGAATCCGCCGCCCCGGTTGCCGAACCCCTTGTCTCTAGGTTGCTGCGGCCTTGCTTCGGAAACGGAGAGGGTCCTTTCCATGAAAGATTTGCCGTTAAGCTCTTCTATCGCTTTGCTAGCTTCCTCGGGCGAAGTCATCTCGACGAAGCCGAATCCCCTGGGCCTTCGCGTCTGCGGATCGGTAATCAGCTTTACCGATTCGATCTCGCCAAATGGAGAGAAAAGGCCCCTGATGTCGTCTTCTGTGGCATTGAAAGAGATGTTACCGACATAAATCTTCGTGCTCATTGACTACCTCCGAAAAAGAAAATCCCCAGCGGCTTTATCAAGTCTCTGGGGTAGCTACGCGTTGAAAAGCTTATCGTAGTATATATAAAACTACTTTCAAATACAAGGAAATGAGAATGGAAGTCAGGACTGCAGCACCAGGGCCGCTCCGGATGCTCGTCGCTCCGGGCCTTCATATGCCGGGGAACCGTCCGTCTTTCTAACAGGGTCCTTTCCTATGACGATCCGCCGGTGTTCCGAGAACCTGTAAAACATACTTATTTTACCGGTCTCGATATGCTGCTGAAGCATAGAATCCGAGACCATATCAAAGATATCGTTTTTATAGCGGACACGTATTATCATAATAAACCGCCACAAGCCGACATACTTTAAATAATACTACCGATAGTATAAAATAGATATCAGTCCTCGCCTTTTTTTCGTGTAAGAGGATTGCTCAGCGGAATGTCGTCGTATTCCATACCGTTGCAGAGCGGCGATTGCAGCCCATGTGTTTGCCGTGAAATGCAATATCCGCTCTGCTTTATGTATCTTATATATATATGCCGTTTAATGGAGGGCAACAATGGGTGCAAGCAGGTTCCTGGGTATAATAGCCGTTCTTTCGCTGGTAATCTTCGCACCCTCGGCATATAGCGAGCCGGGAGGAGGAGAAGGACCAGCCGAAAAAGTAACGTGCGATTTCAATTCTGCACAACTAAGAGAAGCAATAGGCAAAGTGACGCCGGCGCTTGTCAGGATATTTTCGGTCAATGCGTTTTATGACCAGGGCCGCGAGATCAAGAAGACATCCAGCGGCAGCGGAGTTATTATTACGGACGAGGGCCATATCATAACGAATCATCACGTAGTGGGCAACTCAAAGCAGATATACTGCTCGCTGTCCGACCACCGCGAGATTGAGGCGGAGCTGATCGGCACCGATCCGATGACGGACATAGCAGTAATAAAATTGAAATACGACGGGAAGGGTGCTTTTCCCTTTGCGCATTTCGGGGATTCTTCGGTCTTGCGTGTCGGCGACCCCGTGCTTGCGATGGGCAGCCCCTATGCCCTGTCGCAGTCCGTCACAATGGGCATCGTCAGCAATACGGAATTGACCATGCCCAGCGCTTTCTGGCCCTTCAACAAAGTTCGCATCGAGGGTGAAGATGTTGGGTCAAACGTGAGGTGGATCGGCCATGACGCTCAAATCTTCCCCGGCAACTCAGGCGGTCCCCTTGTAAATCTCAAGGGCGAGATCATCGGCATTAACGAGGTCAGCCTGGGTATCGGCGGCGCCATTCCCGGGAATCTTGCGCAGAAGGTTGCAAACTCGCTGATCAAGAAAGAGGGTATCAACAGAAGCTGGATCGGGCTCGAATTTCAGCCGCTCCTCAAAGGTACGAAGCAGGACCGGGGGGTCGTCGTAAGCGGTGTCCTTCCAGGTTCTCCCGCCGAAAAATCGGGGTTCGAAGCGGGCGATGTGATACTCTCGGTTGCAGGGAAGCCCGTTGGAGTAAAATTTTCCGAGGAATTACCGCTTCTATCACAGATGATCGAAGCCCTTCCGGCAGGACAGGATATCGGCATTGCCCTGTTGCGGGACTCCAGACCACTGGAACTCCGGATCACCCCGCGCAGTCGCGAATATGCGGAACCCAAGGCCAGAGAACTCATGCAGTGGGGAATTACCGCACGTGATATTTCGCTCGTCACGGCCACTGAAATGAAGAGACCGGACCAGCAGGGCGTGCTGGTAACTTCCATACGCCCGGGTGGGCCCGCCGGGAACGCCAAACCGCAGCTTGCACAAAATGACGTGATAATCTCGGTCGAAGAGACAAAGATCGCAAATATCGAGGGACTCGCAGATCTGACCGCGCGATTGACAGCCCGAAAAACTGGACCGACAGGCGTCGTAGTTTCCTTTGAACGGAACGGCGAAAGAATGGCTTCATTTGTAAAACTCGGCATCTCGTCAACAGAAGACCCCGGGACTGAAGTCAGAAAGGCGTGGCTGCCGGTTTCGGTACAGGCGCTGGAGGCCGACATCATACGCAAATGGAGTGTTCCGTCAAAATCAGCGCTACTCGTAACAAGAGTACTAAAAAACCGCAGCGCCGAACGCAGCGGTATCAGGCGCGGAGATATAATAACCGGCTTTGACGGACAGGAAATCCCGTCCGCATCAACCGGCGACGTTGAATCCTTCCTCTCCCTGGTGCGCCAGTACAAGATCGGGACCAAGGTGGAGATAAAAATATGGCGAGACAAGAAGGAGCTTTCGATAGCGGTGGAACTTGAAGAATCGCAGAAATCTCCAAGAGAAATGAAGCGGTATGCCGATGAGACCTTCGATTTTACGGTCCGGGAGATCGCTTATTCTGACCGGGTCAAGGAGTCCTGGGATGATTCAATGCGTGGTGCGCTTGTTGAAAACGTGGGAGAAGGCGGCTGGGCATCGCTCGCACATCTTGCAGTGGGTGATCTGATAGTTTCCGTTGACGGTACGCATGTAACCGGCATAACAGATATTGAAGGTCTGATGAAGGCCGCTGAGCGGAACAAAGCCGGGATCGTGCTGATGCAGGTCAGGCGCGGCGTGCATTCTCTTTTCATACAAATCCAGCCGGCGTGGAACAGGCTAAATTAAAATACCGGAGGCAACTGATATGATACATGTTTTTAAGTACGGCCCAAGAACTGTTGTTATACTTCTCACGATCGCTGTCGTCGCGCTGTTTTGTTTGCCTGCATTGGCTGACGATACCGCAAAGGCAGGCAGGGACATCTCCAAAAAATGGAGCGATGCCATCGTGCCGGTCAAAGCGGTCATCAAACTGCGGGTCGCTGTCGAAGGCAAGGAGGTCGAAAACAGGGAATATGAAGTCGAGGATGTCGCGGCCGTAATAGATGTTTCGGGGCTGGCTGTTGTGTCGCTGACAAGCATTGATCCCGGCGAAGTACTTAACGAATATGCCGCAGCTTCGTCCGACAAGTATTCCATATCAACCGATGTCACTTCACTGAAAATGACTTTTTCGGGCGACAATGAAACACCCTGCAAGATAGTTCTGCGCGACAAGGACCTTGACCTTGCTTTCATAACACCTTCAGCCAAGCCCGCCGCGCCGGCTGCGGCCCTCGATCTGGGACAGGCCGGGAAACTTGAAGTGCTCGACACAGTCATAATACTTTCCAGGTTCGGCAAAATTGCCAACAAGGAGATATCGGTTACTTTGAACCACATCCAGGCAATCGTCAGGAAACCAAAGACTTTCTATATCCCTGAACAGCAGCCAACCGGACTGCGCACCGGCTCAGCCGTCTTTACCACCGCCGGGAAACTGGCCGGCGTTCTGCTGCTAAAAAGGGTTAAACCGCAGAAAGAGGCAATCCTCGCTTCAAACGACCTGAAGATACTACCCATAGTGGTTCCAACCGAGGACATAGCAGAGATAGTAAAAAGCATAGCTCAGACGGGGAAAGAAAAATAGATCGGATTTCAGGAGAATAGGAAAAATAGGCCGCCGGCACCATATTGACGACACCGTCTTTCTGATCACGTCATGCCTGCTCATTTCTGCCGGTCAGGAAAATTGGGATCTGGTCAGCTGGTATCGGACGACTCAGCAGGTAACCCTGAATATTGTCGCAGTTGCAATCGCGCAAAAAAGCCAGCTGCTCTTCTGTCTCGACACCTTCGGCGATAACTCCCAACCCCAAACTGTGAGATAAACCAACAATAGCCTTGACGATTGCCTGATCGCTCGGATTTGTCATGACATTTTCAACGAACGATCGATCGATTTTCAGAAAATCCAGAGGTATCCTTCTCAGATAAGTCAGCGAAGAATACCCGGTACCGAAGTCATCAATCGAAATCTGAACCCCCATTCCCTTCAGTTTGTTTAATATGTTAATCGCTGCCTCGGGGTCTTTCATAACAGTACTTTCAGTGATTTCCAGTTCCAGACAGCTTGGATGGAGGTCCGCCTTTTGCAATGCCATTGTCACAATCTCTATAAGGTCCTTTTGATCAAACTGGCGGTTGGACAGATTAACCGAGATAACAAGCGAACCGAATCCCGCCTCCTGCCAAGCCTTGTTCTGCATACAGGCGGTCAGCAAGACCCATTCTCCGACAGGCATTATAAGGCCGGTTTCTTCCAGGACAGGGATAAATTGAGCAGTCGGCACCAATTCGTTATTCGACTTCCATCGAAGCAAAGCCTCCATCCCGACGATCTTCCCATCAGACAAGGACTGTTTCGGCTGGTAATGGAGCAGGAATTCTTTATTCTCCAGGGCCTTCCGCATACTGTTCTCAAGTTGCAGATACGCAACAGCAGCGGAAGTCATGTCCTTTGAGTAATACTGATAATTTCTCCTGCCTTTTGATTTTGCATGGTACATGGCGACATCTGCGTTTCTGATCAGATCTTCGACGTTGTCACCGTCATTAGGATACATAGAAATCCCTATGCTTGCAGATATAAATATTTCGCGGTTTCCCAGATCGAAAGGCCTTGACATGTCCTGTATAATGCGGAAGGCTACTCTGCCGGGATCGTGAATACTGGCAATATTGTGAAGCAGCAGAATGAATTCGTCCCCGCCCAATCGCGACACGACATCTAATTCAGCGTCCTGATCTGAACGTGCCATAAAGTCCGAACTTCGAGTAGAACTGAGAAGTCTGTCTTTTACAGCCTTCAGCAGATTATCTCCGAAGTCGTGTCCGAGCGTGTCGTTAATACGCTTGAAAAAGTCCAAGTCAATAAATAAAAGCGCCATTATATATGTATGCCTGTGAGCAGTCGCGATTGCCCGTTCAAGTATCTCTTTGAACAATGTGCGGTTAGGGAGGCTTGTCAATCCGTCATAGTACGCGAGGAAACGTATCTGTTTTTCGGCTTCTTTGCGGCTCTGCAATTCCTGTTGCAGTTTGCTTACCCTAGAAACAAGGTAGATAAGAGCAGGTACAATTAATAAAGGGGCAAAGAATGCATCAATAGCGCCAATAGTAATTATTTCAGAGGGAACGTATCCCCACAAGACATAACTTTGAATTATGGAAGTCACTGCTGTTGAGGTCTCCGAAATAACGACTGCACCCCAGACAAAGTGCCAAGGATTGATGTTCTTTATTTTATCTATGATATTCGTCAAATACATCACCATCTACACAGTGTTTGTAAATATGCGAAAGCATTTGAATACAACTCTCCTTCTTATGGCAGCCGTGCTCTCCCCTCGCTATAATTATATCATAACAGTCATCGGCTGACTTCAAATTATATAATTCAATATTCGTATTCAACTGTCTTATCCGCCTAAAAAAAAGACAGCCCTCAACTAAATCTTATCCAATGGAAAAACCCTGATTGACCATTACGCGACATCCTGTTAAAATAACTCATGTCGATTAACAGCATTCATGGTGCGTAAGATGCTCACCTGAAAAGAATGCACAGGGATTTAGACAATTTCACTTTGCGGTCAGGGGGAGGGGTTAAGGGTATTTGCCTTTGTTTTAATATTTTTATGCCTATGCCGAGTTATCTGATAACAGATCGTATTGAATTTTTTCAATTTGCACCTCCTATCGCATCTTCAGGCTCTCAAAAAAAGTTCTCTCAGGTTTCAAACGTATTAGTCTTATCCAAGGTTTTTGCAACTGACGTGCAAAGAGGGCCAATGTATGGATAAAAGGATCAGTAAAAGAATCCCCGTCAGTCTTGAGGCTCATGCCACCTGGAGTGGCATAACCTACAGGGCCTTCATAACAGGTATCTCCGAAAATGGGTTATACATCATTGCCCCTTCAGGTGAAAAGGAATTTTCCGGCCGCGATAAGACTGCAGTCAAGGTTCAGTTCCAGTCATCGCCCGATCACATGATAGAAGTGCACTGCAGAGAGATATGGGCGGATAATGATGCCGCTGCGCATTCAACTCTGACAATAGGCCTGGAAATCCAGAATCCTTCAGGAGAATTCAAGGAATTCTACAGGGCTTCTTTTTTCAGGATTAAGAAAGAGATGTCCCATGATGCTATTGCCGTAGTCGGTATGGCGTGTTATTACCCTGACGCTCCGGATCTAAAGTCATTCTGGGAAAATATCCTCGCGCGCAGAAGGGCATTTCGCCGCATACCGGACCAGCGACTGCCCCTGTCTGAATATTATGACGCTGACCCTTTTGCCCCAGATAAAACATATGCCAACCGTGCCGCAGTAATCGACGGATTTGAATTCGACTGGGTGAGGAGAGGCATCCCAAAGTCAGTTGTCGATTCGTCCGATATCGCTCACTGGCTGGCACTGGAAGTTGCGCTCCGTGCAATGGAAGATGCCGGGTACAGAAAAGGCAACACTCCTTCAGACCGTTCCGGCGTGATTTTAGGCAACACCTTGACCGGAGAACATAGCCGATCACAAAATATGCGATTGCGCTGGCCTTATGTGAAAAAAACCCTGATGGCGGCCGCCAAGAAGAAACGGCTGTCCGCCGATGTCATCGAGGATCTCATAGCTGCAATGGAAGTTTATTACAAGTCGGCATTTGCCCCTATTACCGAAGACACCCTTGCCGGAAACCTGTCGAATACCATAGCCGGAAGGATATGCAATTTTCTCGATCTGCATGGTGGAGGCTATACCGTGGACGGCGCCTGCTCTTCCTCTCTCATTGCGCTCACGACAGCCGCCAATGCTCTTTCTACAGGCTCTCTTGACCTCGCCGTGGTGGGCGGCGTCGATATCAGCCTTGATACTTTTGAACTGGTAGGGTTTGCCAAGACTAACGCACTGACCCAAAAAGACATGATGGTATATGACCGTCATGCCAGTGGTTTTATTCCAGGTGAAGGTGCAGGCTTTGTCATCCTGAAACGGCTGCAGAGCGCCCGCGCACACGGTAATTATATTTATGCGGTAATGCGCGGCTGGGGTATGTCCTCGGACGGTAAGGGTGGAATGACAGCGCCAAAAGCCCAGACACAGGCGCTTGCAATAAGACGTGCTTACGGCAAGGCCGGTTACGATCTGTCAGAGACCGATTTTATTGAGGGCCACGGCACTGGCACGGTAGTCGGAGATAAGGCAGAACTTGAAGGCATCGCAGCAGCAATGGACTATGAAGGCACAAGTTCTCTCAGGTCCTGCGGCATAACATCCCTCAAATCTCTCATCGGCCATACAAAAGCAGCTTCAGGAATCGGTGGATTCATAAAAACAGTGATGGCCGTCAACAGACGAGTGATTCCTCCCACCGCAGGATTTCAGGAACCCAATCCGGTGTTTCAGGAGAAGGCCCGGCAAATCTATGCCATTACACAGGGAGAGGTACGTGACAAGAGTGATATCATCCGGGCCGGGGTATCGGGCATGGGATTCGGCGGGATAAATGTTCATGTGACGATCGAATCTGGCGGGGAACCGGCAAAACATATCGCGCCTGAAATCGGAGAAAGGGAACTTCTCGTTTCCTCTCAGGACACCGAACTTTTTGTGCTGTCTGCCGCCTCCAGGCAGGAAATGATTGAACGCTTAACGCATCTCAAGCTGGTTGTAGCCGGCATTAGTACTGCAGAAATGACAGACCTTTCCAGGCATCTTGCAAAGGACATGTCCCACCTAAAGCCGCTTCGCCTATCGCTGGTTGCAGGGACTCCGGAAAATTTAATTAAGTGCTTGGATCATACCGATCAGATGCTGAGTGCGGGACCGATTCCCGAAGGGGGAATTCTATCAAATCCCCAGAAAGACATCTGGATTGGGAATTCGGTATTGCGCAATCGTGTTGGGTTCTTATTCCCCGGTCAAGGGTCTCAGCAACTAAACATGGGCAGACGTCTTGTCGAGCGTTATTCATGGGCCCGCAATTTCTTATGTGAGGCAGAATCGTGGCTTGTAGAAAGC
>DATJOY010000176.1:0-3152 GCA_035506695.1 Dissulfurispiraceae bacterium
GAAATAAACGACAGGACCCAGTTTTCGATTATGTCGAAGTCCCGACGGTTAATCGTGACACACATAAAATCCGATACCTGCCTGAAATTCTCCGCCCAGTTGCGGCTGATAACCGAGATGTCGCCAAAACGGTCAATTTCAGCGCTTCTTTCGGCGTTTTTGTGAAATTCCGCTATAACCGCCGCTATTCTCCGGATATCACTATCTTCTACCTTGTCTTCCTTCAGAAGTTTTTCAAGCATCCGGTCTTCGGGCAATCTGCGCATCTTGACGGCATATTCGATTATTTCTCCGTTGCCGAGGAAAGTGGCGCCGTTGGCGGAATCCCTGATCTGGACCACTCCCAGGTAAACATCAGGACAAAGCCGCCGGTTGAGCCGCACTTCCTCCTCGCAATAAAAGCGTCGCCGGTCGAGAGTGGTGAAGTTAAGAAAGCCGAAATCAACCGGTTTTTTAATTTTGTATACATAATCATCGGTCAGTAGCAGGAATGAAATGTGGGTCTGTATCAGATTGACGCTTTGCGTGGCATCTGGGTATACCGATGGGTTCAGAAGCTGGCTAATTATTCCCTGTTCCATTGCATACCTTTAATATACGAATTTCTTTTGAAAAACATTATCACACAATGTTTCAGTCGCAAGAATACAGAAGTGAATTTGCATAAAAAGATTATCGTTTGACGGTCTAATTGATTTGTGGTAGCTTTTAAAAATACGTTGAGGACAATGCGGCCTTCCTGATTGCAATTAAATTATTCCAATTAATACTTTAGATGGATAACGGATGACCGGATCGACCTTTTGAGGGAGAATAATCGTCCCGGGTCAGGAGTTTGACAGGTGCTTTGGGGCGCGTAACGCTGGGATGCGGTCAAGCGCAGCAAGGTTTCGGCTGAACATTGAGAAAGTTTTAAACCGCAGTAAAATGATAGAACCAGACACATGTGACGGTGTTCTTCAAATAATGGGGGGCACTGGAGAAGTTGTCTGGTTTTTTTGCCGGAAATTTTCATGTACATAAAAAACGTTGCAGCACTGATAATTTTCCTGATTTGCGGTGTAGCTTGCGCCGGCGCCGCTACGCACTCACCGGTAAACCCCGGCGTTTCCGCGAAAATGACCGGAACAAAGGCTACGTCGCGCACACTTTACATCTATTCGCGCGCCCGGCTGCTCAGCATTGAAGGCGACCTGGAAGGCGCATTGACGCTCCTGCAGGATGCCATAAGAGAAGACCCGGAATCGGCCTTTCTGCATAAGAAAGTGGCCGACGTTTACGTAAAAATGAACAAGCCCAAGGAGGCTCTCGCGGAATGCGAGAAGGCCCTCTCCTATGATCCCGGGTATCGCCCAGCGCATATGCTTGCGGGCGCGATACTTGCCACGCTCGGAAACGACAAGGAAGCAATTGCCCACTTCAAAAAGGCCAAAGCCCTTGATCCCGAAAAGGAAGACGCGTATATCAATCTTGCCGTTTCTTATGTGAAGACTTTTGAATATGAAGGGGCCGTAAATACTCTCAAGGAACTCCTGAAAGTTTCCCCCGATTCGGCAATCGCCTATTATTATCTTGGCAAGATATACGATCAGATGAAGCTTTACAACGACGCGGCGGGATATTTCAGAAAAGCGCTGGAGCTTAAGCCGGATTTCGAACAGGCCATGATTGATCTGGGCCTTTCCCTGGAAGCGCAGAACCGCTATGATGAAGCAATAGAACTGTACCGTGAGGTTCTTGAAAACAATCCCTCCAATTATGCCGTAATGCAGCACCTGGTGCAGATTTACATCCAGCAGCAAAAGCTCGAGGATGCCCTTGCCCTGCTGAAGCAGGTTGCCGAATCGGGACAGGACGGCCTGGAAATTCACAGGAAAATCGGACTGATTTACATGGAACTGCGACGGTACGACGAGGCTATCGCCGAGTTTTCCGCCATTTTGAAGCAGGAGCCCGAAGCCCAGAATGTCCGCTACTACCTGGGGTCGGTCTACGAGGAGAAGGAAGAATATGATCGCGCCCTGGAAGAGTTCGGCAAGATCCCGAAATCATCATCGATATATTATGACGCATTAGGCCAGATCGCATACATACACAAGGAAAAGGGCGATCCCGAGAAGGGTATAAAGCTTCTGAAGGACGCCATCGCCGAGCAGCCGAAACGGATCGAGCTTTACTTTTACCTGGCCGGACTTTACGAATCGCTGGATCGCCTTAACGACGGCCTGAAAGTGCTGACGGATATCGAGCCGAGCTTCCCCGATGACCCGGCTCTCCAGTTCAGGATTGGCATTCTGTACGACAAACTCGGCCAGAAAAACGCAAGCATCGAAAGGCTGAAAAAGGTAATCAAACTTACTCCTGATGATCCCCAGGCGCTCAATTACCTCGGTTATACATATGCGGAAATGGGCATAAATCTGGATGAAGCACTCGAATATTTGAAAAAGGCCGTGTCTCTGCGGCCCGATGATGGATTTATAACCGACAGCCTGGGCTGGGCTTATTACAAGATGAAGCGGTATGACGAGGCTGTCAAATATCTGGAGGAGGCCCACAAGCTTGTCAATGACGATTCAACTATTATCCTGCATCTTGCCGAGGCCTATTACGCAAAGCATGAATACCGGCGCGCGCTTTCGCTTTTGAAAAGTGCCCAGGAAAACGACCCGGAAAATAAGGAAATAATCGACAGACTGAAAAAACTGAAGGCGGAGATGGGCGAGAAATGAGCGGCAGGTGGTCCGGCTGCCTCCTGGTAGTGTTATGCCTCGCGCTTTTCTCGTGCGCTGAAAGAGAGCCGTCCAGGCCCGTTCCCGTCAGAGACGGCAAACCCGCGTATGGTGACTCCTTAGTCAGCGGCAGCATCGGCGAGCCATCCACGCTGCTCCCGGTTCTCGCATCCGACAGCGCATCATTTGATATCGCCGATCTTGTCTACAACGGGCTTGTCAAATACGACAAGGACCTGAAAATCGTCGGCGTCCTGGCCGAGTCATGGGACATTTCGCCTGACGGCCTCACCATAACATTTCACCTGCGCAAGGGGGTGAAATGGCACGACGGCCGGGAATTCACCTCCAGGGATGTCCTCTATACCTACAAAGTAACCATTGATCCCAAAACTCCCACCGCATATGCCGAATCGTTCA
>DATJOY010000177.1:0-2547 GCA_035506695.1 Dissulfurispiraceae bacterium
CGGCATGAGTCACGAAAATGTCCGGCAATATGTCGAAACAAGCGACTGTGTGATATTTCTTGGCATGTTCATGACCGACATAAATCTTGGGGTCTTCACGGCTCATCTTGACCAGGGTGTCTCTATCTTTTCGACAAGTGAAAAGACTTCGATCCGCCACCATACATATAATTCGGTTTATCTCGGCAGCTTCATGCATGCACTGATGAAGGCAGACATAAGAAGAAAAGACATTGCCGATATCCCCCGTCCGGCTCAAACAGGAAATTTTATTGTCCAACCTGGCGCCGGAATCGCCGTCGATCGCCTATTGCAACTGCTGGAGGCTGTGCTTGGCGGCGACAACCCTGTCATCGCGGATACCGGCGACGCATTATTCGCATCTGCAGACCTGACGCTTCCGAAGGCCGCGGAGTACATGGCGTCGGCATATTATGCCTCGATGGGCTTCGCAGTGCCCGCAAGTGTCGGCGTGCAGATGGCACTTCCCGGCGTAAGACCGGTTGTCATAGTCGGTGATGGCGCGTTCCAGATGACCGGGATGGAGCTGTCTACGTCAGTGCGGTATGGGCTCAATCCGATAGTCATCGTCCTCAATAATTACGGATACGGGACTGAACGCCCCATGATCGACGGGGCATTCAATGATCTCTATTCATGGCAATACAGCCGCCTGCCCCAACTACTGAACGCAGGAAAGGGATTCGATATCCATACAGAAGAGGACTTTGAAAATGCAATGAAGGAAGCTCTCTCATACACGGAAGGCTTTTGCATCCTGGAGGTGCATCTCGATCCGAAAGGAATTTCCCCGGCCCTGCAGAGACTGGCGGGAGCCCTCGGCAAAAAGGCGAGAGCTTGAATTAATTGTTAGAAATCGGGACGGGAGGGATGTATTGATATCAATGGCCGGCAGCGCTGCCCCACAGCTCTTTTAGCCGCTTGTCACGACCACAGGTTGTGCGGTAAAATTTGTAGCGTATCGGGTTCTTCTTGTAATAGTGCTGGTGATAATCCTCAGCAGGATAAAACGTTGTCGCAGGCACTATCTCGGTCACAATCGGGTCCTTGAAGGGTTTGTTCTTCTCCAGTTGTTCCTTTGACTCTATTGCCAGTTTTTTTTGTTCCTCGCTGTGATAAAAAATGGCGCTGCGATATTGATGCCCGACATCGCAGAACTGTCTGTCCCTGGTTGTCGGATCTATGTTGTGCCAAAAGACCTCCAGAAGGTTGCTGTAGCCGATTAATTTCGGATCGAATAAGATCTGCACTGACTCTGCATGTCCGGTCCACCCGGCAGAAACCTCATCGTATGTTGGGTCTTTCTTCTGCCCGCCGGTGTAACCTGGCGTCACCGACACGACTCCCGGAAGCTGGTCGAAAGGATGCTCCATGCACCAAAAGCAGCCCCCTGCGAAGGTAGCCCTCTCAAGACCGGCGGCCGCCGCCACTGTTGCGACCGTGAAGACCGAGATCGACAGGCCTATCATTCCCAAAATAATCATTTTCATACTCATTCCCTCCTGTTTGCAGCGAACTGCACGACACTTTTATAAAGATTATCAGTGTTGCTGCGAGGCAGCAAGTGCCTTAATTTGACTTCGCAACAATCTGCAGCCCAAAGGGGAACAAATATGAGACAGTGGTCAGCGTTCAATTTTCATCCGACCTGCTCAGCGAATTATAATCTGCCTGTTCTTGAGATCACCTTTCGGATTGCATATCGGACAGGGCTTGCTGACCGGGACGCGGCCACTGCTGCAGTGCGGGCATTTCCGCCATCCTATGAAGGCTGTGCCGCCGCAGTATGTGCATCTCTTGGTGCTGTCATACCAGTTATTTTTTTTGCAGATAGCGCATTTATTCATTGGTAACTCTCGAATCTGTCGTGCAACCCATGATAGTGATTAAATCGGACGGAAGGAATACATCAGGTCTTTGCCGAACAGCTGTCGAACCGCGCATTCCTTTCATCCGAATTCAGGATATTTAATGCATTAGCAGAGCTATTTACCCACAGCGGCGGTCTTGTCGTTGTGTTTTTTCCTGTATATATTTTTGCTTGCCCTGTTCTGTTGTCTTGTCAGCTTTGCCTTGTCTGCGGGCGTCAGGTTGCCGCTGTTTCTCGCTGCCATTCGCTCTTCCCTCTGCGGGATACTTGTCTGCTGGGCTTCCAGTTTGCCCGCTTCATTCCGCGTCAACTCACCGCTCTTGACACCCTGTTCTATCCTGTTCTGCTGGTTGATTTCTCTCCGGTCGATCACGGGATCGTTATTGGCGGCAAATACCGGTGCTGCGGCAAGTGCGCATGCGAGGGTGCCTGTTAGGATTGTACTGATCAGCATCGTTATAAAAACTCCTTTTTGGGTAAGATTCCTTGAGGTAAAACCTCTTGACTGTCTGCTTCAACTCTACCAAACGATTATGAACCGGCGATGAAGAGATTATGAAAGAATGTGAAACGGGCTGTTCAACCATCGTATTGGCAGCATGGCTTGAAGTATTTGCCTCTCACGCACTGAATTAACCACCGATACGGATAAATTA
>DATJOY010000178.1:0-12056 GCA_035506695.1 Dissulfurispiraceae bacterium
TTTTGGTGCAATAGCGTATGCGTGCCGTTTTTGAAAGTGAGCGGCTCTTGTTTGGATGCAAAACCTTGAGGATATATGATCGATAGTTTATTTCATAAAGTGCTCGACTCGATGTCTAACCTTATAGGCATGCGGTTGAGCTTGTATAATGATCACAAGAGTTTGCTGATGTCTTCGTCGAATGATGACAAGTTTTTCAATATCATTATTGCAAACGGTAAAGTCGAAGAACTCTACAGAGAATTTATAGACAGATACCTCAATCTGGCCATCTTCAGACAGGAACCGTTTATTGTGCAAGGATTCGCCGGGCAATATCATGCGTTCATCCCTCTTAATAATGAAGGGCTGACAATGATAGTTGTGGCTGATACCTTTTTTAAATCTGAAGCTGATTTTAAACGGTTCTATGTTAGCAATCATAGCCGGGCTCTTGGAGTTACAAGCATAACCGAAGAAGACTGGCTCAAGCATATTAGAGTGTACTCGTCAGAGGAAATTATGAGGCTTTTAACAAATATCAGGACTGTTTTGCAAGGCCTTGTAACAACCGAATGCCAAAATAATAGACTAAATAAATATTGTCAACAAACAAAGACTGTTATAAGCATTATGTCAGATTTAAACAGCGATTATTCTTTGCGTAATATTTACCAGATCGTAGTGGATGCTGTCATTTTTCTATTTGAAATAGATACTGCAGCAATTATGCTTAAGAAGGATGGTAAGTATGTGACAGAAGTCGTAGAAGGCAGAAATAAACAGCTAATTCAAAACATGGGGATTGAGAGCGACAATAGATTCATAGGAACAGTCGAACCTATCGAAACATCGGTATTTACACTGAATAGTCATGAACTTCTGCATGCCGGCTTCCCGGAAGAGATTAGTATGGCGACCATGTTTCCTTTTACTTCCGAAACAGGATCCTCAGGTCTTCTACTTGCGTTCAATTCTTTTGTTGATGATGAAAGCTGCGAATCAATAACAAATTTTTGCAAGCTTGTCGCTTATCTCTGCTCATTGAGGAGACAGAAAGAAGAGTTGGAAGAGACGACAGGGAGGTTAAACGTACTCTCGGTCCAGTCATCCTCACTACATTCACTTTATCGACAACGCCAACTTCTTTATGAAGGTATAGTAAACGAAGCATCATCTATTGCAGACGCAAAAAAATGCTCACTCATGATGTTGGACAATAATGGGATGCTCGAAGTAAGGGCTGCAAGTGGAATCAGCAAGTCTTTGATGGAAAATGTGAAGGTGCGTCAGGGGGAGGGTATTTCTGGAAGGGTATATCAGCAGGGCGAACATGTGCTTATAAAAAACGACACTGATTTGAAGAAATATAGAATCACCCCGCGGTCTCATTACAAGACTTCGTCATCACTCAGTTTGCCTTTGAAGGTTGCTAACGATATTCTGGGCGTTTTAAACCTTAGCGATAAGAGATTGGGAACGTCATTTAATTTAAATGACATCGCGGTGCTTTCCCCTTTCATATTGCAGGCTTCAGCTTTGCTGAAACTTGGAGTATGCTACGATGAGCTCGAAAGTATGAAGAAGTTGTCGATGACTGATTCTCTCACCGGACTTTTTAATAGAAGATATTTCGACATAAGACTTGATGAGGAATTTCTAAGGGCAAGGAGATATAATCTCATTCTTTCATTTGCTATTATGGACATAGATGACTTCAAGCTGTTCAATGACACAGAGGGACATCTTGCCGGCGACAGCATTTTGAAAGAGGTTTCATATATTATGACTTCAGCTATAAGATCTCATGATATTCTTGCCAGATTCGGTGGCGAAGAGTTCGCTATAATTATGCCTCAAACTTCTAAATTAGAGGCTTTCCGGGTATCCGAGAGAATTAGAGAAAACGTAAAGAGAAATGTCAAAACTGCCTGGAAGAAATATTTTAAAAAAGAGCTGACAATTTCGGGTGGTGTAGCTACCTTTCCGGAATGCGGCAAGTCCAAGGAAGAAATAATCCTTTGTGCAGACAAAGCTCTATATAAGGCCAAGAAACTCGGCAAGGACAAGACTCTCTACTGGGTATAACGATTGCTATTTGGGCAAATGTGAATTTTATGTCTTCAGCGATGCATATTTTCAACTAATGAAGAATCAGTCCATGTTTTGTTCAACAGTCGCATCAGGAGTTTATTTTTTTTGACATTATAGGGAATATTGTGGTATAAAATATTGCCTTTAATGATAACCCAGTGAGGTTAGAAAGGCAAGGAGAGCATGTGACCAAAAATGTTCATAAAAGCCTTCCCCGGTAACGAGGAGAAGGCTTTTTTTATGTGATTATGACAAAGGAACTTCTGAACAGGCAGGATATAGACCGCATAGTATCGCGGATCGCGCACGAGATAATCGAAAAAAACAAGGGGCCTGAGCGTATTTGTCTCGTCGGCATCCAGCGTGGCGGCGTATATCTTGCGCGCAGGCTTTCCGCTAAAATATCCGCAATCGAAGGTGGCACGGTCCCCGTAGGGTCTCTGGACATCTCGCTTTACAGGGATGATCTGAGTCTCAGGAAGAAACATCCGGTCGTCAGAAAGACGGACATCCCCTTCGATATTTCGGAGAAGATAATAATTTTGGTCGACGACGTGCTTTTCACCGGGCGGTCCATACGTGCAGCCCTGGATGCATTGATGGATTTCGGGAGACCGGCGCAGATACAACTTGCAGTACTGATTGACCGTGGCCACAAGGAACTGCCGATCAGGGCCGATTATGTCGGAAAGAACATTCCCACGGCGCGCAGTGAAAACATTGAAGTCCAGCTGGAAGAAGAAGCTGTCGAAGAAAAAGTGATCCTGGTCAGCGGAGAATAGGGAGACATGCCGAAAGACCTCGTGAGCATGAAGGACATCTCGAAGGAAGAGACGGAAGCGATCATCGATACCGCACTTTCTTTTAAAGATGTTCTCCGAAGGGACATCAAGAAGGTACCGGCCCTCAGGGGAAAGACCGTGGTGAACCTCTTTTTCGAGCCCTCAACCAGGACCAAGACATCGTTCGAACTTGCTGAAAAGAGACTGAGCACCGACGTGATAAATTTTTCGGTGAGCAGCAGCAGCGTTGTCAAGGGCGAGAGCCTCCTGGATACGGTAAGGACTATAGAGTCGTACGGCATCGACTATCTCGTCATCCGTCATCCTTCCTCAGGGGTGCCGCATTTTATATCGCGCATCACGAAAGCTTCCGTCGTTAATGCCGGGGACGGCATTAACGAGCATCCGACACAGGCTCTTCTTGACGCTGTCACCATGAAGGAGAAAAAGGGGGGCATTGCCGGGCTTGAAGTGGCGATAGTCGGTGATATCATGCACAGCAGGGTTGCAAGGTCGAATGTCTATTGCCTCACGAAACTCGGCGCCTCTGTTAGGCTTGTCGGGCCTCCGACATTGATCCCGCGCGACCCGCCGGCCGGAGTGAAGGTTTTCTACAATATGGACGAGGGTATTCGCGGTGCTGACGTTGTCATGATGCTTCGCATCCAGCTCGAAAGGATGGGCAAGAGTTTCTTCCCATCAACCAAGGAATTTTTCAAGTATTGGGGATTGAGCTCCGAAAGATTCGGCCTTGCAGACAAGGAAGCGCTTGTTATGCATCCAGGTCCGATGAACAGGGGCATCGAGATCGCATCTGATGTGGCCGACAGCCCACGCTCTGTCATACTGGATCAGGTGACAAACGGTATCGCCGTCAGAATGGCAGTCATATATATGCTTCAGGGATAGAAGGAACACGGCATAATCAATGGAGAAGAGAATTCACATAAAAAACGGGCGCATAATCGATCCTTCACGCGGAATAGACGGGGTCGGGGACCTCGTCATAGAAAACGGCAGGATAGCCGAAGTCGTTGTGGGAAAATCCGGCAATTCGAGAAAATTGGCGGCTGCGGCCGATACCAATGAAATTGTCGATGCTCATGGCATGCTTGTTGTCCCCGGACTTGTTGATATGCATACACACCTGCGGGAACCGGGGTTCGAATTCAAGGAAACGATAAAGACCGGAACTATGGCCGGGATCAGGGGCGGATTTACATCCCTATGCCCGATGCCGAACACCAATCCTGTAAACGACAACCCGACTGTGGCAGCCTTCGTTATCAAGAAGGCGATGGCGGAAGGACATTGTTCGGTGTTCCCGATAGGAGCAATCACCAAGGGACAGCAAGGTCAGGAACTCGCCGAGATGGGGCTCATGAATGAAATAGGCTGCGTCGCTTTTTCTGACGACGGCAGGCCCGTCATGAACAGTCTTGTCATGAGGCGGGCGCTCGAATACTCTAAGGCCTTTTCGTTCCCGCTCATCGCTCATTGTGAAGACCTTGGACTGAGTGACGACGGGGTCATGAACGAAGGCTCGCTTTCGACCTATTTCGGTTTGAAGGGTATTCCGGCTGAAGCCGAAGAGGTGATGGTTGCGCGAGATATCATGCTTGCCCGACTGACCGGCGGCAGGATACATATAGCGCATGTATCGACGCGCGGATCGGTAGAACTCGTCAGACGGGCAAAGATCGAAGGGATCAAGGTCACCGCGGAGACTTGCCCCCACTATTTTTCCATCACGGAGCGTGCTGTTGAGGGATTCAATACCAACGCAAAGGTGAACCCGCCCCTGCGGACGGATGACGATGTGCTGGCGATAAAGGAAGGTCTAAAGGACGGAACTATTGATGTAATCGCAACGGACCACGCCCCGCACCATATTGACGAAAAGATGCTCGAATTCGACAGGGCACCGTCCGGCATATCCGGACTGGAAACGGCTCTCGCCTTAAGCCTCAGGCTTGTCGGGGAAGGGGTGCTCACCATCGATCAGATGCTCGAAAAAATGACGATCAACCCTTCGAAGATATTGGGGATCGACAGGGGGACGCTAAATATCAAGGCGGTAGCTGATGTGCTCGTAATGGACACCGAAAGGGAATTTATTGTCAGGCCGGACGAATTCGAATCAAAGGGGAAAAATACGCCATTTGCAGGCTGGACGCTGAAGGGGCAACCTGTGGTGGTGATATCGAAAGGCAGGGTCTATGACTTTTCCGGGAAGGCCGGCAAATAAATGATGAATAAGGCATTGCTGGTACTTTCAGACGGCACGGTCTTCGAGGGGAACAGCTTCGGAGCTCCTGGCGAGACAATCGGAGAGGTTGTATTCAATACGTCGATGACGGGGTACCAGGAGATACTCACCGACCCCTCCTACAAGGGACAGATCGTGACCATGACGTACACCCAGATGGGCAATTACGGTGTCAACGAAGAAGATATTGAATCCCTCGGCGGACCGAAAGCAGAGGGATTCATAGTCAAGGAATACATGGCTTTCGCGAGCAACTGGCGTTCATCATCTTCACTGGGAGATTATCTTAACAACAATCATATTGTCGGGATTGAAGGGATCGATACGAGAGCGCTCACACGCCACCTGCGCGATCAGGGAGCACAGATGGGGATAATATCATCGCTGGATGCAGATCCCCTGTCGCTGCTCGCCAAGGTCAGGACTCATGCCGGCATTTCGGCCTTCGATCTCGTAAAAGAAGTTACATCCAGAGACGCTTATGTCTGGTCTGAGGGTTGCTGGCAATGGTGTGTCGTGGAACGGGACATACCGCGATACAAGGTGGTTGTTTACGATTTCGGGGTGAAGTTCAACATATTGCGTAACCTTGTCGAAGCGGGCTTCATAGTTTCCGTAGTGCCTGCCCAGACCCGTGCTGAAGAGGTTCTTGAGGAAAATCCGGACGGCGTAATTTTGAGCAATGGCCCCGGAGATCCTGAAACGGTGACATATGCGATTGAAAACGCAAAAAAGCTTATCGGCAAAAAGCCTGTGTTTGGAATCTGTCTCGGACACCAGATCCTCGGCCTTGCCATGGGCGGCAAAACTTACAAGCTCAAATTCGGCCATCACGGCGGAAATCATCCCGTAAAAGACCTTACGACGGGGCGAGTTGAGATAACTTCACAGAACCACAACTATTGCGTGGACGTCAACAGTCTTCGCGGGCAGGTGCGACTCACTCACAAGAATCTCTACGATGGCACCGAAGAAGGCATGCAGCATGTGGAATACCCTCTTTTTTCGGTCCAGCACCATCCTGAGGCAGGACCGGGCCCGAATGATTCCGCGCACCTCTTCAAGAGGTTCAGACAGATGATAGAAGGTAAAAGAGATATATAGTATGGATCTGTTTGATAGTGGCATATTTTTTATCAGGCGCGCCGAAACCAGAATTGGTTTGTCTGGTCAAGCTATAGATCAGATAATGCGCACCGACTTTTTGTGCCGTCGTGGATTTACAACGGCTCGCCGCGCCTGATAAAAAATATGCCACTATCAAGAAAAAGAGAATGCAAAAAAGATAGATTCGGAATACTGTCAGGCGTATGAGCAATTAAGTGCGCTGACGGCTTTGTGCGGCAGTACTAATAAATGGCTTGTGCGTTTTTTGGTCGGGCGTATGATTAGCTGGCTGCTCTGGTTTCAGCACACTTAATTGCTCATACGCCTGACAGTACTGTTGAATTAATTATTCTGGAGAAATATGCCGAAAAGAACGGACATCAAGAAGATACTTCTGATAGGGTCGGGCCCAATCGTTATAGGCCAGGCCTGTGAATTCGATTACTCCGGCGCCCAGGCCTGCAAGGCCCTGCGTGAAGAAGGGTTCAGTGTCGTCCTCGTCAATTCCAATCCCGCGACAATAATGACTGATCCGGATATGGCTGATGCGACTTACATAGAGCCGCTTTCTGCGGAGATACTTGAGCTGATCATCAGGAAAGAAAGGCCCGATGCGATATTACCGACCATGGGCGGGCAGACTGCTTTGAACCTTGCTGTAGAGCTTGCGGAATCGGGAATCATCGACAAATACGGGGTCGAGCTGATCGGTGCCAAACTGCCTGCAATAAAGAAGGCTGAAGACAGGGAACTCTTTAAGGAAGCCATGAAGAACATCGGGCTTGACGTACCCCGCAGCGCGCCCGTTACTACTATAGAGGAGGGCCTTGAAGTCATCGGCGAAATCGGATTCCCTGTGATACTGAGGCCTGCGTTTACACTCGGAGGGACGGGCGGCGGCACTGCTTACAATATCGAGGAATACAGGTCACTTCTCGAAAGGGCACTGAAATTAAGCCCGGTGCATCAGGTGCTGATCGAAGAGTCGGTCCTCGGCTGGAAGGAATACGAACTCGAAGTAATGAGAGACGCGATGGATAATGTCGTTATTATCTGCTCCATCGAAAACTTCGACGCAATGGGCGTGCACACCGGCGATTCCATTACTGTTGCTCCGGCGCAAACTCTTACAGACAAAGAATACCAGCGCATGCGTGATGCCGCGATTGCCGTCATACGTGAGATCGGGGTCGATACCGGCGGTTCGAACATCCAGTTTTCTCTTAATCCGAAAAACGGACGGATGGCGGTCATCGAAATGAACCCGAGGGTTTCGAGAAGCTCAGCACTTGCAAGCAAGGCGACCGGTTTCCCTATCGCGAAGATAGCGGCCAAACTGGCTGTGGGATATACCCTCGATGAAATAAGAAACGACATCACAAGGGAAACTCCTGCATCATTCGAGCCGACTATAGATTATGTAGTAACCAAAATACCGCGCTTTACGTTCGAGAAATTCCCCGAAGCTGACCCGACCCTGACGATACAAATGAAGTCTGTAGGTGAAGTAATGTCCATCGGGCGTACTTTCAAGGAGTCTTTGCAAAAAGCATTGAGAAGCCTTGAGATAGGTTCCGCGGGATTTGACGACCTTCGCAATGTCGTGCCCTTGAGCGAGATCAAGGCGAAATTGAAGACGCCTAATGCCGAGAGGGTGTGGTATCTGGCCCATGCGTTGCGGCAAGGCATGAGCATTAATGAGATTTACGACCTGACATGGATCGACCCGTGGTTCCTTCACAACATCCGGCAGATTATCGAAATGGAGGAAGCATTTAAGAAATCGGCGCATGGAAATATTGACGCGGAAAGCTTAAGGCGGGCGAAAGAATATGGTTTCTCCGATAAAAGGATTGCCGAGCTTTCGGGGAAAAGCGAGACGGATATCAGGAACCTGAGGAAAGAAGAAGGAATTAAACCGGTATACAAGCTTGTCGATACGTGTGCGGCTGAATTCGCTGCCTTCACTCCGTATCTGTATTCTACTTATGAAAGACCGTTTTACAAATTGGATGTAGGGGCGTATCGCGATACTCTCCCACAAGAAACGTCCCTGCAATTTGAATGTGATGCCAATCCGACCGGGCGGAAGAAGATCATTATTCTAGGTTCCGGTCCCAACAGGATAGGGCAGGGCATAGAATTCGACTACTGCTGCGTGCAGGCCGTGTTCGGGCTCAAAGAGATAGGCTACGAGACCATCATGATCAACTGCAACCCCGAAACGGTCAGCACCGACTACGACACTTCCGACAGGCTCTATTTCGAGCCGCTCACCATAGAGGATGTGTTGAATATAATCGACCTCGAAAAGCCTGAAGGCGTTATCGTTCAATTCGGCGGGCAGACGCCGCTCAAGCTGGCGGTGCCGCTCGAAAAAGAGGGAGTAACAATACTCGGCACTTCTCCGGATTCTATTGACAGGGCGGAAGACAGAAAGAGATTCAAGGAAGTACTTCACAAGCTGAATCTTATGCAACCCGAAAGCGGCACAGCGATGTCGATTGAAGAAGCAGTATCGGTTGCCGCACGCATCGGATATCCGGTGATGGTGCGGCCGTCATATGTTCTGGGCGGCAGGGCCATGGAAATAGTGTATGACGAAACATCTCTTGTCGGGTATATGGAAAGGGCTGTAAAGGCTTCGCCCGAACATCCGATCCTTGTCGATAAATATCTTGAGGATGCCATCGAGATCGACGTGGACGCTATCTCCGACGGCGTTGAAGTAATTATCGGAGGAGTTATGGAGCATATAGAGGAGGCCGGAATCCACTCGGGCGACTCGGCCTGTTCGATTCCTCCGTATTCGCTGCCTTCCGGCATAGTTGAAGGGATCAAGAACCAGGCGAAGGCCCTGGCACGTGAACTTGAAGTCAAGGGTTTGATGAATGTCCAGTTTGCCGTAAAGGACAATGAGATATACATTCTCGAGGTAAATCCGCGCGCATCACGGACAATCCCCTATGTGAGCAAGGCGACAGGCGTTTCGCTTGCAAGAATCGCTGCCAAAGTAATGGCCGGCATGACCCTGAAGGAACTCGGTTTGACAACTGAAAGGAGCATATCTCATGTGGCGGTCAAGGAGGCGGTCTTCCCGTTTGATCGCTTCCCCGGAGTTGACACACTCCTTGGACCCGAGATGAAATCAACGGGAGAGGTCATGGGAATTGACGATGAGTTCGGTCTTGCGTATTGGAAGGCGCAGGCTGCGGCCAACAACAAGATACCCAAGGCCGGAAAGATATTCCTGAGCGTAAAGGACAAGGACAAGGACAATACAGTCGGTATAGCGAGAAAACTTCGTGAACTCGGGTTTAAACTAGTCGCTACAAAGGGAACGGCCGGGTATCTTCATGAACGTGGGATAGAGGTGGATGTCATAAACAAGGTCATGGAGGGAAGGCCGCACGTCGTCGACCTTATCAAGAATAAGGAGATAAATTTTATTATCAACACAGTGACCGGGGCCCAGGCTCAGAAGGATTCCTTTTCTATCAGGAGGAGTGCCCTGCAGTACAGGATCCCGTATACAACAACCATATCGAGCGCCAAGGCTGTTGTCATGGCCATTGAATCGCGGCTCAGGGGCGAGTTGAAGATTAAGTCGATTCAGGAATATCATTAATAGCATATAATGGTCAGAAGAGCTGCATGGAAATTCCGTATTCCGGGTTCCGGCATCTGAATTCTTTGTTGAAGGAGGGTTTATGGCATCCATCAAAAGAATAGGAATCATCACCAGCGGGGGAGATTGCGGTGGGCTTAACGCAGTTATCAAGGGTGTATCGAGAGAGGCCTTTGCTCTCGGCATCGAAACTGTTGTGATACCAAACGGTTACGCAGGGTTGTATAACCTGATCAATCTCGACAAGGTTGTTTTCCTGAACGCAGAAAGAGTGAGCAAGATCGAGGCGTCATTAGCCGGATCAGAGGCCGGACATTCGCGCGTAAAGATCAGCAAGATCAAAGACCCCAAAAAGTACGATCGGATCAAGGATGGTTTAAAGAAATTCAATATCGACGCCCTTGTCATCAGCGGCGGTGACGATACCGGGAGCGTAGTAGTCGATCTCTCGGCCCAGGGCATTCCGTGCGTTCATGTGCCCAAGACCATGGACCTTGATCTTCAATCTTACAGCGTCGGGGGTGACTCCGCCATAAACCGCATTTCTATTTTCACAAGGGACCTTAAAACTACCGGCCTGAGCCATAACCGGGTGGTTGTCGTCGAGGTTTTCGGCCGGTACTCGGGACATACCGCCTTTCGGGGAGGGATAGGTGCTGAAGCGGACTGCATACTGATTCCAGAAATTCCTGTGGATTTCGATGTCGTCTATGCGCACATGAAGGCGACGTACATGGGCAGGGTAAAAAGAAGCGATGTGAAAGCCGGCACTTATATTATAGTCGTAGCCGAGGGGATCACTAATATCGGAGGCGAAATGCTGTACGACGAATCTGCCGGTGTCGATGCCTTCGGCCATAAGAAGCTGGCCGGTGCCGGCAAGTTTGTAAGACAGCAACTTGAAAAGAGGCTGAAACGCGATCCCGAGGTTGTCGAATTCATGAAAGAAGCAGGCATGTATGCCCCCGGCGTATATGAGATGCCTGAAGTGAGAGAAGTTGTGCCGGGGCACCTTGTTCGGTGCGGAGATTCGTCTGCCTATGATGTTAATTTCGGCTATAAAACGGGTGCCGCTGCCGTATGCCTTCTGATGGAAGGGAAGACTGGTAACACAGTTGTTAATGTTGAAGGGCAGAAGGTTTATTTCGAGGACACATCCGACCTTATCAAAAGAAGAGGTGTAGACGTAAGGGAGATATCTCTCTTTGAGAGTCTCGGTTTCTGTTTCGGAAGAAAACCTGAGAAATTTGTGTGTGTTACCGAAGAGGTCAAAGGTCTGGTTCCAAGACATCTTTAAATCGACAGAATTGGGCGGCATCGGTCTGCCGATGTCGCCTTGCCGTGCCATCTTATTCCCCGATAGCAAGCGTTCCAGTTGATGCGATTTATCAAACCCTGCGAAAATGTCAATAGAGATTTATTGAGGATGATTGTTTGTCATGGCAGAACTAAAACTTATATCAACCAGGGATTTGGATATCGCCCCTGCGCCTGTCGGGTCCGGCGCCCCCTGAAATACTAAGTCCGGCTGCCCTGGCGGGGCTGATCGGAATGAACCCTGGATAAAGGGTTTTGTAGAATCATGCTGCTTCTGTGTTCCGATAGTTTCTGCCGATAATTACCCTTGTCGACAAGTGGGAGCATCTGAAGTGCCGCACAAGTTCCTTCAGGGACAATTATAAGGTTATTCCCGGCCTGTACTATATAGGGAACCCCGGCCCGGATTCCGACGTTATCGTCACGGCAAATTACAAATACAGCTTTGACAAAGTCAGGGGCGAACTAAAGGGGCTCGGCCTGTGGATATAGGTCCTCGATAACAAGGGTATAAACGTGTGGTGCGCGGCCGGCAAGGGTACATTCGGCACTGATGAGCTTGCAAGGCGGATTAGTGCGGCGTCACTCTCCAGGATAGTACAACACAAGCGGCTCATCGTCCCTCAACTCGGTGCGGTCGGGGTCAGCGGCTTCAGGGTCTTGAAGGAGACCGGCTTTAAGATGCATTTCGGACCGGTCTGCGCCAACAATTGTTCATTCGGAGCATTGTGTGTTGACAAGGGTGTGAGTTGTGCTTCAGCTATCGTCAACAGCATTATCTATGGCGTAGAACCATCCTGTGTCTGCGGCGGGGCAAAGAAGACGGACTGCTGCCGATGGCCTCAAAATTAACGGAATATTTACTTCCTCACAATGTATA
>DATJOY010000179.1:0-10867 GCA_035506695.1 Dissulfurispiraceae bacterium
CCAGTGGAATGAGCCCTGGTATGGTGTCTTGACCGACCTTGACATTTTTCTTCTCGACTCAAACGGCAATATAGCGGCTCATAGTGATTACGACAATATTTCTTCGGAGGAACCGTTTGAATTTTTTTCTTACACTAACGGCAGCTCAACGGCCACTTATCAAATAGTCATTGCCCGCTGGTCAGGCACCGGGACCCCTCGTCTTAAATACGTTTTCATGCAGAACGGAAACTCTTGCATATCCGGCGTGCAATATAATACTTCAAATGGAGGCGACATAGTCGGTCCAACAGTTGAAGGTCACTCGGCGACATCCGACGGGTTCAGTGTGGCAGCTGTTCCATACAGCGATTCCACCACGCCTGAATACTACTCGTCGCGCGGGCCTGCCACCCACTATTTCGGGCCGGTAGTCGGTACCACTCCTGCATCAGCCATAACAGCAACGACATTGCAACAGCCTGATTTTGCGGCAACTGATGGCGGTTGCACCACCTTTTTCAGCGGCTATTCTGCTGGCTGTTATCGCTTCTACGGGACCTCTGCGGCTGCGCCGCACGCCGCCGCAGTTACTGCTCTCCTGAAGCAGGAAGCGAATCAGTTATCAATACCGCTTACAAGAATGGTGACCAAGTACGTTTTACAGTCCACCAGTCAGACCGTCATCAATGGCGACATCAATTCCGTGGGGTCGGGGCTCATCAGTGCATCAGCTGCGGTCAATCAGCTGATCAATCTCAAGCCGGTCATTCTCGTGGCCGGCAGCACAATAGTGGGCTCGTATACTTTAGTATCGCCTGCCTATACTGACAGCATTACAGGTGACACAATTGAAATGCGTGCCACTTCGTTCGCCGGTGATCTGGCGTTTAACTCTAATAAAAGCATTACGTTGAAGGGCGGATATGCCGCCGGATACGCGACGCAAAACGGGACAACAACTATAAACGGCAAATTGACAATCAGCAACGGCAGTGTCGTAATTGATAAGGTCGTGCTGAATTAAGATACTGAACCTTACTGTTGCAATGTCGGAACGAGAGGAATGCCCCAAAGTCTTGCAAATGCGATGCTGAAACCGTATTCATCGAGAATTGCAAGAGCAGGCTGCGAGTGGCTTCCTGTTTGTGATGAATTTATGGGTATGAAAATCTTCAAAGGTATCGCTTGAAAGCCTTTGATTCATCCCTCTCGTTCCTATTCTGATATATTTTTGCAGCGTTAAGGTGAATTATTGCAAACGGCCTTCTGTACCGGGTGAATCCTTTACCCGATTATCAAATTACCGATAGTAACTGCTCCGCCGCTGATAGTTATCGTTCCGTGGACCGTTGTAAATCCGGCATTTGTAGAGAAGTCGCACGAATACCCGCCTTCAAGTTTGATATCTGAAGTGTTGGTCAAGGCAAGTTCCTCGGTAAAGTCGGCGGCTTGCATAAGGACTGATTGATGTTTCGCAGCGGCGTTGTATCCTGCCTGGATCGTCGGATAATAAAGATATGTGCTTTCGATGTTGACCGGCTGCCCCGCGCATGAATTGCAGGTATAAATCGTGACATCGTCGATCCACCATCCCCAGGAATATCCGCTGCTGTCCGTGCCGAGCCTGAAACGGAAACGGACGTTCCACCCCGACAAAGAAGCAAGATTCACGCGGCTCGAGCTATACTGATTCCTGCTGCCCGCAAAAGCCATTCTGCCGGCCAGTGTATTCCCCCAGTCGCTGCTAATAGCGCCTGTATAGCCGTTGCTGTCAAAAAGTGCCGCCGCGTCAATCCAAGAAGCTCCGTTATTGGTGCTGTATTCCAAGACGCCGCCGTCATAATAACCGCCCGAGTCAGACTCAAAATCATAGGCATGGTTGAAATGCAACCACGCATTGGCAGGTATCGACACGCTTGATGCCATGGCCAGATATGAATCATTCGATGCATAGGAATCATCCCCATAAGCATTCTTTGCCCCACTTGAAGGATAATCCATCCACCAGGCTGAGGACGAATCGGCCAGCGTCCAGGCATTGGAGCCCGTCAGTGCGCCGGTAGTCCAGTTGCCGGGACCTTTTTCAAAGCCATCATTGAAAACAAATATGGGCACGCCCGAGGAGCATACAGGGGCTTTGACCGTAGGACACGTTACGGGTGTCTGGTCCATCTCGACCGCATCGACCACGTTCCTGACCTGCACACAATCTTCAGCTGTGATGCCATATGTGCCTATAAGGTTGGAACAGGCAGTCTGAAGGGCATTATAAAGCACAGCGTAATCGCTCGATTCCGTCAAAAGGTTTGTCTGCGCCTCATAATAAATATAGGCGGTCTTCGTGATACCGAGGCCTGTGACGGTCTTGCCGTTAAAAGTATCGCCGTCCGCCATCAGGTAGGCAGCCTTGTTACCGACGCTGCTGTTAAAATGCACTCCTCCTGCATCTGACGAATCAAAATAATAAAGATCGTCAAGGCAGCGATAATAGGGGCTTGTCATCCTGTCCGGATAGGTGTAACTCGGGAGGACGTTGAAAGCCGTCGGGTCTTTCATACTCCTGAGGGCCCCGATTGGCAGATCTTCTCCGATGAGCCAGCGGTTGTCGGATGATACGGTCTGATAGGTCTGCTGGATCAGTTCACCAAATATGTCGGAAAGAGATTCGTTAATTGCCCCCGGTTGCATGAAATAGATAAGACCCGATTCATTTTGGGTAACACCATGCGTGAGCTCATGCCCGACGACATCAAGAGCACTTGCAAAGCCGGTCCCAAAGACCATCTGGCTGCCGTCCCAGTATGCATTTTGGTAATTGTTGTCGTACCGGACCGTGCTGATAAGGTTCAGGCCGGCTCCGTCAACGCTGTCGCGGCCAAACATCGTGTAATAGAAATCATACGTCAAGCCCGTATAGTCGTAGGCGTAATTGGCATCGTCATTCCCCGATACAGGAAGATCTCCCTCGGACCTGACCAGAGTCCCCGGCAGGTCCGTGCTTGTATTGCCGTCGTCATAAACTTTGCGAAACTTTGCAGCATTTATCTGATTGAAATGAAGCAGGACGCGGCCGCCGATGGCGTCTTTCAGCACGAGTTCACGAAGGTCCGCCTTATCCGGTGAGGTCATCTCGGTGCGCCAGACAAGAAACTCCTTGTTAATTCCGTTGGAAACGAGAGCGGGATTATAAACCCACAACTCAGGATTGCTCGACTTTAATCGAAGGTGCGCATTTTTTTGACCCTTGCCCGCAAACCCCGAAGCTATCTCCTGTGCACGCGCAGCGCTCAAGCGCGGCATTGTCGAATTTAGCCGCTTTGACGAACACTTGCCCAAAGCAACCACGGCTTGCATCTTGCCGTCCACCTGTACGATCATGTCGCCGCCGAACACCGGCACGCCGTTCCTGTGCTGCCGGAAGCGCACAAACTGGTTGCCGTTTGCGCCCGCCTTCAACTTACTTACACGCAATTCTGAAGCATGGTCCTGTACTCCGAAAAGTTCTCCGTACCTGGAAAAGAAAGCCCGCGCGACTCCTTCGGCGTTCCATGCACCAACTGCATTTGCCGACGTCGCGTTTCTTGCGGATTGCTTCAGGCGCAAAAAGCTTACATTGCCCGTAGGTCCATGAACAGTCATGTCATACTGGCCGGCCGATAATCCCGATGCCTGCTCAAAAAGCGGTCCGGGCGCCTCAACAGCAAACGCGGGGGAACTAAAAGCAGCAAACAAAACGAAGCCGGTGAATATTGCATAAATCAGCCTGTTGACCGATAACCTCAAGTTGCCCCCCAAGCCGGTACTTTGTTTTCTTGAGCCCGACCTTGTGCGAGATAAAAGAAGCTGATAAAAAATCTTACCCCTTCGGCATTTGCTAATGCAAGGCAAATCCGCAGAATTGGAGAAAAAAGCTTGAGACATGATGTGTGTGACGCTCAGTTATGTCAGCGGCTGGCTGATATGGTCTATTGAATCAGCAGATTTTCTACGTTAATCGCCCCATCGCTGATGGTTAAACTGCCGTGGACGGTCGTAAAGGCGTTGTCTGTCGCGAAATCGCAATCATACCCACCCTGAAGTTTTATGTCATAAATTTGATCATATTTAAGGGTCTCGGCACGGTCCACAGCCTGGACCTGTATTACATCATCCTCGGACAACGCCGAATCAAAAGCATTTTGAATTGCTGCGTAATGAGTAGTTGTGCCTGCAATCTTAACGGGGTCGCCTGCACATGCGGTCCCTGGGGAGATATCGAAAAGTGTGATGGAATTTGAAGGAAAAGTTCTGCTGAAAGTATTGCCGGTTATCGGCTGGCCGGTGAGCTGCACAATGGCATTCAGATTGTTACTGCTGTATTGATAAACGGCGGCCGATTGGGGCGCTATGAATCCGGCCAGGCTGACGTTGCTTGTCAGTCCGCCGGAAGTCTTGTTTATCACAACTACAGTTATATGATTATCCGAAATGCGCTGGGCGGCATATACCGACAACATACCCTGATCGCCGCTTGTGGCTTTCACACCGGTGTCACCGAAACGGCCCCCGGCCCCGTCGTAATTTCTGTAGATACGGAAAGCGAAAGCCCCTGGCTGCGCGGAGGTCGGAGGTCCCCAAAGGGTCGCAAGGTCCAGACCTTCCCTTCCGAATATCCCCAGGACATCGGCCTGTGCCAGGGCACCGTTTATGTGGTCAAGCGCGCCCCAGTTGTATTCGGTGACTGCAGTTTTAGTGCCTGGATAATTTGCATTGACCCAATCCAGCATGCGGGGGATCAATCTCACCTTGTCAGGTATCCAGCTTTCGTCCTGGTAGTTCGGGTCCCACAGCGATCGCGTGCTGCGCAGCCTCAGTGCCTGTGTGGATGAGCTGCCTGCCGGGGAAAGTGCCACACCATCAGCCTGCGGATAGTAATGAAGGTCGAGATAATCGAGAATGCGTGTTCCATGCTGCAGTTCATATGCCTTCATCTGTTGAAGATACCATGGTACGAACGCCGTGCTGCCGTGTGTCTGATAATCCGTCCCGGCCTTGCAACCATCTTTTGCAGAATAGAAATACGCGCACCACCCCCAGAGGACAGGCCCCAGGGTCTTTGCCGAAGGATCGGCAGACTTGATCGCTGCCGCATAATCCCAGGTGCGGTCCCGCATCTCGTCATAAGTTGTTGCAACCGGATGAATATCCCGGTGGGTGCTGTCCCACAGCATCGGTTCATTGTCCAGGTTATAGAACATGACTCCGCCGTTGTCTCCGGTCCCAAAAGTGCTGGTCAGGTGGTTGATCCAATCGATTTCATAGCTGGAAGTGATGGCAATGCTGGTATCCAGCGGATCATTGCCTGTGATCGGCGTTCCGTCGGTATGGTTGCCATTGCCGCAGTCCGGGTCCCAGTTCCAGTCGGCATCCTGCTGCGGACCATATTTGCTGATCTTGAAGCCGCAGGCATAAGGGTGGCTGGTTGGACTATTTTTTGAAATCCAGCCTATCAGCGGCATGGTCAGAATGGTCTTGGTGCCGGTGCTCCGGTCCTGGTAAACGAAATCGTCGGCGTTTCCGTTGACGACGTTTTCATAATACCAGTCGCTGCCGGTATTGGTGAAATTATTCTGCCAGTTGTAGCGGCTTGTCGAATTACCTCCCCAGCGTCTGACGGGCAGAGTAAGTTCCTTTGCCAGATTTTCGTCGGCGAAATTCATCCCGTATATATATGCGCTTATCGGATGCCTTTGGGAGCTTGCGTCAATGCTGAGGTCAGGTCCGGTGCCGGGTGGTGGTGGAGGGGGCGGCGGTCCTGTCATGGCAAGCAGTTTTATGTCGTCAAGGTAAAAGATCGGCTGAGAGCCGCCGGTAGTGTCCTGCCAATACAGGTCGGTCAGGGAAGTTGGGCCGCCCAGATCTGACAACGAAATGGTCACCTGCATCCAGGTGCCCGCTTGAGCGATAACGTTGTATACATTGCTTCCATCTTTATTGGCAACTATTCTCAGATGCTGATTTCCGGCACTGCCGCCATTAATCCAAAAGCTGAGTTTGTCATAACTACTGAGGTCTACCGCCGGGTTTGCATGCAGATATAAGCCGGCCCAGGCAGCTGTAAAGGTGACTGAAAGGGAATGCGTTCCGCTGTGTATTTGTGATGTTTCCGAAAAATTCGTGGTCGCATCCCATGACCAGTCGGCCCAGCCAGACGCAAGGGAGTCGTCATAAATAGAAAGGTCGGCAGCAATTGATGAACTGCATGTCGGCAAAAGGAAAAGCATAAGGGCAATCATGAATGCCGGGATCGTATGTTCAGGAAACTGTTTCATAGATGTGACCTTTCCTTAAAATACCGTCTATCGGGCATTATCGCAAGCACCTGTCGCAATGGGTATCTACAGTTTATTGCAGACAATAGTGAGTTGGATGTGACCGGAGTCACGGCCTTGGCCGGCTGCTCGAAGCCGGGCAGTGATTTTGATTGCGGCGCAATTATCAGGTATAATTACCGCATGAAACTCGATTTCACACCATTTGAAAAAGCACTGCTGAGCCTTGAACGCGCAGTCGTCCGCGCGACCGCTGCGCCGGAAGATGAAGAGCTCCGCGATGCTGTTATTCAGAGGTTTGAATATTCCATGGACCTGTCCTGGAAGTTTATTCAAAGGGCACTGAAGCATGCTGCAATCCCTGAGTCGAATATCAGGACAAAACGAGATCTTTTTCGAGAAGCCGCTAGGCTCGGACTGCTTGCCGATCCTTTGATATGGTTCGGTTATTATGAGGCGCGCAACGAGACATCGCATACCTATGCGCGCGAGGTTGCCGAGCGGGTTTCTGCTGCGGCACAAAGGTTCCTTCCCCAGGCACAGGCGCTTCTCGAAGCGCTGCGGACCTTTGCTGATGCTTGATGTCTCTCCTGAAGCCCTTACCTGTATCAGGGCGATCCTCGAAAGATACGTTCCCGATGCCGAGGTGCTTGCCTTCGGCTCCCGCGTAACCGGTACTGCTTCTCCATGGTCAGACCTTGATATTGCGATCCTTTCAGAAGGGCCGCTCGACTATGCCCTGCTGGCCGAGATGCGTGATGCGTTCAGCGAGTCGGATTTACCATACCGGGTCGATGTGCTCGACTGGTCATCCCTGTCCGAAGAGTTCCGGCTGCTTATCCGTAACCAATATTACCAGCTTCAGCAACCAAAAAACCGAAACAAATAAAAATTCCGCAATTATGCAGCGAGGAACTTAACAGGACAATCCACGATTGCAATCCACGACTGCAATATGTATTGCGTCCTCCCTACTTCACCGTCAAATTCTCCACCGTAACTGACCCGTTGCTGATCGTCACGCTGCCTTGGACCGTTGTAGACGAGCCTGTATTAGTAATGAAGTCGCAGTCATATCCTCCAGACATCGTTACAGACTTGCCCTGGTCAAGGTTCAGCTGTCCTTCGCTGAAACTCAACGATCTAATCTGAAGTGTCTCTGTATTGCCCAATACATTATAGGCGTCCTTGATTGTCGGATAGTTGTATGGGGTTCCGCCTATCTTAAACGGGGGATTGCTGCACGATGTCCCCGTGTAATCATCAAATGTCGCTGTTATTGTCATCCCTGCATTCATCGTTATTGTTGTCGGTGTTACATTCCCCGTAAGATTGCCGCTCCACCCGTAAAAGGTGTATCCGGTATTCGGAGTTGCCGTGAGTGTCACCTCTGTTCCTTCATTGAAATTCGCTGTTCCTGTGTTGCCGGTCCAGCTCAATACATCAGAGCCGCCATCCGGAACAGCCGTCACTGCCCCGCTCCCCGCCTTTGTCACACTCAGCTGATATACAGGTATCGGCTTCGTCGTTACATTGAAATCCCCGGTGACACCACCTATGTCCAGTGTCAAGGTCGTCACGGTGGAATAGCTGGAAGATGAGGTCTGGTGCACTTTTACCTGATCACCGTTATTTACTGTCCCGGGAGATGATGTCCAAGTACTGCTGCCGATCTGATATTCGCATGAAGTACCCGTGCACCCGGTTATCGAAATGGATGCAGGATTCGTTATGCCACTTACCGTTATTGAATTGGACTCGACTATTGTGCTGCGGTTAACTCCTGTCTGAGGTGTGAATGTGAATGTGTCAGGTATAACATCACGCCCGTAGTCTGTAACAAGATCATAATATACCGTGCTCTCAGCACTTGTGCCGTCCCAGCTGTCCTGCTGATGCCTGATCGTTATCGCAAGCTTTGACCTGTCAAGGTTTGCGGGTATCACTATCGGATGTCTGTACCATGTCTGCCCGTCGGCACCGATATCCGTCATGTCATGGTTGTCGTAGGTATTGCCAGCACAGCCTTCGCTATTTCCCCAGTCCTGGCAGGCAAGACTTATATCGCTTAAATTTGTTCCATCTGAAAGTATCACATCCAGTCGCCAGTAATATCGCGACGATGTCGTATAAGATACATCAGAGCGCCACAGGTATAATGTGTCCGAGCTTGTTGAAAAACTTGTGCTCCTCAGATCATGGGTCGCATGACGGGTATTGTAATCTCCACCTCCACCGCCACCTACATTTCTGATGAACGAATAAACAGATTTAGTGCCTGAATATGACCGGTCGGTCGTAATATTGAGCTGATGCACCACATTCGGGCCAGTCCCATGTATGGTATCCCCATCGTTTGCTGTGTAAAAGTCGAATGACCATCCCGTTATGCCGGGAGGCACTGTTCCGCTTGGATCAGATTCGAAATCGTTGTTTAGGAAAAAGGCCGAACCTGCCGTAGTCACATTGAAAGCCGCGCTCACACCACCTATTGTAAGAGTTGCATCAGATTTCGTGCCTCCACTGGCAGATGACTTCAGGCGCACCTTTACCATGTTGCCGAGGCTGACAGTGCCGGACGTATTCGTCCATGCTCCCCATGTCGATCCGCTGTCGGTCGATATCGCATACTTACCGCCCGATATGGAGATTGGGAACGAGCTGCCGCTGCCGCTCACCGTAATGGCATTTGATTCAGTCAGCGTACTTACCGACACAGCAGTCTGTGGGGTAAAGCTGAAGGCATCTACATAGACACCGGCAAGCTTTGATACTTCGGAAGCAGATAGTGCGCGGTTGAAGAATTTGATTTCATCCAGCAAACCGGGGAAATAGCCATCCCATGTATGTCCCCCAAATTTCAGTGGGGCTGTGTCTCCCGGCGTACTAGGATTGAAGTAGCCTGAAGTGTTGTCTTTTGGGATGCCATTGAAATACATATAGGCCATTTGGTTTGTATCGTCTATAACATAGGCAATGTGATACCAATTCCCCTCTGATATCCCGAGTGAAGAATAAGTCTCATTCATTATGTAACATCGATGTGTGTTGCAGTACTGGAGTTCCAGACCTGTGGAGCTGTGAGTCCGTATGTTATAAGCGACGGCATACGATCCACCTACGCCTTTTTCAACAATGTTCCTATAATCACTGGGGATTGAATTAAAATACAGCCAGAATGAGAATGTCTGATTAGTAGCTGAATTGCCCAAATTATCGTTGTGAGGAACGTTTATATAATCATCTACCCCGTCAAAACTGAACGCCTGCCCTGTTTTGCCCGCCGCGTATGTCGCGCCATTCATTGCGGTCCCATGATTGCCGCTGACGGCGTCATAACCATTATTCTCAGCTTTCCACCATGAAACAAGTCCGTTTGCGTTTGGATCACCGGAGGCTGCCGTAGTGACATCGAAATCAGAAGTAAAACCGCCGATATCAAGCGTCGCAGTTGTCATGGTCGAATAGTTTGATGATGAGGTCTGGCGTACCATAACTACATTACCCGCACTGATTGTACCGGTCGGTGAGGTCCAGCTTCCCCACGTGGAACCACTATCAGTTGAGATGGAAAATTCCCCGCCTGTTATGCTGATTGGCCGGCTATCCGTAATAAAGTCGACCGTCACAGGATTGGAAACTATCCATGTGCCAAGGGGCATCTGTGTTTGTGAGATGAATGACATCAAACCCGGCATGCCGTTCAGGACCGGATATCCGCTATTCGAATTAAGCGTATCCGCCCGCCATGGTGCAGGACTCTGCGAGGCGTTGAGGGTTGTCACAAAGGAGGCCGTTTTCATATCAGATGTGCTGGTTGCTGTGCCGCCGCCCTGGCCAGATGCATTTGCGGAATTATAATAGCTGTTTGTCACGCTTACAGATGAGCCGCCGTCAAGGCCGCCTATAATGCCGCCGGTCTTACCGACATCATCCGCTCCCGAAACGAGTCCCGAATGATAGCTGTTTGAAACTGTTACCGTGGCGCTGGGACCCGCCAGTCCTACGATACCGCCAACATTGTTCCAATATGTATTATGAGTTGTTACGTTTCCGGTGCTGTAACAATTGGAAATCGTGAGAGCACCATGATAACTGAGGGCTGCAAACGCCCCTGAATTCCCATATCCAAGCACATCTCCGGTGGAATAACAATTCGTTATGGTTACAGTACCATTCCATAAAGGACCGAAGAATCCGCCGGCATGGTCATTGTCGCTTGCTGTACGGGCTGTTACGGAACAGGATGACCACGAATATGATATGGTTAATGCAGCATTATCAGCACCTCCCACGAGTCCGCCCATATTACTATTTCCGTTAATATAGCCGGTAGAATAGCAGTTAGTAATAGTGGCTGTTCCGACAAGCCCTGCAAGCGCGCCGACATAATGCCCTGCGATAATATTCACATCAGTGAGTCCCAAATCATGCACGTCGGCCCCGGAATCCAGATTGCCGAACAGGCCCTGATAATCAGCACCGCCGTCATTTATTGTTAGATGCTTTATCTTGAAGCCACGCCCATAGAAAGTGCCCCTGAAGTCCGGCACCGGTGTCCACAAATGTGATGT
>DATJOY010000180.1:0-3840 GCA_035506695.1 Dissulfurispiraceae bacterium
AGCAGTGGCTCTATTCTTCACGTCTGGGCATCACCAAGAAAAAACTCACCTTCGTTGACGGAATACTGGCAATCATCATAGTTTCAGAGCCGTGACCGGTGAATCAGAAAGAGGGGATATGAAAGGTTCCGAGATCAGAAATATATATCTGGATTATTTTAAATCCAAAGGGCACCAGATAATCAAAAGCTCGTCCCTGATACCGAGGAACGACCCGACGCTGCTTTTTACAAATGCAGGAATGGTCCAGTTCAAATCGGTTTTTCTTGGTGAAGAGAAGAGGGCGTATAGCCGCGCCACCAGCTCGCAGAAATGCATGAGGGCGGGCGGCAAGCACAGCGACCTCGAAAATGTCGGCCATACCGCCAGACACCACACCTTTTTCGAGATGCTCGGGAATTTTTCATTCGGCGATTATTTCAAGAAAGACGCTATCCTTTTTGCATGGGAACTGCTGACCGAAAAGTTCAAACTTCCCAAAGATAAACTGTGGGCCACCGTTTACGAAGACGATGACGAGGCCCTTAAACTCTGGCCGGAACTGACCGGCATTCCACCCGCAAGGGTGGTGCGCCTTGGCGCAAAGGACAACTTCTGGCAGATGGGCGACACCGGACCCTGCGGACCATGTTCCGAGATCATAATCGATCAGGGTGAGGAAGTAGGCTGCGGAGGCCCGGATTGCAAAGTGGGATGCGACTGCGACCGGTATCTTGAACTATGGAACCTCGTGTTCATGCAATACAACCGGGACGAGTCAGGCAACCTTACGCCGCTGCCTAAACCGAGCATTGATACAGGCATGGGCCTGGAGCGCATTGCCGCAGTGCTGCAGGGCAAACACAACAACTTCGATACCGACCTTTTTGCGCCCATAATCGAGGCAATAAGTTCAACGTCCGGCGTTGCCTACAGCAAGAGCCCGGAATCCGATATTTCCATACGTGTCATCGCCGACCATCTCAGGTCGGTCTCCTTTCTTCTTGCCGAGGGGCTGATGCCCTCCAATGAAGGCAGGGGATATGTCATGAGGCGAATCATCAGAAGGGCTGCGAGGCACGCTAAGCTCCTCGGCTTCGAACAGCCGGTGCTTTTCAAGCTGATGGGCTCCGTATCGGATGCTATGGGAGACGTCTATCCGGAGCTGGTACAGGAACGGGACAGGTCGTCGAAGGTGCTACTCTTTGAAGAGGAGCGTTTTACGAGGACGCTCGATCAGGGTATGAGGCTCCTGGACGATGCTATTTCCAAACTCAAGCAATCCGGCGGCAAAGTGATTCCGGGAGAAGAGCTATTCAAGCTCTATGACACCTTCGGCTTTCCCCTCGACCTGGCGCGAGATATCGCAATGGACAATCACCTTCATATCGACGAAGACGGCTTCAATCGCGAGATGCAACTGCAGCGCGAAAGGGCCAGGGCCTCCTGGGTCGGCGAAGAAGAGGCGATTGCGACGATATATAAAGAGCTGCGCTCCGAAATAGGCGAGACGGCATTTGCCGGTTACGAGACCCTCGAAACAGAATCCGTTATTCGTGCGATCATCAAAGAGGGCAAGGTGGTCGACGAGGTCTTTGCCGGTGATGAAGTGGAATTGTTCCTCGACAGCACGCCTTTTTACGGGGAGTCCGGAGGACAGGTCGGTGATACCGGGACAATTTACAGCGGAACTTCCGAGGCATACATAAAAGATACAAAGAAAGAGGCCGGCCTGCATTCTCACATAGCCGTCATCCGAAGCGGCAACTTCAAGGTGTGGGATAAGGTGAGGTGCGTGGTGGACAAGGACTCGCGCATGGCCGTTGCAAGGAACCATACTGCAACTCACATTCTGCATACTGCGCTCAGGACGGTGCTCGGAGAGCATGTCAAGCAGGCGGGTTCCTATGTCTCGGCGGAGCGGCTCCGTTTCGACTTCTCCCATTTCTACCAGGTCGAGAAGGCGGAGCTTGATACGCTCGAAGACATGGTCAACGCCGAGGTGCTCGCAAACAAGCAGGTAAACACCGAGGAATCCGATATCCGGACAGCGCTCAAATCAGGCGTGATCGCGCTCTTCGGCGAAAAATACGGCGAGAAGGTGAGGGTGGTGAAGGTGCCCGGATTCAGCGCGGAACTTTGCGGCGGAACGCATTGTGCAACCACAGGTGAAATAGGCCTGTTCACCATCGTATCCGAAGGCAGCGTCGCATCCGGCATCCGGAGGATCGAAGCCTTCACCGGCAAGGCTGCATATGAATACCTCAGGCAGAGGCGCGATGACCTCAGGAAGATCGGCGATTTGCTTAAAAGCGACCAGCCTGTCGAAAGGATAGAAAGAGTGCTGGCCGAAGTCAAGGACAAGGACAGGGAGATCGAAGCACTGAAAGGCAAACTGTCATCCCACAGTTCATCATCGTTAATTGATCTCGTCAAAGAAATCGATGGCGTAAAGGTCCTTTCCTGCCGCGTCGACAATCTTGAACAGAAAGATCTCCGGGTACTTGCGGACAATGTCAGAGACCGGCTCGGATCGGGGATTTTAGTCGTGGCCTCTGCCAAGGACGGACAGGCATCCATTGTCGCCATGGTGACCAGGGACCTTACAAAGCAGTTCAGCGCGGGCGAGATTCTGAAGAATGTTGCGGCGCTTGCGGGCGGCAGGGGCGGAGGCAAGCCCGACATGGCGCAGGGCGGGACAAAGGAACTCGATAAGTTGGACAGCGCCCTCGAATCTGTATATTCTTTAGTAAAAAAGAAGTAGCGGCAGGGGAAATTCCTTCCGCATATGCTTTTTTTTGATGAGGGAGGCACGAATGACTGGACTTGATCTGTTGAGAAATGTAATGCTTGCGGGTTTCGGAGTGCAGGAGAAGGTAAGGGAATTTATCGATGACCTGGTAAAGAAAGGGGAATTGAGCGAATCTCAGGGCGCAAAGCTTGTCAAGGAATGGTCCGACAAGGCCGACAAGACCACATCCGAACTCGGCGACATGATTGCGGGAATTTTGCCCAAGACCCTCGAAAAACTGAACATCCCGACAAATCAGGACATCGAATGTCTCAATGAGAGAATTGATAAACTCGAAGAAAGAATAAGGGCACTTGAGGGATGCAAAAATCAGTGAGAGAAATATAATCATCGCCAGTGGACATCCCCGGACTTGCCAGAAAATATAGGTCCGCACGAAGGCTGCAGCAGATCATCAATGTCTTCCTTAAATACGGCTTTGGCCAGATAATCGACCAGGTACATCTCGGCGCATATGTTCCCTTCAAGAAAAGGCTCAGGTCTTTCGGGAAGTGGCCTTCGGTCAAAGGACTGTCGGCTGCGGAAAGCCTGAGGAAGGCATTTGCCGAACTGGGTCCGTCGTTTATCAAACTCGCACAGATCCTTTCGTCACGGGCCGATCTTATTACCGACAGGTTCGCCAACGAATTCAAGAAACTCCAGGACGAGGTCCCTCCGTTTTCAGTGCAGGAAGTCAGGAAAATCATTGAAGAGGAACTCGGCATGCCCCTCGAATCTTGCTTCCTCAGTTTCGATGAAACACCTATGGCTGCCGCCTCCATAGCGCAGGTCCATCGCGCCAGACTGCGAAGCGGTGAAGATGTGGTCGTCAAGGTCCAGAGGCCGCATATCAGCGAAGACATTGAATCCGACATCATCATCATGACTTACTTGTCTCGTCTCCTCGAAAAGAACGTGCCCGAAAGCAGGTTTTTCAATCCTTCCGGCATAGTCGAGGAATTCTCCAAAACCGTGAGAAAGGAACTCGACTTTACTGAAGAGGCGAGGAACTGTGCGCGCCTCAGAAAGAATTTCGATGGTTATCCCGGTGTTCATATCCCCAAGGTCTA
>DATJOY010000181.1:0-10938 GCA_035506695.1 Dissulfurispiraceae bacterium
GGATTAATAATGACCCTCAGTGGCCCTAAGAATCAATTCATTTTGTTACGTATAGCGACATGGAACCCGCTCTGACGATTTTCATCAGGCGTGCTGGTTAGTATCGGGAATCATGCCTGAACTAAAATCTTGCCACTGTTGGTTAGCAGGGTGAATCACGCTACCCCGCGTCGCCTTATCCGAGCCTATTACAAGACAAAACGTGTCCTAATCGTGCTGTGTATGTCCTTACAAATGTCTGACCGATTACAATTCCGCTTCGATATCCTTTATCAGCTCTTCGGCAAGGAATATCAATTGCTCGACATCGAAGTAACCGTCGGCTGTCGAGTCGAAGCGTATTGTAACCTTTGAATCGAATTCATCATCTTTTGGCCAGTAAAGAATGAGTACGGGCAGACGCGGAAAGACATGAATTAGCCATGTATTTGGTGCAGCAAATTCCTCGGGATGTGCAGCCCCATAACCATCGAGGAATACGCCGGCCTCCCGGAGATGGCGGTCCAACAACTCCCCCAGCGGCTCTTCGCACTCGCGTCTGAAGGCCTTATACTTCATCAGCCCGCCTCTGAGTTCATTATGAAGGACCCACTTGCCGGCCAGTTTACCGGAAAATTCGCCGCCTCCATTTTTGATGTAAAAGAGCACCAACATGCGCATCCACGGCGTAAGTGCCCGGCTTGACCGTATCTCCCCATCTGCATCTATTGTGACATCCCTTCCAAAACAGCTGAAATGCAGGGTTCCGCCGCTATACTCTGCCCCAATCTTTTGGGCCACTTCATCAAGCCGTATCTTTTTAATGTCTTCCTTCAGATTGAGAATTAAGTCCTCCCGCCAGTCGGTCTTTCTGATCAGGGCTGCCATTTCTTGTCTTTCCTTTGCCGGCAATCCGGGGCATTCCGATATGTCGGCCTCGCCCTTCAGGAGCGCAAAGGCAAACGGCATGCATGACTTCTGCCTGCATTCGCCGCAGTTGGTCCTCGGAAGTTTTTTATAAAGCTCGACAGGGTCCATATCCTATAATTACCTCAACCGCTATAAAATCCATAATTATTTACCGTGGCACCGGACACATAACTGATCATTCGCCATGCGCATCTTTTGCTCTTCCGGAGATTTTTTTGGTCCAATGCCATGGCATACAAAACAGTCTTTATACCCGAGTTCCTGATGCATCTTTACCATTTTAGGGTTCGTGCTGTGGCATTCGTTGCATGCAAAGATATTGGAATGTATCAGCATCACTCCCGTCATGCATATTATAAATAAACCCTGCTTGTTCATATCACAGTTTATGAAAAAAAACATTATTAATGCCTTGACTTAGGTCAAATGTTGATGCGTTTCACATTGATTGTTCATGGGCATCCCGTTTCTTGACAAAAAATCGCATGTACACCATCATATAATGATATAAAATTAAAGGATAGCGCAGCTTCTTCCAAGGTCATATCATGCAGGGAACTCTCTATGTTATAGGCGTAGGACCGGGCGATCCGGAACTGCTTACTCTCAAGGCAGTCCGGATACTGAATGCAGTGCCTTGCCTCTGCGTGCCCAGGGGGCGTGAGGAAGGCAGCAGTCTCGCCATGTCAATAGTCGAAGGCGTTGTTGATCTTAAGAGCAAGGATATTATTGAAGCCTTCTTCCCCATGAAAAAAACGGGTGCGTCCGATCTGAGACACGGGAAATCCGTGACTGCGGACGATGAGCTTGAAGGCCGCTGGAACGAGACTGTACTGAATATACTGAAAAGGCTGAATCAGGGGATTGATGTCGCCTTTATCACTATCGGCGATCCCACGATATACAGCACCTTTTTCTACCTTCATGACCGGCTGGTATCTCTTGCGCCGGGGATGCGCATCGAAATAGTTCCGGGCGTATCCTCTATCAATGCGGCAGCGGCCCGTGCGGGAATATCTCTCGGACTTGCCGACGAAAAGATCGCTGTGCTGCCTGCAACCTATGCGGGAGACCTCAAAGACATCCTGTCCGGGTTCGATACGGTTGTACTCATGAAGGTTTACAGGGTCTTCGACGAGGTTGTAAGAAACCTGACCACTGCCGGCCTTGTGAGCAAAGCTGTCTATATTTCAAAAGCGGGCATGCGCGAAGAGGCGATAATCCGGGACCTTAAAGATGTCAGGCAAAATGACCTCAACTATTTTTCCGTTATCATAATCAGGAGAACTGCGAAGTCATGACCGAAAGCGATCTTCTGTTTTTTAAAGACTGGTTTTCGGAGTTCTGCATGACCTTCTGCCTCAAAGACAAGAAAGAACAAAAAAACATAACCCTGAAGGAAGAGCATACCGGGCTGGTCTGTGAAAATATTCTCGCAATCGCTAATGGCGAAGGACTGGAAGCAAACCAGGTCCTGCTCGCCCAGGCCATTGCACTATTTCACGATGTGGGCCGGTTTCCTCAATATGCCAAATACCGGTCGTTCAAAGATAGCGCCTCGGTCAATCATGGTCTTCTCGGTGCGAATACACTGATCGAGCAAAAGGTGCTCGACCGCCTGCCCGCAAGCGAGCGCGAGATCGTCATTGATGCCGTGAAGTTTCACAACTCCTTCTCAATAGCCGACATGGCCGATCCCGATAAAATCCTTTTTTTGAAACTGATACGGGACGCCGACAAGCTCGATATCTGGAGGGTCTTCATCGGCTATTATGAGAGCACCGATGAGGAAAAACCTGAAGCCATCAGTCTCGGCCTGCTTGACACGCCTTCGTATACCGCGGAAATTCTTCAGCCGCTTATGGAGCGTCAAATCGTCTCTCTCGCGAAGCTTCAGACATTGAACGATTTCAAACTGCTGCAGCTTTCATGGATTTACGACCTTAATTTTACGACCTCCTACAGACTGTTGATCGAAAGGGATTACATCAACCGCATTGCGGCAACGTTGCCGCAGACGGATGAAATTCAAAAGGCTGTCGCGCTCGTGCAGACCTATGCGCAGGAGAAATCGAAAAATGGCTAAGGTTTATTTCATCGGCGCTGGTCCAGGCGATCCCGACCTTATCACGATCAAAGGCAGGAGGATACTCGAAAGTTCCAGAGTTGTGATCTATGCCGGAAGCCTTGTAAATAAGGCTTTACTGGAAGGGCTCGATGCGGAGATTTTCGATTCAGCCTCGATGACACTGGATGATACGGTCCGGACAATGGAGAAGGCGGTCGCCGAAAATAAAAATGTTGCAAGGCTACACACCGGCGACCCGGCACTATACGGAGCGATATCAGAACAGATAGAAAGGCTCGTGAAACTGGGTATCTGTTACGAGGTCATTCCGGGAGTCTCTTCTGCACTGGCCGGTGCAGCGGTTTTGGGCCAGGAGCTTACTATCCCCGAAATAAGCCAGACGGTGATCTTCACACGCATGGCCGGAAAGACCCCCGTGCCTGACATGGAAAGGATCTCAGAACTGGCGAAACACAGGGCCACCATGGTGATTTTCCTGAGTGTCGGCATGTTCGAAAAATTAAGAGACGAATTGCTCCAAGGATACCCGGAAGACACCCCGGTCGTAGTGATTCAAAAAGCGACATGGCCGGATCAGAATATCGTGAGAGGCACACTCGCAGATATAGTTGCAAAGGTAAAGGCTGCAGGAATCAAAAAAACAGCGCTGATCTATATCGGCGAAGCCCTGAGGGCGTCCGAGGGATCGCTCGGAATGACGTCGAAGCTTTACGACAAAAATTTCACGCATGAATACAGGAGGGCCTCTGAATAGGCAACTGATAGCTGTACTATATGTCCTCTCGATGCTGTTCTGCTTGACCCCGGCGGCACTTGCTACTGAGAGTGTCATAAGCATAGCAGCAGTGGGCGACATTATGATGGGTACAACCTACCCTGAGCCGACCCTCCCGCCTAATGACGGCGCCGGCATATTCGATGCGGTGGAAAACTACTTCGTCCCCGGCGACATCGTGTTCGGAAACCTTGAAGGCCCTCTCATCGACAACGGGAAGACCGGCAAGTGCAGGAAGAACTCGACCATGTGCTTCGCCTTTTCTACTCCGACCAGATATGCGAAATATCTGAAAGATGCAGGGTTCAATGTTCTCAACCTTGCAAACAATCATTCATTCGATTTCGGAGACGGTGGGATGAAGAGCACAATCGCGGAACTCGATGCGCTCTCGATCAAGGCTGTCTCCGGCAGCAGGATCGCACGCCTCGATATCAGAGGCAGAAAGGTCTCCGTTGTCGGCTTCTCTTTTTCATCGCCCTCTCCGTATTCGATAACCGATATCGCGGCCGCAAGGCAGGTTGTGACAGATCTCAAAGCCTCAGGGGACATAGTCGTTGTGTCGTTTCACGGAGGCGCAGAGGGCAAGGCGGCACTTAAGACGCCTGATGCCGTCGAATATTTCGCAGGAGAAAACAGGGGAAATTGCATAGGGTTTTCGAGGGCCATGGTAGACGCAGGGGCCGACCTCGTACTTGGGCACGGCCCGCATATCCTGCGGCCGATGGAACTCTATAAAAACCGACTGATCGTTTACAGCCTTGGAAATTTTTTAACCTTCGGAAAATTTAATATCAGGGAAGAAAACGGCATCAGTATGATACTGAAGGTGGACATCAACCGCGACAACGGAGAATTTGCAGGAGGAAAAATCATTCCCTTGAAGCTCATCGAAAGAGGAATTCCGGTGCATGACACCGACAAGAATGCTATCAATCTTGTCAGAGAACTGAGTTCAAGAGACATCGGCAGGGGGAATTTGATCATTACCGCAGAAGGAATGCTGGAAAAAGGAGATCGGCCTGATAACGTTGTTTCGTCACCGGTGAGATAATGAATATATGAATAAAGATATTCCTGTGCATTCATCAACAGTCTTCTATATAACCGATAAGGGGCATTCCCTTGCCGACAGGGTCGCAGAACACTTCCCCTCAATGGAAGTTGTGAAATTCGATGTGTCGTCAGTCAGGAATTTGTGGGGAGAACGCAGGGAGTTTGTATTCATCATGGCGACGGGTATTGTGGTCAGAACAATCGCGCCGTTGCTCAGAGACAAACGGACAGACCCTGGCGTCGTAGTGCTTGATGAAAAGGGAGAACATGCAATCAGCCTCGTAGGCGGCCACCTCGGAGGCGCCAACCGACTTGCAAATGAAATTGCATCTCGCCTCGGGTCCGAAGCCGTTATCACCACAGCTTCGGATGTCAACAATCTTCCCTCACTCGATCTCTGGGCGCGAGATTGCGGGTTCGTTGTAGATAACTGGGATTCACTCTCCAAGGTTGCGACCCGTCTGATCAATGAGGAGACTTTGCTGGTATATTCGGAGGTCGATATCCAGCTGCCGGAGGCATTCACAAGGGAACCTGATCCCCGGCGTGCCGATGTGCTGATAACAAAGAAACAGAGAGTCGAAACGTGCTCTTCGTGTGTTGCAGACCAGCTTTACCTCAGACCCCGAAACCTAATCGTCGGAATCGGCTGCAACAGCGGCACCTCCGCACAGGAGATCGAAGGTGCGGTCAAGTCGGTGTTGCTTCAGCATAATCTTTCCTTCCTGTCGGTCCATTCAATCGCCACCATTGACAAAAAAGCGCACGAGCCGGGATTGCTTGAGTTTGCCTCAAGATATGATTTTCGCGTAAGGTCATTCACAGCGGACGAACTCAACAAAGTTGGCGGCGTTGTTAAGTCCGAGGCGGTCCTCAAAGCAACAGGCGCCCATGCAGTTTCGGAACCGTCTGCTCTGTTGGCATCAGGCACCATAAAACCTCTCGTACCAAAACAGAAATCGGGGAATGTAACTGTAGCGGTTGCGCTCAGGAAGTCAAGACTGTCGGATTCGGAAGGGCCGAGCATCGAAGCGGAAGTTAATAGAACTGATGGTTGCAAGGGACAACTTTTCGTGGTCGGAATCGGCCCCGGCGGCGACAATCATATAACCCCGCGAGCAAAAAGAGCTATAGCCATGTCGGATATCATTGTCGGATACAACACTTATCTCGAACTGATCCCTGACCTGATTTCGGGCAAGGAGATTTTTTCGACCGGGATGACCCAGGAAATCGACAGGTGCCGCAAGGCCATAGAGCTGGCCCTTTCAGGCAGGAAGGTTTCGGTGATAAGCGGAGGAGATCCGGGCATCTATGCGATGGCCGGACTGGTCTTTGAGATAATGAAAGATGTAGGGGCGTATGGCGATACGCCCATGCCGCTGTCAATCGAAGTCATTCCTGGCGTTTCAGCCCTGAATGCAGCGGCAGCCAGGCTCGGTGCGCCTCTCATGCACGACTTCGTTTCCATAAGCCTTTCAGACAGACTGACCCCCTGGGACGTCATAGAAAAGCGTCTCAATGCCGCGGCCATGGCCGATTTTGTAATAGTCATCTATAACCCGATGAGCAGGGGAAGAGCGGGTCATTTTGCCCATGCCCTGGAGATCATAAGGCAATACAGGATGCCTGCAACTCCTGTGGGTATTGTGAAGGCCGCCATGAGGCCGTCCGAGGAAGTCATTGTCACAAACCTCGAAGAGGTGTCTGACAGCAAAATAGACATGCAGACCACCGTCATAATCGGCAACTCGGCGACCTATGTTTGGAATAACAGGATGATCACGCCGAGGGGATATGCAAAAAAGCTCGACCGCTGACAGGCACTGCGCCTTGCTTTGGGATGAATCATTCCTGTGGGGCATCATGTCCTTCAGAGCGCTTAAAGCAGCGGGCCTTCCCTTCGACCTTGTCCGCTCGGAAGATATCAGAAACAACGTCCTGCACAATTACCGCATGCTCTTTGTACCTGGCGGATGGGCTTCCAACAAGATCGCGGCGCTCGGCAACGGTGGCATCGAAGCGATCCGGAGATTCGTCGAAGCGGGCGGGAATTATCTCGGGTTCTGCGGCGGTGCAGGTCTTGCTACTCTTGATGGCATCGGATTATTGAACATAAGGCGCGTGCCTACAAAAGACAGGGTGCCGAGTTTCAGCGGAAGGCTTCGTTTCAGCCTCATCAGTCACGCCATATGGGATGAATCTCTTAATAAGCCTGACCGGACATTTCATGTCTGGTGGCCTTCGCAATTTTCCATAGTCGGTCCCCCTGCAAATATCCTTGCTGCTTATGAGGAGGCGCTTCCCGATTCTTTCAGCTCGGACCTGAATGTCGGTGATGTGAATAAGCTTTCGGGAGGATGGGAATCGCTGGAGCGGACGTACGGGATAAACCTTGACCCGGCCCGGCTTTATGGTCAGCCCGCTGTTGTCGAAGGAAATTTTGGCAAGGGAAAAGTTGTTCTTTCGCTGATCCACTTTGATACCCCCGGCGACGAAAATGGAATGGCTGTTTTGAAGGGCTTATGGAAATATCTTGCAGGTGCGGAAGCCAAGGGCTGTGAAATAAAAAGAGAAGAAGGATGCCGGAATCCGGCGCCTCCGGACTTCCGCATTTTCGGACTGCTTGCCGCTGCTGAAGATTTGATTGCCTGTGGTGACAGAAATTTCCTCTGGTTTTGGCGCAACTCGATGCTGCTTCAGTGGAGAAGGGGTATCAGAGGACTCGAATACTGCACTCTCTATGGGATGATAAAGACGGTGGCCGAGCATTCTTATCGTATTGCTGAAGACACCGTTTCGTTCCAAAAACAGATAGACGAAATCCTGAATATTTTATTGCCGTTTAAACACAAGGCTGAAAAGCTTCTTCTGCTTGAAAGAAAAGCGCTGCAGGATGGCAATCACATAACATATGAAAAGAGCGACGATCCTGCAATCATGCAACTGCGCAGCGAACTGTTTGCAAACTCGAAGAGCTACGGTGGCATGTTCAAGCATCTCCTCGACAGCATCGACAAGATGCTTTACAGCCTTCTCCGGGCTGCCTGAAGAAAGTCTACCGGGCAGATTCCAAAAGTCTTTCAACTGTAGCGGGCAAATCCGAACCGTCCTTTCCCCTGACGACATAAGCATCCGGCTTGTGTCCCCAGGCGAAAAACTCGTCCTTGTACTCCAAGTTGGTGTAAATGATAACTGGCAGGTTGGGATGAAGCTCTTTAATATCGTTCAGAAGATCTATTCCGTCTATCTGGGCCTGCAAAAGGCTTGAGATTACGAGGTCCGCACTGCCTGAAGAAAGATAGGCAAGGGCATCTTTCGCGGTGCCAAAATGGACCAGTGAAATTTTATCACTGAACTTTGATATCAACTCGCGAGAAAGGGTCTTGTAAGTTCCGTGTTCTCTTTCTACACAAACGATTGTCTTTTTTTCGTCAGTCATAAAATCTATCTCACCCGATGATCTTGCAGACGACGCTTCTTGAATATTATCATAGTCTAATTATCACACAAGGTCTGCATACAGTCAATAACCGGCATTTTAACATCTACCTGCAAGACGGCAGTGGGTAATTTCCACTAAAAGAGAATAGTCCTTGTGTAATTAATTGAACGTAGATTTCGGGCACTACGGTTGGTTCTTCTTGAAACGCTGCGAACCGGGCAACCCGGACTCTTTTACTGAAAATTACCCACTACCCATCAGTCGAGCTTATTGAGCATCGTTTTTCAGTTCTGCTAAAATAGAAGCCGATGAACGGGCTGATCATACGATACTGCCTTGTCCTGATTTTCTTGTTGATATGCGGTCATTCAGCCATATGGGCCGCCCCTTTGCGAAACCTTCCCGTGACCTTGACCCAGCCGGACGGCTCTGTTATCAGCTGTTTTGCAAGTGGTGATGAGTTTTTCAACTGGTATCACGACGAAAAAGGCTACAAGATAATCCAGGATCCGGCTACCGGATATTATGTTTATGCTGTCAAGGTGAACGATGATTTTGTCCCCTCATCGCATATCGCCGGACGGGCAAATCCTGAATCACTCAACCTTGAGCCGCATGCTTCACTATCCACAGAAAAGATGCATCAGAAGATGAAGAGTATCAGATCGAGCATGCGGGGAGGTTCGCCGCTCAATCCTTCCGAAATATTAAACACACCCAACACCGGAATCCTGAACAACATCGTCATCTTCATTCATTTCAGCGACGAGGGCGAATTTGGCGATACCATTTCAACATACGACGGCATGTTCAACACTTCCAACGCGGGAGCAAACTCCCTTTATAATTATTACAAAGAGGCTTCATACAATCAGCTTTCTATCATGACATTTTTCTATCCTCTGCCTGGAACCAATGTCGTCTCATGGCAGGACTCGCATCCGCGTGGCTACTATCAGCCATACAGCGCTTCAAACACTATCGGATACACTTCCGATAATGGTGATGAGTCCTGCTCGGACGAAGCAGACCGCTGTTACCGGGAGCATGTTCTTCTTAAAAATGCGGTGGCCGCTGTCGGCCCCACGATACCTTCCGACTTGATTGTCGATGCCGACGGCGACGGCAATGTCGACAATGTCGTCTTTGTTGTAAGCGGCACCACTACGGCATGGTCTACGCTGCTGTGGCCGCACATGTGGGAGTTGCATTCTCAGCAGGCTTACATAAATGGCAAACGGGTCTATACATATAACTTTCAGTTACAGGCCGCCATTAAGTCTGATGGCGTAGGTGTTCTGTGCCATGAAATGTTTCACTCACTCGGAGCACCTGACCTTTACCATTACAGTTCTGACGGTCTAAATCCCGTTTGGTCTTGGGACATCATGGCCGATGACTTAAATCCGCCGCAGCACATGGGCGCTTATATGAAACACCGCTATGGGAAGTGGATATCTACAATACCGCTAATAACCGGGAAAGGAACTTACGCCTTAAATCCACTTGTTTCATCCACTAACAATGCCTACAAGATAGCGTCTCCCAACTCGGCAACAGAATACTTTGTACTCGAATACAGGAAGAAAAGCGGGACCTTCGAGCAGCTTTCGGAGGGGCTTCTTGTATACAGGATAAACACCCTTGAGGACGGACAGGGAAACAGCGACGGACCGCCTGATGAAGTCTATATCTACAGGCCAAACGGAACGATTAGCGTCGATGGGGTACCTACCCAGGCCAATTTCAGCAGCGGTGTCGGACGCACTGCAATCAATGACAGCACAAACCCATCCTCCTTTCTCTCGACCGGGACGGCAGGAGGTCTTGACATATCCAATATCGGAGCTGTCGGCAGTACCATATCCTTTACGGTCAATCTGCCGGGGCCGCCGGCACCGGTCCTGATTGTCACGATCCCTGCCACCGGAAGTGGTACGGTTACTGCGGATAGAGGGATTCTTACCTGGAACGGAAATACCGGCACGGCGGCATACAGCGCTGGAACAGTTGTAACACTTACCGCAACTGCATCCAGCGGATCGTCCTTCATTGGATGGGGCGGAGGCTTGTGCACCGGTACCGGCACATGCACTGTGACAATGTCAGCCGCAAAAAGTGTAACCGCAATATTTTATACCACGACAACAATGTACTTCGGAGGAAATCTGGGCCTTGCAATACCTGATGCATCAAGCACAAGCGTAGATTTGACCATAAACAGTATAGCTACAAATAGTTGTAATTATATTGCTGCTCTCAGGTCTTATCTCAAGATCACCCATCCCAATGTCGGTGATATAGAAGCGAGGGTCACGCATAACGGCACTGGCAAGAACACAATCATGTACAACAGGGAATGCAGCGGCTCTGCCAATATCAACGTGACTTTTGACGATACTGCGGCCAGCGGCATACAGTGTCCGCCGAATGGTTCCAATATCAGCTACAAGCCTGATGAACCTTTCAGCATCTTTAACGGTATAAACTGGACAGGGACCTGGACGCTGAATGTTTCGGACAATGCAGCCGGCAATACCGGCACAATAGACATCTGGTACATGATCGGGGATTGCTATTATACCAAGACCAACTTTAGCGGCACTCCGACGTCGGGACCTGCCCCTCTTGCCGTAAGCTTTATTGATGCATCGGCCGACAATC
>DATJOY010000182.1:0-7643 GCA_035506695.1 Dissulfurispiraceae bacterium
CAATAACGTCAAGGTCCCCCAGGACAAGAACTTCAAGTTAATGGCGGAGAAACTTCTCAGGGAAAATGTTCTCATAGTTGCCACGGGATGCGGTGCGGGTGCATTGATGAGACACGGTTTCATGGACCCTGCCAATGTGGAAAGCATGTGCGGGGACGGACTGAAGGCCGTTCTTACAGCCATAGGCCAGGCAAACGGATTGGGAGGACCGCTTCCTCCTGTGCTGCATCTTGGTTCTTGCGTCGACAATTCGCGCGCCGTGGCGATTGTCGTTGCTCTCGCCAATTACCTGGGTGTCGATACTGATAAATTGCCGGTTGTAGCATCAGCTGCCGAGGCGGTATCTGAAAAAGCAGTATCCATCGGCACATATGCAGTTGCCGCAGGACTGCCTACACACGTGGGAGTCATGCTGCCCGTTCTCGGCAGCCCTGCAGTGACCGAGATACTTACCGACAAGGTTAAGGGCCTCACCGGAGGTTATTTCATTGTGGATCTCGATCCGCTGTCGGCTGCAGATAAGCTTCTGGCCGCGATAGATGAGCGGCGTAAGGGCCTGGGCCTTTAATTCAGGTGTGGTGAATGAATATACAACTTAAAATAAGGAGTATGCCATGCATGAGCCAAAAGAGATATTCGTAAATACAAGCAAATGTACAGCATGCAAGACCTGCGAGATATCATGCGCGGTAGCGCATTCACGGAGCGGCAATCTTTATGGCGCCTTGCAGGAGTCACCGGCGCCCAGACGCAGACTTTATGTAGAGTGGGTTTCGCCTGACACGAATGTGCCGATCCTGTGCCGACATTGTGAGGACGCGCCCTGCATGCATGCCTGCATCAGCGGGGCGATAAGCCGGAACGAAGACTCTGAAGTCATAACGGACAGCGACAAGTGCATCGGTTGCTGGACCTGCGTTATGGTCTGCCCGTATGGAGTTATAGGACGCCACCTGGAGACCCACAAGTCGTACCGATGCGACCGCTGTCCGGACAGGGAAACTCCAGCGTGTGTGAGCTCCTGTCCGACCAAAGCGCTGATTTACAGGACTGTGGAATTATTCTCAAAAGACGTCAGAAAAGATGCCGCGTCAAAAATGCTGGCCGTCGAAGGGGAGTGAAATGAAAAGCGACAGGCCGGGTTATCTGATAATCGGCGGCAGTGCAGCCGGTATGGCTGCAGCTCAGGCTATCAAGGAGAAAGACCCTAAGGGTGCCGTTACAGTGCTCTCGGATGAACCGGATATGCCTTATTTCAGGCCCATGATACCTTATGTTGTCAGCGGCAAGAAGAAGGCGGAGGCCATTGCTCTTTCGGGTAGTGGGCCGTATACAAACACGGACATCGTTATTCGCACCGGGGCCAGAGTTGACTCTATTGATGCCCGCAGCAAAATGGTAAGCATAAACGGACAGGACCGGCTGTCCTATACAAAACTCCTTCTTGCAACGGGCAGCCGACCAAATATTCCGGATGGAATAGAGGGATTGAATGCGGACGGTGTCTTTGCACTCCGGAAACTGAACGACGCGAGGGCCATGGCCAAAAGGGCTGAAAGTACTGCACATGCCGTAATGCTTGGGGGCGGCCTGCTCAACCTCAAGGCCGCCTTTGCGCTTCTGGAGCTGGGCATAAAGGTCACCCTCGTCGTTTATTCTCCAGAAGTCCTTTCGCAGCTTATGGAACCGGAGGATGCGGGATTGATCCGTACCGCCCTGAACAATGCAGGGCTTGCGATAATGACGGGGTGCAGTGCCGTAAGCATTATCAGCGGCAAAGGAGGAGTTGCCGGGGTTTCGCTTGACAACGGTTCCGAAATGCCTTGCCAGATGGTATGCATTGGAAAAGGAGTGAAACCGAACATCGGGTTCCTCTCCGGCAGCGGTGTGTCGGTAGACAAGGGTATAGTTGTTGATAAATATACTGCCTGCAGCAATCCGGATATCTTTGCAGCGGGTGACGTGGCTGTCACCTTCGATTCCGTAACCGGCGGCAGGATAATGACCGCTCTCTGGACAAACGCAGTCGAGATGGGCAGATGCGCGGGCTATAATATGTCAGGTGCAAAGACCGCTTATTCCGGAACGTTCGGGATCATGAACGCAACCCAGGTTGCTGACGAGCCTTTTGTCTCGATGGGCATTGTTCACACCAAAGGCACGGATTATGAAGTCCATGTTACTTCTTTCCGCTCAACCTATCGAAAAGTCGTATTCAGTCCTGACGGCAGGAAATTGGTCGGGATGCTGCTAATAGGAGATATCGCCGGCGCAGGGATGTACCGGTATCTGATCAGGGAAAACACGCAGATAACAGGGATCAAGGCACACATCATCGATCAGAGGTTGCATTACGGCCATTTTCTTAAACACTGATATGTCGCACTATCCCTGATAGTTCATATTTTTTTCACAGCATGGCCTGAAGTGTTTGACAGGACTGCCGGTCAACTTTTCTTGCTGATGAACATCGGGCTTGCACCGGCCGCGGTCCTGAAGCCGCATCTCTCATAGAATTGCACCTGTTCGTCAAAAGCGATCACGCTTTTCCTTGCGCATCCCTTGTACCGCTCGATCATCAGCGCAACCAGCCTTTTGCCTATGCCGGTGCCCTGATACTCGGGCCTCACGAGCAGATAGGGAAAATACACGTTAAGGTTGCCATCGGAGAGCGCGCTTATCAGGCCAACTAAGACATCGCCGTCCCACGCGGAATAGACTGCATCTGAATTTTTTATCGCCGCCTGCAGTCTGTCCGGATACCTTGCCGAATCCCATTTGACCGAAAGGAACAATTCCTGCAGTCCGGCCCGGTCAAACTCAGTCGTGCTCCTATAGATTACGCTCATGTGGGACCTCCAAAGCCGCTTCGCTCCGGTAAGGGGTATTTTTATTAAAAGAGTCCGGGTTGCCCGGTTCGCAGCGTTCCAAGAAGGACCAAGCGCAGTACCCGAAATGTACGTTCGATTAATTACACACGGACTATTCTCTTTTAGTGAAAAATACCCCTTGCCGGAGCGAGCTTTTTTTCATAGAAAGTATGCTCTGAATATTGTAAGCTATGTTAAACACCTATGACCACTATACTGTCCGCCCTTTTGAGAGTGCTGCTCTACGGGACGCTCGCCGCCGCGATCGTTTTCGCAGGACATTACCTCATCGTGGAGAAAAGGCACGAACCCGCCGCGGTCAGTACTGAAACTCGGCCCATGGAAACACCACCCGTTTCAGAGATGGCTTCAAGTGGCCCTGAACCTGTACCTGCACCAGCTGTCGCTCCTCACGAAATAGCCAAAGCCGTTGAGGATGATTCCTCCCTCGCGCGCCGCGCTAAAGCAAGCTTGGACGCGGGAGATTACAAAACCGCACTCGTCCTGTGCAAACAACTTGCCGAAACGCAGAAGAAGGCTTCCCTCTGTGTCGGCCTGTCTTATTTCAAGCTCGCTGATTATGCGGGTGCAATCACATATCTCGAAAAGGCGCTCGAAAGCGGCGAGGACGAATTTACGGCCCGTAAATATCTCTCTTTTGCCTATTACTACCGCGACAACTTCGACCAGAGCATGTCCAATGCCGAAAGGGGCCGAGCCATTATGAAGGACCCCGAGCTCGAGGCATTCTACAGCAGGCTTACAAAGGAAAAGCAGGCGCACAGGAATTACGTGAATGAAAGCTCAGGTCATTTCAGGGTCCAGTCCGACGGATACGAGCATGGCGCGATGAGCCGCAAGGTGATCGGCATGCTCGAGGAAGCGTATGCGACGACCGGAAGGGACCTGGACTACTATCCTTCCGAACCGATTACCGTTGTCCTTTATACAACTCACGACTTCCATGACATAACCCAGGCGCCGGGCTGGTCAGGCGGGCTTTTCGACCGCAAGGACGGAAAGATCAGGGTGCCGGTCAGGGGCGCAGAAGGTCAGGATGCCCTCCTCAGGACTGTACTGTCCCATGAATACGTCCATGCACTGATCCATTCCATCACGAAATCATGCCCTTTATGGTTGCATGAAGGCATGGCTGAATATTACTCCAAAGGTCCTTCGCAGAGGATAGGCCAGGTTATTCCCCTCGGCACCCTTGAAAATTCTTTTTCCGGTCTCAACGGCAGGGGAATTTTTATCGCCTATGCAGAAAGCCACTCGGCAGTATCCTATCTGATGGACAGATACCGGCCTTACAGGATAAAAGAGCTGCTCAATTCCCTTTCGAAGGGAAATGATCTTAATACAGCTTTCAAAGATTCCGTCCAGATAAGTTATACTGAATTCATTGAAAAGTGGGGAAGGAAATAAGGTGTGACCATGCTGAGAAAACCTCTTATACTGAAGATCTTCGACGCCGCAAACATGCAGCGCTGGAACGACAAGATCCGCCCTGTCGAACTGCGCGAACTGGACAAGCAGGCGCACAAGATGCTCATCGCCTATCTCATCGGCAAATTCGAGGAGAATGAGGAAGGCTTTGACTGGATAGCAGTGATCGAAGGGGGCCTGTTTGAATTCCTGCAGCGACTCATCGTCACCGACCTGAAGCCCCAGATCTTTTACAAAATCAAGGAGGACCCCCAGAGATATGTGCAGCTCAACAAGTGGGTCTATGGGCAGCTCGAACCGCTGATATCGCCGCTCGGAGAAGACTTCTGCACCCGCTTCAGGGAATATTTCGATGAAACTGATGAGACCATTAACAAGCGCATACTCGCGGCTGCGCATTTCTACGCCACAAAATGGGAATTCGATATCATCGAACGGACAAATCCGAACGGATATGAAATTCCGGAGATCAAAAAAAGCCTCCAGGAAAAGCAGGAAAAATATTACGACCTCAAGGGCATACAGCAGATGGCCCTCTACCAGAAATTCAGGAACTTCATCGATCTTTGCGGCGAACTGCGCTTTCAGCTTCGGTGGAGTCACCTTAACCGCGTGCCCAAAACCTCTGTGCTCGGCCACATGCTTATCGTTGCAGTTTTTTCATATCTTTTTTCGTGCGAGATAAATGCCTGCAGAAAGCGGCGAATCAACAATTATTTTTCAGGCTTGTTCCATGACCTGCCGGAGGTCCTGACGCGCGACATCATATCTCCGGTGAAGCGCTCCATCGAAGGACTTGATATGATGCTGAAGGAACACGAAAGGGAGCAGATGGAAAAGGAGGTCTACGGCCTGATTCCGCAGGCCTGGCACGGCGAGATGCGTATGTTCACTGAAGATGAGTTCAGCAATATCGTGACAGTCGGGGGCAGGCAGATTGCCGCGACCTCCGCTGAGATCAGCGACAAATACAATCGTGACGAGTTTAATCCCCGTGACGGCGAACTCCTCAAGGCAACAGACGAGTTGGCGGCCTTTATCGAGGCCTTCCTCGCAATCAATAACGGCCTCGCCTCCCAGGACCTCCAGGAGGCAAAAAACAGGCTCAGGGACAAATACAAACAGAAGGTTGTGTCAGGAATAAAATTCGGCGAACTCTACGCAGATTTCGAATAACCGACTGCGGAGAAAGTGCCATGATTAATCCGAGGGTATTGGGGCTTCTCATAATCCTGAGCATTCCTGTTTATTGGGGGCTCTGGAAAATAATCTTTGAGGACTGGGAAGACTTTAAGGATTGCCTGTATTTTTGGATAACACCGCGTTGGCTGGACTGGCTCAGGGGAGAGCTTTTCGAAGATACCTGGGCGAACTTCAAACTTTTTGTATTCTTCCTTCTTTGCATAGTTCTGATCGCTCTGGAATATTCAGCGTTCTCCCATTATCTACCGAATTTGACTAAATCAATGTAGGTAAAGGGAAAGTCGGGGTTCACCCTTTGCCGTGCATCTTTTTCATTTATATCGGTTATAATTATTGCTACATGAAAGGGACCATAGATTTTCACACCCATGCGTTTCCGGATGCGCTGGCGGACAAAGCCATGGCATCGCTCGAACACGGCGCATCCACAAAGGCCTTTCTCGACGGACGGCTGTCTTCGCTCATGGCCTCGATGGACCGCAGCGGCATCGAAAAAAGCCTGGTATGTTCCATTGCTACCAAGCCTTCGCAGTTCGAGCCCATCCTCAAGTGGTCCAGAACAATCCAATCGCCACGCATTATCCCACTGTTGTCGATACATCCCGAAGATGCGGATTATGCCGATAAGGTCAGGATTGTAAGGGCCGAAGGATTCAAGGGAATAAAACTCCATCCCTATTACCAGGAGTTCGATATAAACGAGGACAGGATGCTGCGGATCTACGAAGCCCTTTGCAAATATAACCTTATGGTTGTTATGCACACCGGCTTTGACATTGCATTCAAGCGCGTACCCAAGGCCGACCCCGCGAAGATAGCCGATATCGTCAATCGCTTTCCCGAACTGAAATTCTGCGCAACACATCTTGGTGCGTGGGAGCAGTGGCAGGAGGTTGAAGCCATACTCGCAGGCAAGCCTGTCTACATGGAACTCTCTTTCGCCCTGGAATACCTTGATCGGGCACCCATACGGGAGATAATGACGAAGCATCCCAAGGAGTATCTGCTGTTCGGCACCGATTCGCCATGGACAGACCAGGGCAATACCCTCAAACTTTTCCGCGATCTGAAGCTCGGAGCGGAAATCGAAAACGCCGTACTCCGGGACAATGCGCAAAGATTTATTGATTCGATCTGACAATCCGATATGAAAGTCGGCGCGTTTATAAGGCTTTTCGGCAAGAGCATCGTCGATTTTTTCAGGGACGGCGGAATGATGCTTGCCGGCTCCATATCATATTTCTCGATGATGGCTGTGCTGCCCTTCTGTCTCTTCCTGATCGCGATCTTCACCTATCTGATCGGTCATGACGACGAGTTTTTCAGGTTCATCGCAGCTAAGCTCGTTAGCTTTTTCCCTAAGGCCGCACAGAGCATCGCCAGAGAATTGAGAGACGCCTTTTCCTACAAGGGCGTCGGGACCTTCACTTTCCTTGCTTATGGCGTATTGTCATACCAGCTTTATTCGTCGCTTGAATCCGCTATCAACGTCGTCTTCAAGGTCAAGGACAAAAGGTCTTTCGTGAGCCATCTCTTCATCTCACTTTTCATCATCACACTTCTTATACTATTTCTGCTTCTCTCATTCGGGGCGTCGTCCCTGATACTCGTCCTCAACACGCTGAAGGACGAATTGCCAGGTCTCGAGATACATACAATCACCGCTTTCATGATCAAGTATATCGTCCCCTTTATACTCGTTTTCTTTACCATAGCAACACTCTATATTGTCATGCCCAAGAGAAAAATAAGATGGCGGAATGCCTTCACCGGAAGTCTGATCGCCTCAGTCTTCCTCGAAGCGGCAAAGCATATCTTTACATTCTATGTCGTAAAGGTTGTAAAATTCGGCTCGATTTACGGACCGCTATCGGCCTTTATAATTTTTCTGCTCTGGGGGTTCTATTCATCGTGCATATTCCTGATAGGGGCCGAGACCGTCCACAACCTTGAGGCGGGAAGGAAAAAGTAAGAATCAATCTACTGAGCGTCGAACCTTGTCAGTCCTTCTTCGAGCGCGTCTATCATAGCCTCTGCGTATTCCTCGCGAGTGATTCTTCGGTCTAATGGAGGATTCTTTCTCGCCTCGCCGCAGGGATGATACTGGTCCATTATGTTGAC
>DATJOY010000183.1:0-8272 GCA_035506695.1 Dissulfurispiraceae bacterium
TGTGTCGTATTGTCCTGCATCGGTCTCATACGCCATCGAAAGCGGAGTTCATTCATGGGACCAAAAGGAGATTTTGGCCATTCGGTCTTTGTGGATAGGGTCGCTTCCTCCTCTTCCCAAAGATCCTTCCAATGCTCACGCCGATGATCCTGCTGCGATGGCCCTGGGCAAAAGGTTCTTTTTTGATTCCCGTTTCAGCGGAAACCTGAAAGTATCGTGCGCCACCTGCCACCGGCCCGATATGAGTTTTACCGATGATCTTCCGCTTGCTCACGGCATGGGATCCACAACAAGGAGGTCGATGCCTCTCTTCGGAGTTGCATATAACACATGGTTTTTCTGGGACGGGCGGAAGGACAGCCTTTGGTCGCAGGCATTGGGTCCGATCGAAAGTAACGTGGAGCATGGCTTTACACGAACAGCATGTGCCTATACGATTGGCAAGTATTACAGGAAAGAATATGAAGCAATTTTCGGCAAAATGCCGGACATTAAAGATGCCGTTGCCAGCCCTGTCACAGAAAACGCCGCGGTGCTTAAAACATGGGCCTTGATGACTCAGGCACAACGGGATGCTGTCAATCATGTTTATGCCAATATGGGCAAGGCCGTTGAGGCTTATGTCCGGACTATCGTCCCGGGGCCGTCACGTTTTGATAAATATGCCAAGGCCCTTATTGACAATGATGATGATGTCCTTTCGAAGACGTTTACACCTGACGAAGCGGCAGGTCTCAGGCTGTTCATCGGCAAGGCCAAATGTACAAATTGCCATAATGGTCCTCTTTTTACCAACGGCGATTTTCATAATACCGGTGTGCCGACACCGCCCAAAATGCCATTCGACCCGGGAAGGGCCGACGGCATGAGAAAAGTTCTTGCGGATGAGTTTAATTGTCTTGGCAAATACAGCGATGCCGGCTCGGGAGACTGCGCGGAACTGAGATACATGGACACGGATACGACAAAATATTCCGGCGCATTTAAAACCCCGACATTGAGAAATGTTGCTGAGAGGGCCCCCTACATGCATGCCGGCCAATTCGCGACCCTGCGGGAGGTACTTGAGTTTTACCGTCGGTCAAACAGTCATGAACTCGGTCATAATGAATTGAGCGACAGTGAACTAAATCAGCTTGAGGCCTTTCTCCGTACGTTGAACGGGCCTGTCCTGTCAAAATGATCATGATTCATTTTGTGCACAGCACAACCTGAATTATTCGCCTCCCGCGCACTGAAATAGTCATTGTTGCTGATATGATCAGGCCAATTATGAAATGACCAGTCTACAAATAGAGAAAATCGTATTTTCCGGATGGCAGCCTTGAAAACTCAGACAGTGCGCTTCGATTCAACTACTTCAGGCTGTGCTGTCCTAATTGATGAATAAAACGGTTAACTGCAACCCGCGGATAGGTTAGGTCACCACCTTTTTGCTCTATCCCCGATCGGTCTTTTTACCAGTTTTCCTGAGATAGACGAAAAGGGCGACCACACTCAGAAGCGCGACAGCGCCGATGATCGCCATAATTGTATAGAATTGCTCCTGCTGCGCTGATATCCCCGGGAAACAGAGCCGTATGGGATTGTTCGGTCCCGCCCGCACTTTGCCCTTTGTCGCATCGGTCAGCGCCGCTGTTATTTCCGAGGATGAAAATGACAGCGATTCCGCCGTCCCGTAATGAGATTGTTCAAGATACATATATTTAATGATCTTGCCGTCAGGCGCAAGAAATATCAGAACGGCAGGATGGATAAACCCTCTGGACTCTCTGGGTGAGCCGAATCCGACCGTTCCGGTGCTCGACTCCTTCTGAAAGCTAAATCCGACTGCCTTGGTCAGCAGGTCGATACTTTCTCCTTTACCTGTCAGAAATCTCCAGGCATCAGCAGGAAATGCCGCACCTGTCGCATAAATGTAATTCAGCCTCTTTTCTTTTGACGCGGCAGGAGTATCGTCTTTGTCAAAGCTTATGGTCATCACTTCATAATCCTTCCCTGGTTCAAGCCTGACACCTCCCAGGGCCGAAGCAAGCGCGCCCAGCATCTGCGGGCAAATCCCGCTGCAGGAATAATAGACCAGCGTCAGAATAGTGGGTTTGTTTACCAAGTCCTTCAGCTTTACCGCGGCGCCGTCTTCATCGAGAAAGGTGATGTCCATCGGGACAGTCTGCCCTGTTTTTTCCACGATGCCGGCTTGATTACCGGACGTTGCTTCGTGACCATATGAAGAGGTTGTCGGAATGATAACCATTAACATGCAAACAAAAAGGGCGTTGACCGATATTTCGCTTTTCATCAATAACAGTATACCAATGCTGCCGGTATAAATGAACAGACCCGCATTATTCATAAAATCAGGCGTGGCTTGTCTGAAGGGCTTGAATCCGCACTGTCTGAGTTTCCAGGCCTGCAGGATTCTGATTTGAGGGATGTGATTTTACAGCAGGACGCTATAAATACAATTTATTGTGATGGTTCGCTTATTCCACAAGCTTGTGCTGGATGGCGTAGTGTGTAAGCTCGGCATTTGACTTCATTCCCATCTTTTCAAGGATGCGCGCGCGATGCGTGCCGACTGTCTTCATACTCAAAGCCAGGTCGTCTGCGATTTCCTTGGTGCTCTTCCCCTTAGCTATCAGGCAGAGCAGATGATACTCACGGTCACTCAGTCTCTCGTGCGGCGCCCTTTCAGCCGAAGATTCGAGTTCATCAGCAAGCATCTCGGCCAACGCAGGTGTGATATATTTTTTCCCCTGCGCAATTTTGCGAATCGCCTCGATAAGTTCGTTCTTGTCGCTCTCTTTGGTAAGATATCCTGCAGCCCCGCCCTTTAACACACGAACAGCGTATTGTTCCTCAGGGTACATGCTCAGCACGAGGACCGGCAGTTTGGGCTGCTGGCTTTTTATCTGTTTGAGAATTTCAAGGCCGTTTCTGCCCGGCAGGGAGATGTCCAAAATCACGACATCAAATTTGTACGACCAAATCTTTTCGAGGGTCTCCTGCCCGGTGCTCGCCTCACCTGCGACCTCAATGTCAGGCGTCCTGGAAAACACTCGCTTCATTCCCTGTCGGACTATGTCATGGTCATCGGCAATAAGGACCCTTATCATGCCGGCCTCCTTGAACAGCCGAAATGGCAAACCGGCCCCACCGGTTCAGCTGCTGATAATATAACTCTATTCATTTCCATTTACAAAGATATATCGGGACGCTTTTTTTGAAACATGTTTACACTTACCGATTGCATTGATGCCCGCGTTTCAGGTTGCACCGTCCGCCGTGGACGCGAGACTTCATACCGCATGGATCAGCGGGTCCCTGCCGCCAGCCTCCTCAAATCCCCTTTCCCTGAACAAGCAGCTGTCGCACCTCCCGCAAGGGACATAAGAATGCTTTGGAACTAAAATATTCGTTACTTCTTCACTTCCGCCCTTCCGCTCTTCCGCTCCCAGTGGCTGCGGATCGTAGCAGCTCCAGGTGAGCGAATAGTCGAGACCAAGCTCGCGGCCCTTTTTTATTATCTCCGCTTTTGTCAGGTATAGCAGAGGTGCGACCACCGAAAATTTTATCTTCCCTTCGACGGATATCTTTGTGGCGAGATTGGCCATGGTCTCAAAAGCCTTCAGATATTCAGGCCGGCAGTCCGGATACCCGCTGTAATCGACAGCGTTGGCGCCAATAAATATATCCGGTGCACCGACCACTTCCGCCCATGAAAGCGCAAAGGAAAGGAATATCGTATTCCTGGCAGGGACGTAGGTTACGGGAATCAGCTCCGTGCTTCCGCGCTTCTGCGCTTCCGGGCTTATTTTCGGCACTTCTATTTCATCGGTCAGCGCCGAGCCCCCGATGTCCCTCATATTGAACCTTGTAACCAAATGCCTTTTGACGCCCAGATGTTCGGCGACCTTTTCAGCAGAACGGAGCTCCACGACATGCCTCTGCCCGTAATCGAAGCTCAGTGCGTAAAGTTCGTAACCCTCTGCACGCGCAATCGCGAGGGTTGTAGAAGAATCGACGCCTCCGCTTAAAAGAACGACGGCCCTTTTCATCTTTTCCTGCCCATGAACCCTTCTTCAGTACCGGCTATCAGGCGTTTGATGTTGTCCCGGTGGGTAAAGATGATCAAAACAGCCATGATAGCCCCGATAACGATCTTTTCGACCGAGTAATCTATGAAATAAACACATAACGGAAATGACGCAAAGGCAGTGAGCCCGCTGACGGATGAATAGCCTGAAATTCTGAAGGTCATAAGCCAGACGGTGGCAGCCATGAGCGCACCGTAAGGTGAAAGGACAAAGGCAACACCGAGACCGGTCGCAACACCCTTGCCGCCTTTGAACTTCAGGAATATCGAAAAGGTATGCCCCAGGATGGCGGCCAGGCCGACAGCTCCTTCAAGTGCGAGATGCGTGTCGGATATCTGGAAAGGCAACGCGGCCATTGAATTGAACTGTATCCCGGTATCAGGAAACAGGTGCCTTACCGCAAGGACCGGGATCGCGCCCTTTGCCAGGTCGCCGGCAAGCGTCAGCAGGGCGGCACCCTTGCCCATCGCCCTCATGACGTTCGTAGCGCCGATGTTGCCGCTGCCGACCCTTCTCAGGTCTATACCCTTTATAGTTGCAATTATGCTGCCGGTCGGGACCGAGCCTATAATGAAGGCCCCTATCAGAAGCATCAGGATCACTGGAAATGCCTCCAGAACGAAATCGTATACTTGACTCCGGATACTATGGCCAGCACAACCGCCACGTACATCAGTGCCAGCCCGATGTCGTACAAATCTACAAACCCGAGGCTGAAAGGCAGCAGAAGCAGCACAATCGATGTCATCTGCGCGGCAGTCTTCCATTTTCCGCCTGTTTCGGCAGGTATCACCAGGTCTTTTGACAGGGCCACGACCCTTATGGCCGTGACCATAAATTCCCTTACGATAATCACTATGGCCACCCATGCCGAAATCCTGACCATGTCGACAAGCAGGATGAGCGCCGAAATGACGAGAATTTTATCTGCTATAGGGTCGAGTATAATGCCGAACTTTGTAATCTGGCCGGACTTTCTTGCAAGGTAGCCGTCGAGAAAATCGGTAAGCGACGCTATGAGAAATATCGTAACTCCGAGGATCGGGCTCGTAGGTGTAATCCAGATGAAGAACGGGATAACGATAATCCTGCTGAAGGTGAGGATAGTCGGAAGATTAAGCCTTGCCGTGTTCATTTTTCATACTCTGCAAGCAGCTCTTCCCATTTACCCGCGGCTTTCAGCAGAAGGTCGGTCACCTCTCTGACCGCGCTGCGTCCCCCGCGGTTCGATGTCACCATCAGGGCATGCTTCTTTGCATCAGGGGCCGCATCGGCAACAACAATAGGAAGGCCGACCCTCTTTAGGAGCGCTATATCGACTATGTCGTCGCCGACATATGCAACCTGGTCATCGGTGAGGTTGAATTTGGTGAGCAGCTGTTCATACGCTACCGCCTTGGCGTGGCAGCGTTGATATACCTCGGCAATACCAAGCTCCATCGCCCGCCTGTCGACGATACGCGAGTAGCGGCCCGTAATAAGGGCAATCTGAATTCCGGCCCTGCCGAGCATCTTTATTCCGTGGCCGTCGCGTACATGAAAGGACTTGAACTCATTGCCCTCGTTATCGAGTATGATGCTGCCGTCGGTGAGGACGCCGTCAACATCCAGGATCAGCATCCTGATCTTTTTTGCCGCGGCGAGTATCTTGCGCCTGTCAGCCTTTTGCCCGGTGCGCGGCATCTCAGACGATCCCTTCTTTGAGAATATCGTGCAGATGGATTATCCCGACAATCCTTCCCTCCTGATCGGGCACCACAAGCGATGTAATAGAATAAGCCTGCATTACCGAAAGCGCCTTTGCCGCTAGTTCTTCGGAGGAGATGGATTTCGGCGATTTAGTCATTACCTCTTCCGCCTTCATATCAAAGAAATCCTTACCCCACTTCTGGATGCCTCGCCGCACGTCGCCGTCCGTAACTACCCCAAGTAGTTTTCCTTCTGTATCAATAACAATCGTGATGCCAAGCCTCTTTGATGATATCTCCATCACTGCATCCATAACCGGCGTAGACCCTCCGATCAGCGGCAGGGCATCGCCTTTATGCATAAGGTCCCGGACCCTGACAAAAAGCTTTTTGCCGAGGCTGCCCGACGGATGAAAAGAGGCGAAATCTTCTTTTTTAAATCCTCTTCTGACGAGCAGTGCAACCGCTATGGCATCTCCCATGGCAAGGGCTGCGGTCGTTGAAGCCGTCGGTGTAATGCCGAGAGGACAGGCCTCTTCTTTTACCGAAATGTCGAGACTGACATCCGAGGCTTTTGCGAGCGTAGAATCGGGGTTCCCGGTCATCGAAATTACTGCAACTCCAAAGCGTTTAATAAAAGGGATCAGATCGGTTATCTCATCGGTCTCTCCGCTGTTGGATATCGCGATAATCACATCGCGCGAAGTGACCATGCCGAGGTCCCCATGGCTTGCCTCTGCAGGATGCAAGAAAAACGCCGGTGTGCCCGTGGAAGCGAGCGTTGCTGCGATCTTCTTTCCGATAAGCCCGGACTTGCCCATGCCGGTAACAACCACCCTGCCCCTCGAATCAAATACAACATCAACGGCCTTTATGAAACTGCCGTTCAGTTTTCCGATCAGGTCGCGGACCGCATCAGCCTCGGTCTCAAGGACCCTCCGCGCAATACTCAGATCGTCCATTTTGCAATTGTCCATTGTCATGCCTCAAACATCCGCCTTCGGATTAATTCATAATTGTATCATAAGTATGCATTTAAGGGTGAAGCAGACGGATGGCTGTCTATCCTGCATTAAGCAGGCTGATAATATCCCGCATTAATCTGGATGAGACAATTGGCTGCGGGTCACTTTCAGACGGAAAGGTCTGAGCGGTCCGGTTCGCAGCATCCTTATGAAAAATAAAATAAGCATACGGCAAAAGAAAGTTTGGGCAATTGAACAAAGACTAATATCTTCTGCCTGAAAGTGGCCCACTGCCGGACATTGGCGACCTTGCCTGATGAAGATGCCGTTTGATATAATAACTATCTTCCTGACGGCGGTGTAGCTCAGTTGGTAGAGCATGCGACTCATATTCGCAGTGTCCGGGGTTCAAATCCCTGCACCGCCATAATTTCTTTGTTACTTGATGATGCAATGTCGCGTCACATTAAATATGTTTTGGATCTTACTAAAGGCAAAGTCCAAGGCAATGGCGGGGCCGCAGAATTGCTGGGAATCAACGCAAGTACATTGCGAGCCAGAATGAGAAATCTGGGTATTTCCTTTGGCCGGGGCGGGAAATGATCTCTATGAGGGGATACGGATTTAATTGATGCCCAATGTTGGACGATCACATCCGCCTGCTATCATACGCCCAGTGCAATAGTGCCTGCCTCTGCCTTCCTCGACAAGTCAAGTCTCCTCTTCGGCAGTGCTTTTCAATTTGAGCAATGTGTCTTGTTATTTCCTTCCATCTTTTGATCTGGCGCTGGTCGTCTGGGCATCTGCGGCCCATATAATACCTGCAGTACCACTGAAACCATCCTCTGGGATCTGCCTCATAGATCCAACCTTTTTTTTTCCAATAGGATAAAGGTTGGGAGGCATTAACACCGTAATAGTTAAGGGCGGGATCATGGAATTCATGACATAGCTTTGCATTTCGGAACCACACGTGCGGGAACTCATCAACACAGTCCGTCATGTACTTCCCTCCGAAGACACCAAGTTCCAGCATTTCTGCTGGCGTCAACTCGGGCCTGAAATCTGCATGAAATCCCCTCCCGATGGGTTCCGTCAGGTAGTAGGTGTAATGAGTCTGCATGAGATCGTTTACTACAATTATTTTTCTTTTTGTTATCATTCCGTAGCTATCAATCGGCATCCGACTTAGAATGAACTACACCAGATACTTTGCAGCTAACAGATCCTCTTTACCTATTTGCCTACTTTGTAACCTTACTGACTGGAATCAGAATCTCATTTCGTCGCAGGAACCACGGAGTAAAAGGCGAGTTATAACGTGCCCAGACCGGTTCGCCAATGATTCTGAAACCGTTCTTCTCAATCCACGATTCCAGTTCCTGCTTGTACTGAAGGTAGCGCTTTTCACTCCAAACACCAGAGTATCTGACAGCAGCCATCCTGCAGGCCGGGACCTGCCGTAACTTGATCCTTTGATCCTCCGGGTCAGGAAGGGTCTCAATTGTTTGCGATGCAGGCA
>DATJOY010000184.1:0-14106 GCA_035506695.1 Dissulfurispiraceae bacterium
CACTAGTGAAATTGGGATACGATTCAACGGAAGAGCTGATCGGCAGGCCGCTCCTGTCATTCTGGCTCCATCCCGAGCAACGACAGAAATTTCTGGAGATATTGAACTATAAAGGATACGTCAACGATTACGAAATGACGCTGAAGAGAAAAGACGGGACTCCGATTGAAGTTTCAACGAGCAGCTATTTCTATTTCGATTCTGCTGGAAACCGCCTTGGTACCGAGGGCATCGCACGAGACATTACTGACCGCAAGCGTACGGAAGAGCAGCTGCGCGAAGCCCACGATATGCTGAAGGGATATAGTGCCAGACTCGAAAAAGAGGTACAGGAAAGGACTAAAGACGCTCTTGAGGCACAGCAACAGGCCGAATTCGCAAATAAGGCGAAATCTGAATTTCTTGCAAACATGAACCACGAATTAAAGACCCCGCTCAACGCGGTCATAGGTTTTTCCGAAGTCATGCTAAACGGGCTTTGCGGACAGCTGAACGAGAGGCAGGTTGAAAATCTCAATTATATATACAGAGGCGGCAAACACTTGCAGCGGCTTATCGACGGCATACTTGAACTCTCAAGGATAGAAGCAGGAAGGATGGAGCTCGACATAAGCGAGTTTCTCGTAAAGGACGTTATCCAGAGCAGCCTTTTTTTGTTCAGCGAAAAGGCAAAACGACATTCACTGGAGCTGACATATGAGGTTGAAGAAGGACTTGAAAGTATTACCGCAGATCCAATAATGGTGAAGCAGGTATTGTGCAGCCTTCTGAGCAATGCAATTAAATTCACGCCGGACGGCGGAAGTATACGCGTTTCAGCTGCATTGCGCGACAACGGCAAGTCGGTTGAATTTGCGGTGCGGGACACCGGTATCGGGATTGCGCCTGAGGACCAGCCGAAACTTTTCCGGCCGTTCACACAGCTTGACAGCTCGTATACCAAAAAATATGCGGGAGCGGGCGTAGGGTTGCGCATCTGCAAGGAAATAGCGTCACTGCATGGCGGCACTCTCGAGGTTAAGAGCGTACCCGGCAATGGCAGTACATTTTATTTCACGATACCGAGGCATGTGGGTCCATAAATCCTGCCGTGCCAATAAGAGCGCCTTTTCCAGTATAATAATTGCATGGGCTTTTGGGGTATTATAAGGCGGGATTTTCAGGCCATTTTCAAGCTCGACCCGGCAGCGCACGGGGCCGTCGAAGTATTGCTTACGTATCCCGGGTTCCATGCAATTTTTTCATATCGCCTGGCCCATTTAATGTGGAGGTTCGGAATTCCCCTGCTGCCGCGCATGATGCAGCATATTGCCCGTTTCTTCACCGGCATCGAGATACACCCCGCTGCCGAAATCGGACCCGGTTTGTTCATTGACCACGGCATGGGCGTGGTCATTGGAGAGACTGCCGAAATCGGTGAAGGCTGTCTGCTGTATCAGGGTGTAACCCTTGGTGGCACAGGGAAAGAGAAAGGAAAGAGACATCCCACACTGGGCAATCACGTAGTCGTCGGTGCAGGGGCCAAGATCCTCGGTCCCATGCGGATCGGAAACTATGTTAAGATCGGCGCTAATTCCGTTGTCCTGATAGAGGTCCCCGACCATTCCATTGTAGTGGGAGTACCGGGGCGGATCATAAAGAAAAAGATAATAAGACTTGAAGAAGACGGGCTCGTGGAACTTCTCGACCATGTGAAGCTCGCGGACCCTATAGAAGAGCATATGAATGAATTGAGCGACCGCATCGAGCGACTTTCGGAGAAAATCGAAAGGATAGAAGGCAGAGGAGGCAGGATGAAAATTTTCAACACGTTAACCGGGAGCAAGGAAGACTTCGCCCCGCTCGCACCCGGCAGGATCGGCATGTACGCTTGCGGTGTGACCGTATACGACTATTGCCATATCGGACACGCGCGAAGCGCCATCGTCTTCGATGTCATGTCCAGGTATTTCAGATACAAAGGGTTCGATTTGAAGTTCGTGAGAAACTTCACGGACATCGACGACAAGATAATCAGGCGCGCCAACGAGCAGGGGACTTCCTGGGATGCGGTAGCGAAAAAATATATCACCGAATATTATTCCGACATGGATGCCCTGGGGGTTGCCCGCGCAGACGCGGAGCCGAAGGCCACCGAACACATTGCAGAAATGATTGAAGTGATCAGCGGACTGATCTCAAAAGGATACGCCTATGAGATGCAGGAGGGAGACAACAGGAGCGTCTATTTCTCGGTGGAGAAATTCGGTGGTTACGGCAAGCTCTCGAAGAAAGAGACCAAGGACCTTCTTTCCGGTGCGCGCGTGAGCGTGGACGAGCGCAAACTGAGCCCGCTGGATTTTGCGCTGTGGAAGGCTTCAAAGGAAGGGGAGCCCTGGTGGGAAAGTCCTTGGGGAAAGGGCCGGCCGGGCTGGCACATCGAATGCACCGCGATGTCCATAAAACATCTCGGCGATTCTATCGATATCCACGGCGGCGGCGCAGACCTTATATTCCCGCACCATGAAAATGAGATAGCGCAGTCCGAGGCTTATACCGGCAAGCCATTCGCCCGCTACTGGGTCCATAACGGGTTTATAACCATCGACAAGGAAAAGATGTCGAAATCCCTCGGCAACTTCTTTACGATCCGCGACATTCTCGACAAATACGACCCTGAAGTGGTCAGACTTTTCCTGCTTTCGAGCCATTACCGCAGCCCCATCGAATTTTCCCATGAACAACTGCGGGATGCAGAATCTTCACTCGATCGTTTCTACAGCACGGTTTCAAGGATGGATGATTTCATCGCAGGGGCAAAGGACAATGAGGGCAGGGGCATGGCGCAGGGATGCGCCCTTGAGCCTGTGCTTGCCGAATTCAAGGGCCGCTTCGAGGAGGCCATGGACGATGACTTCAATACGGCCCTTGCGCTCGGTCTCGTTTTCGAACTTGTCAGGGAAATTAACAGATGCCTTGATCTGCGCCCCTCAGGGAGCGATGCGGCAAAACTGATCAACAGGGCAAAGGATGCTTTGAAAATCGCAAATTCGGTACTCAATCTTTTCGGCAGGACGCCGCATGCGTGGGACCTGGCACTGCTGAAAGTCAGGAAAATCGTCCTTTCAGAGAGTGATATAGCGGAGAAGATCAGAGAAAGAAAAAAGGCTCGCGAAAGCAAGGATTGGGTAAAGGCCGACGCAGTACGGAAGCAGCTTGAAGACATCGGCATAATACTCGAGGACAAAAAAGATGAGACATCGTGGAAGATCAGGATCGCCTGACCCCGGCAAACCCCGGACAAGGACATCGGCCAATGAAGAACTGTATATATGCGGAGTCAATCCTGTAACCGAGGCGTTGAAGTCAGGGACCGCAGTACGCGCTCTTTTTGTTGACGGACAGTCCTCGAAGCATCTTCATCATGTGATAGACACTGCCAAATCAAGAAATATCCCCATCAAATCGGTGGGAAGGGATTTCTTCGAAGGCAGGTTCGAAAAGGGACATCAGGGAATTGCGGCCAGCGTTTCACCCAAGAAGGTCATGGACATAAATGACCTGATCGACTTGGCATTCAGCAAAAGCGATTCTCCTTTTTTTCTGGTACTCGATTGCATAGAAGACCCCCGCAATTTTGGAGCGATACTGCGAGTGGCTGACGCTGCTGGAGTCGACGGTGTTATATTTCAGTCACGACGGTCTGCGGGATTGACACCTGTGGTATATAAGACTTCTGCAGGCGCAGTCGAACATGTCAATCTCTCGGAAGTGGTCAACATAAAGCATGCCCTGACCAAGCTGAAAGATAGGAACATCGTCATTATTGGCGCCGAGGCCGGCTCGCCCGACAGCCTGTGGGAAGCGGACCTGAGGGTGCCCCTTGCATTGATCGTGGGGTCTGAAGGAGAAGGCATGAGACGCACCGTACGAGACATGTGCGACATGGTTGTTCAGCTGCCGATGAAAGGCGTAGTAAATTCCCTGAACGTCTCAGTTGCAACCGGAGCAATCTCTTACGAGATAATGAGACAAAGAAACGGTTGAACTCCTCAGCTTTTATTTTCTTTTATCCAGGCCGGCCTGTGCGTTTTTTTCAGGTCCTCCAGTTTTTCTCCCATTGACTGGGTCTGGAACATGATCCTCAGGTCGTTCGGGTTGTACGAAGTACTCAGCGCATCTTCCTTGGTAAGAATCCCTGTTTTTACAAACTCGAAGAGGTGCTGGTTGAAAGTCTGCATCTTATAAAGCTTGGCCGAATCCTCGATCGTCTTGTCGAGGTGGTCGAGCTTTTCTTCAATGATCAGTTTCTTAACAGTAGGTGTATTAAGCATTATCTCCATCGCAGCCGTTCGTCCCGATCCGTCTGATTTCTTGATCAGTTTCTGGGAGATCGTTGCGATCAGGGATATGGCTGTCCTGATCCTGATGTGGTTCTGCTGGCTCGGATCAAACGCGTCGATTATCCTGCTTATTGACTGTTTGGCATATGTGGTATGGAGAGTGCTTAGAACGATGTGTCCTGTTTCGGATGCCGTCAGGGCAGTATGGATAGTCTCAGGGTCTCTCATTTCGCCGACAAGGATTATATCGGGGTCCTGACGCAGGGCGTGTCTAAGAGCTTCAGAGAAAGAGCGCGTATCATTTCCGACCTCGCGCTGGTTGATTACGCACTTTTTGTCTTCATGTATGAATTCTATCGGGTCTTCTATAGTCACTATGTGTTTATCGGTCCTGTTATTGAGATAGTCCACCATGGCCGCAAGGGTTGTAGACTTGCCGCTGCCGGTCGGTCCGGTTACCAAAATGAGCCCCTGTTCCCTCGACAGTATCTCCTTCAATACCTCAGGGAGCCCGAGATCATCGAGGGTAGCTATCTTTATCGGAATAAACCGGAAGACTCCCCCGAGTTTGTCCATCTGGTAAAAATAATTCCCCCTGAACCTTCCGAGCCCTTCAATGAGATAAGAGAAATCAAGTTCGCGCTCTTTTTCGAGCCTGTCCCGCTGCACGCCGTTAAGGATAGGCAAAAGAAGGTCTTCCATGTCCTTCCTGCCCACGACTGGAAATTCCGTCGGCAGGAGGTCTCCCCTGATCCTGAAAAGCGGTGGCCTCCCGGCCTTGAGATGAAGGTCCGAGCCGCCCCTCTTGATAAGTTCCCTGAGGAAAAAATTGAGGTTCGGTTCCGTCTTGCCCGTGACCGCTGCCTTACCGAGCGACGCCTTTCCCGCAGCCATGCACTCAGGGGCCATCTTCATCACGGCACCAAGCATTCCTTCCTGATAAAAAAGGCTGCATCTGAGCTGAATCGTGCCCTGGAAGTCATAGGTGAAATCGACCGCCTTCCGGTTCCTGAGTATAAGTTTCTGATTATCGGTAAGCATCGGAACGATCAGTGTTTCCAAAGCGCCCTGCGTAAGGGGGGGGAAGTCCATCATAATCGGATTACCGTCGATCCGCATAATCGGCGGCCTGCCTACCCGCAGGTGCAGGTCGCTGCCTCCCTTTTCCATCAGCACTTTGAGACAATCGTCGATAGTCATATGATCACTCCCCTTTATTGGGCTTTTATACTCATGGAAGCCAATTTAAGTCTGAGGGTGTCGGGATTGTTGGCCTTCGCAAACGCATCATCAACAGTTATAAGCTTGTCCCTGACGAGTTCCGACAGCGATGTTTCGAGCGTGCTCATACCCTGTTTGGCCCCGGTCTCGATCGCAGAATATATCTGGTGCGTTTTACCTTCCCTGATAAGATTCGAGATTGCATGCGTTACTATCATCAGCTCCCGGGCAGCAACCCGCCCAAATCCGTCCGCCTTCGGCAGGAGCTGCTGGCAGATAACAGCCTTGAGTGTGGAGGCAAGCTGCACCCTCATCTGCTGCTGCTGATGCGGCGGGAATACGTCGATCACCCTGTCCACCGTTTGCGGCGCATCCTGCGTATGCAGGGTTGCAAAAACAAGGTGTCCGGTTTCAGCAGAGGTCACCGCGAGCTGGATCGTTTCGAGGTCGCGCATTTCGCCGACTAATATGACGTCGGGGTCCTGCCTGAGACAGTGTTTCAGGGCATCGGCGAAGGAATGGGTATTCATCCCAACTTCCCGCTGCCTGATAATGCAGTTCTTGTGATCAAAGACGAATTCGATGGGGTCTTCGATGGTGATGATGTGCTCGCGCCTCTCCGTATTTATAATGTCTATCATACTCGCTAAAGTTGTAGACTTGCCCGAGCCGGTCGGGCCGGTTACAAGTATAAGGCCCCTCGGAAGCTTGGTCAAAGCCATGGCCGCATCTGAAAGGCGGATCTCCTTCGGCGTCGGGATCTTGCTAGGGATCAGCCTCAGGACCGCTTCGATACCGTTCTTCTGTGAGAGCACATTGACCCTGAACCTGCTTAGTCCCGGTACATTGTATGAAAAATCAAGCTCAAGCCGGTCTTCGAACCTGCCTATCTGGTCCTGGTAAAGCATGCTGTAAATGAGCCCTTTCGACATTTCCTCGGTCAAAACAGGAAACTGTTTCATCGCCTGCATGCTTCCGTTGACCCTTATCATAGGCGGCTTCCCCACAACTACATGTATGTCAGATGCCTTTGACTGGGCGCCCGCCACCAGGATGTCGATCATCTCCATTTAAACTACCCCCTTATGCCGGTTGTCACGAACAATATGAAAAACTTCTTAAATTATAACATAATCTTCGTACGTCGGATGTGATCTTGCTTGCATAAATCAGGGCATTTTTTTAGTATAAAAGATGGCAGATTTCCTGAAAAAAATATTCGGAACAAAGAATGAACGTGAATTAAAGAGGCTTTTCAAGGTAGTAGACGAAATCAGCGGTCTTGAACAGCGCATTTCCGCCCTAACCAGTGAAGCACTCACTGCGAGGACAGAGGAATTCAGACAGCTCCTGAGTGAAGGAAAGACCCCGGACGATATCCTCACCGAGGCCTTTGCCGTTGTGCGCGAGGCATCGAAGCGTGTGCTCAATATGCGTCATTTCGACGTCCAGCTCATCGGAGGTGTCGTCCTTCACGAAGGCAAAATCGCTGAAATGAAGACTGGTGAAGGCAAGACTCTCGTCGCCACGCTGCCGGTCTATCTGAACGCTATCGGAGGTAAAGGCGTTCATGTCGTAACTGTCAACGATTACCTTGCAAAAAGGGACGCTCAATGGATGGGCCGTGTATATCACTTCCTGGGACTTTCAGTCGGGGTTATCCAGCATGATTTTTCCTTCCTGTTCGATCCTTCATACCGCTCTTCTGACAAGAGGTTCGATTTCCTGAGGCCCTGCACCAGGCGGGAAGCCTATTATGCAGACATCACTTACGGTACGAACAACGAATTCGGCTTCGATTACCTGCGCGACAACATGAAGTACGATCTCTCCGAATTCAGCCAGAGGGAGCTGCATTACGCCATCGTGGATGAAGTGGACAGCATCCTTATAGATGAGGCCAGGACGCCGCTTATCATCTCCGGACCATCGGAGGAATCCACCGACAAGTATTACAAGATAAACAGGATCATACCAAGCCTTAAACCGGAAGTGCCCGAGGGAAACGGCGACGTCCTTCACGGAGACTTCAAGATCGACGAAAAACTGAAAAACGTCACCCTGAGCGAATCGGGAAGCGCCAAGGTCGAGCGTCTGCTGGGCGTATCGAACCTTTACGACCCGGCGAACATAGAGCTTGTGCATCACGTTCTTCAGGCTCTTAGGGCGCACCACCTTTACAGGCTGGATGTCGAGTACGTGGTGAAGGACGGGGAAGTCATCATAGTCGACGAGTTCACGGGAAGGCTGATGCCCGGAAGGCGCTGGAGCGACGGGCTCCATCAGGCCATTGAAGCTAAAGAGGGTGTGAAGATAGCAAGCGAGAACCAGACCCTTGCAACCATAACTTTCCAGAACCTTTTCAGGATGTACGAAAAGCTTGCCGGCATGACCGGAACAGCGGATACCGAGGCCTCTGAATTCGCGCAGATATACAACCTTGAGGTGTTGGTTATCCCGACCAACCAGCCGATGACAAGGGCGGACCATCCGGACGTGGTTTACAAGAATCAGAACGGTAAATTCGGGGCCGTGATCGCTGAGATAGAAGAGTGCCACAAGAAAGGGCAGCCGGTGCTCGTCGGGACGACATCTATCGAAAAATCTGAAATCCTCGGTAATCTACTCAAAAAGAAACAGATTAAACACTCTGTCCTGAACGCCAAGTTCCATGAGAAGGAAGCCGAGATCGTGGCCCAGGCCGGCAGGTTCGGCGCCGTTACAATAGCAACAAACATGGCGGGCAGAGGCACAGACATTGTGCTCGGCGGAAACCCCGACGGTCTTGCCGCTGACTTTCTCAAGGACAAGGAATCTCCGACGGATGAAGATGTCAAAGCGGCTCGCGAAAAGGCCCTGTCCGTGTGTGCTGTTGAAAGGGATCAGGTGGTCGCAGCCGGCGGCCTGAATATTATCGGCACTGAGCGCCATGAGGCCAGAAGAATAGACAACCAGCTGCGGGGAAGGTCCGGCAGACAGGGAGACCCGGGATCTTCCCGGTTTTATCTCTCGCTTGAAGACGACCTGATGCGTATATTCGGCTCCGACAAGATCAACAGCCTGATGAACCTCCTCAAAATGGACGAGGACATCCCGATCGAAAACAAGATGGTCACAAAGGCCATAGAAAACGCCCAGAAGAAGGTCGAGGCACACAACTTCGACATCAGAAAGCACCTGCTTGAATATGACGATGTCATGAACAAGCAGCGCACCGAGATATATTCCTTCAGGCGCGAGATCCTCTTGAGCGAATCGATGAAGCAAAAGATATTCGAATTGCTGGAAGATGTTGTCGATGAGCTCTTGTTCGTATATTGCCCCGAAGACCATTATGATGAATGGGACATTGCCGGTCTTGCTTCTGCACTCGAAGGCTCCTATTCCATCAGGCAGAAACTCGACGGGTTCAAGGGCATCGACGAACTGCGGGGCCTGATAATCTCTTCCCTGCAGGAGGCGTACGAAAAGAAAGAGACCGAGTCGGGCGCCGAGGTGATGAGGTATCTCGAAAAGATGATAGTCCTGCAGGTCATCGACGCGCAATGGAAAGACCACCTGCTGAATATCGACCATCTGAAGGAAGGCATAGGGCTCAGAGGGTATGCTCAGAAAGACCCTCTCGTAGAATATAAAAAGGAGGCCTTTGAACTCTTTGCCGACATGTCGGACAGGATCAAGTCGGAGGCACTGATGAGGCTCTTCAAGATACAAGTGGTTCATGAAGAAGCCGAGGTGAAGGTGAAGAAGGAGCAGCAGCGACTCGTCTATAACAAGTCCGAAGGTGGTGACGGGACGAGACAGCCGGCCAGAAAAGACCAGAAGATAGGTAGAAACGACCCCTGTCCGTGCGGCAGCGGGAAGAAATATAAAAAATGCTGTGCAAATAAGTAATCAGCTCGCACTGGGAGAAGGATTATGGCTGAAACCGACAAGCGAAAATTTGAGAGGGTCGACGCATATGTAAAAGTTAAATTGCCGGGAGATCCGGACTGGACCGAATGCAAAACCTCAAATGTCAGCGGCGGCGGCCTTTTATTTGAGTCGGCAAGACAGCTGAATCCGGGGGATTTTCTGACCCTCCAGTTCATGCTCCAGGCCAGATCGGGCACCCTTGCCAATGTTCATTTTTTTGCACCCGCCAAGGTTGTAAGGGTTGGTCCGATCAAAAACGCCTTTATGATAGCGGTTGAGTTTATCGTCGATGAGGCAGTGAGAAAGGAGATACTGAAGCTCGTTGATGCGATCAAGAGCCAGAATCTGAAGATCGACCGCCCGACCACTCACGACGCCTTACTGCACAGGGAAAAGCCTGATCAAAAAAGTTAAAGAGTTCGGGAGTTTGAGGGTCAGACGTTACGGCGTCGGGCTTTAAAGAGATAGAACCGTGACCCGAAAAAAAGAGATAAAAGAAGGTCCTTCATGCGACTGGAGATGCGCTGAACCCGACAAATCTGCGCCGGTAAATGCTGATAAGATATACCGGTTTAAAGGTAATTGCAAATGGACCGGGACTAAAACCGATCGTTACAAGAAGCAGGACGGTGGGTGGGCATCCATTACCCGAAATGTACTTGTCGGCGGAAGCGGAGAAAGCGCGAAATTTCACCTGCGATACTTTGAGATAGCACCGGGCGGATACAGCAGCAGGGAAACACATCGGCATGAGCATGTGGTTATATGCATCAGGGGAAAGGGCAGGGTCCTGATAGGGGAGAGTGTTCATACCATAAAAAATCTTGACACCGTATACATAGCACCTAAAACTGTCCACCAGCTTTCCAATCCGTACGACGAACCTTTCGGTTTTTTCTGCATTGTAAATGCAAAAAGGGACAGACCGAAGCCGGCCTGAGTTCGCACTGTCAAGCCTCCGTGCTTTACTTGTCTGCACCTGCAAAAGTAAAATTATAGTAATGCTGGGTGTAATTAAACTCTCGGCATTCGGAGGAGATCGGAATGGAGCATACCCCTGGGGCCTTGCCGGAAGTTTTAAAAGTCGGAGCGAATGAGCTGGAACTTGTCATCGTCAGGATGTTCAACAAGTTGCCGGACGGCTCATCCGAGAGCTATTCTTACGGAGTAAATGTTGCGAAAGTGCGGGAGATAATTCCCATGCCTGCTCTTACAAAAGTGCCCGATATGCCTGATTATGCCGAGGCCATTGCCGAGGTGAGGGGCGAAGTCGTGCCGATAGTAAACCTTGCCAGATGGCTTAAATTTTTTCCCGCCACGGACCTTTCGATACGACCTAAAGTAGTGATCCTCGAGATGCTCGGGACTACCGTAGGCATGATCGTCCACGAAGTCGAAAGGATACGCAGGATAAAGTGGGACCAGATAAAAGTGCCGCCGGCCCTGCTCCAGGCCAAGCACAGCGGAAGGATAACAGGCGTAACCAAGCTCGAGGACATCGAAGACACCCTCCTTCTGATTCTGGACCTCGAAAATGTCATCTCAGAGATTGGTGCGCTCGCGCCGAAAAAAGATGTTGTTCTTGAAGAACTGGAGAAGACGGGAAAGAAAAAACTCACAGGAACCGTACTCATCGCGGACGATTCAGGGGTTGCGCGAAGGATCCTCAAGGATAGTCTCGAAGGCTTCGGCCTGCATGTAGTCGTGAGTAACGACGGCAAAGAGGCTTTCGGCATACTCACCGAATTCCTCGAAAAGATAGGCGACAAGCCGATAACCGATTATGTCCAGCTCGTGATCACCGATGTCGAGATGCCTGAAATGGACGGACTCACCTTCACAAAAAGCATAAAGGCCCACCCGAGGCTTCTGCCGCTGCCCGTTATCGTAAACACCTCTCTCAGTGGCCCGGAGAACAAGGACAAGGCCGCGTTGGTCGGGGCTGACGGATACCTTGTCAAATTCGACCCCGCTCTGCTGTTCAAGGAACTGGCCCGTTTTCTGAAGGCTTAGAAAACGATTATGCTTTTGAGTGAGCCCTTTGCATCTGATGTGAGCTTGTAAGCCCTGGCGGTTTCCTCGATTTCGAACCTGTGGGTAACCAGTTTTTTTGCGGTCACAATCCCGCGGCTGATGAAGCTTAGAGCTTCCCGCGTGTCTTCGGGTCCGCATGAATAGCTGGTTGCGATACTGACGTCCCTGAAGTAAATTTCGTTGGGATCGACAGTCAAAAATTCTCCGGGCTTGGCCGGTGTAAAAAACATAATGGTCCCGCCGCGCGCAGCCATACCCAATCCGACCTTCATTGCCTCCACGCTGTTTGGCCCAACAATCACAAAATCTGCCATCAGTCCGTTTGTAATTTCATTCATCTTTTCATCCAGCTTCTCTCCCGAAACATTCACCACCGCATCTGCTCCGAATTCGAGCGCCTTTTCGAGTCTGAAAGGCACCATGTCCGCGCCGATAATCTTTCCGGCCCCGAATTCCCGGGCCAGCAATACATGCATCTGCCCCATAACCCCGAGGCCTATTATCAGGACGGTATCTCCCTTTTTCATCCGCGATCTTTTGAGGGACTTGACAACGCAGGCAGCCGGCTCGACAAGAGTGCCGTCCTCATAACTTACTTCTGAAGGTAGTATAAGGGTATCATTTCTTAAGTTGATTTCAGGGACGACTATATATTCAGATACTCCGCCCGGTACGATGCCGGTCCTGCGCCATGTACCGCACTGGACATAATCTCCCCTGAGACAGTGCACGCAACTCATGCATGGCGCATGATGATGGACAAAGACCGGGTCGCCCTTCCGGAGCGGGCCTGCGTAGCGGCTGCCGAGTTCGGCGATCTCACCGGCCGGCTCATGTCCGATGACCAACGGGGCCTTTTTTTCGATATACCAGGGCATCACGTCTCCCGAACATATGCCGCAGGCGCGCGTCCGCACAAGGGCCTCATGCGGCCCCACCTCCGGCACGGAGACCTCTTCGATCCTGATATCGCCGAAACTGTATAGCCTTGCTACTTTCATGATATACGCATGGAAGGGTGTTGCCCTCAGGAGGGCTTCAGTATGAGGCATGACAGGGGCGGCAGGACGAGTTCGAGGGAGTGGTTCATGCCGTGCATCCCGGAATCACCGGCGTTCACTCCTCCGCCGTTTCCCACGTTGCTGCCCCAATAAGTCCCGGAATCGCTGTTCAGCAACTCACGATAGTATCCGCCCCTCGGCACGCCGATCCTGTATCCATAGCGCGGCACCGGGGTAAGGTTGAGGACGAAAATGAGAAAGTCATCTTCGTCAGCCGCCCTCCTGATAAAGGAGAGTACGCTGCTGTCGGCGTCCCTGAAATCTATCCATTCGAACCCGCGCCAGTCATAATCGATTTGATGCAGCGCCGGTTCGCTCCGGTATACGGCATTTAGGTCCGCCACATAACGCTTCAGTTTGAAATGCTGTTCGTATTCCAGGAGGTTCAGCTGCAGGCCTTCGTCGAAATTCCATTCGTCCCACTGCCCGAATTCGCCGCCCATGAACAGCAGCTTCTTGCCGGGATGGCCGTAAAAATATCCGTACAATGCCCTGAGGTTGGCGAACTTCTGCCACATGTCCCCCGGCATCTTTGAGAGCATGGACCGCTTGCCGTACACAACCTCGTCGTGTGAAAAAGGAAGCATGAAATTTTCAGTGAATGCATAGAGCATGCTGAAAGTGAGCTTGTTGGCGTGGAATTTCCTGTGAACGGGGTCTTTTGAAAAATATTTGAGAGTATCGTGCATCCATCCCATGTTCCACTTCATGCTGAACCCCAGACCGCCCAGGTAGGTCGGCCTCGAAACCCCGCTCCATGATGTGGATTCCTCGGCAATTGTCAGCACCCCAGGGTGGTACTGGTGAACCACCTCATTAAACTTTTTCAGGAAATCTATCGCCTCGAGGTTCTCGTTGCTGCCGTATTTATTCGGCACCCACTGGCCAGGCTCGCGCGAATAATCGAGATAGATCATGGATGCCACTGCGTCCACCCTCAGACCGTCGATATGGTATTTATCGAGCCAGAAAAGAGCGTTGGAAATAAGATAATTTCGCACCTCGTTCCTGCCGTAATTGAACACAAGCGTGCCCCAGTCCATGTGCTCGCCTTGCCGCGGATCTGCGTGTTCGTACAGGCACGTACCATCAAAAAAACCGAGCCCGTGCCCGTCCTTTGGAAAGTGGGCGGGTACCCAATCCGCAATAACACCGATGCTATTTTGGTGGCAGATATCAACAAAATACATGAAATCAGCCGGCTCGCCGAACCTGCTGGTGGGCGCATAATAGCCGATCGTCTGGTATCCCCAGGAAGCGTCAAAAGGATGCTCCATAACCGGCAGCAGCTCGATGTGGGTAAAACCGGCTTCCTTAACATAAGGTATAAGCTTTTCAGCGAGTTCGCGATACGTAAGAAACCAGCAGCCTTTTCCGATGTCCCTCATCCACGAGCCAAGATGTACCTCATAGACCGATATGGGAGATTTAAGCCAATTCGTCCGCGCCCTTGCCTCCATCCATCCGGAATCTTCCCATTCATGTTTGTTTTCGATGTCATATACGACCGAGGCGCTTTTAGGTCTCACCTCAAAACAGAAGCTGAATGGATC
>DATJOY010000185.1:0-6552 GCA_035506695.1 Dissulfurispiraceae bacterium
AATGCGCCGACCATGGCCATCATCTTGACATCCCCGCCGCCCATGCCTCCCCTGCTCAGGATCGCTATAAGATAAAAAGAAACCCCACCTGCCAAGAGACCAATGACGGAATTCACCAAGCCTAAAATTGCATCATTCATGAAAGGATCCGGAATCAGGAAATGGGAACCGGCAAGACCTATTATCATACCTGGTATTGTGATTACGTCTGGAATGATCTGAAAATCGAGGTCGATGAACGTAATCACAATCATCGCGGAAACGAACGCAAGGATGAAGGGCAGACGCCAGTCTATGCCGAACTGCATTGTCGCCGCGACGTATAAAAGTCCGTTCAGCAACTCTACCGCAGGATATCGCAGCGATATCTTCTGTCCGCACCTCCTGCATTTCCCTGCAAGCAGCAGATAGCTGATAACCGGTATGTTGTCCCACGGCCTGATCGGTGTCCCGCAGCCCGGACAGAATGAAGGAGGATTGACTACAGACTTTTCCCTCGGCAACCTATAGATGCAAACATTGAGAAAGGACCCGATGATGAGTCCGAAGATCAGGGCGACAATTGCGGCAAAAGTCATGGAGTCGTCCTGCTGATCTCGGAAGCCTTGTCGACTAATTCTTTTATGCGCAACTCCAGGGCGTCTATTTCATTTATGGCATCAAGCATTTCCCGGCCCGGCTGGGACCCGCTGCCGCTTTTGTGCATCTGATAAAAATCTTCGCCGATCTTTCTCAGGAGTGCATCACGTTTTTTCCTGAGCTCTTCCGCTTCATGGAGGAGCCTGAAAACGGTCAGCTCGATCCGTACCCGCTCGGAAAGCAGCCCGGCGAACCATTTGACCTTGTCAATGCCCTCATCGAAGTCTTTTTTTATCCTGGTGTACATGGCGTTTCCCCTGTCCTGTTAATTGTAATGCCAAGTGTAAAAAATCGCAACCGTCAGGCCGTCTTGAACAGCTCCAGTTTTTTGCCCCAGAAATCTTCAAGCGCTTTGCGCAATTGCTTTTGGCTTGACAGCGATGGGTCTTTTTCTATCAGGACAAAGGCCTCTTTTCTTGCAATCTCAAGTAGCTTATAATCGCGCAGCAGGTTGGCCGCCCTCAGATCAGGAAGGCCGGACTGTTTCGTGCCGAAGAATTCTCCGGGGCCGCGTATCTCAAGGTCTTTCTCGGCTATGATAAAGCCGTCGTTGGTCCGGGCCATGACATCGAGCCGTTTCATTGCATCGAGGGAGCCACCGTAATTCAGCAGCAGGCAGTGCGACTTGCCTGCGCCGCGTCCAACGCGGCCCCGCAACTGGTGCAATTGAGAAAGCCCGAAGCGTTCGGCGTGAATGATGATCATAAGAGTTGCATTAGGGACATCAACGCCGACCTCGATTACGGTCGTCGACACGAGAATCTGTATCGAGCCCTCCTTGAATTCCCGCATAATATCTTCCCTCTCGGTGGCCTGCATCCTGCCATGAATGAGGCTGACTCTTAGCGCCGGGAATTTTTTCTGGAGCCCTTCCATGCCGGTGATTGCATCCCTGAGATTGCTCTTGTCCGATTCCTCGATGAGCGGATAAACGACGTAGACCTGCCGCCCTTCTTTAGCCTCCTTGTCGATCATTTCGTATATGATGTTCTTCTGTGACTCCCGAATCACTTTTGTGGTGACCGGTGTCCTGTTTGGCGGGAGTTCGTCGATCAGGGAGTAATCAAGATCGCCGTACAAAGTCAGGGCCAGAGTGCGTGGTATCGGCGTTGCAGTCATGATGAGAGTATCAGGATTCATTCCTTTTTTTCTCAGCTGCGCCCTTTGTATTACACCGAAACGATGCTGTTCATCTATTACTATGAGTCCGAGCTTTTTGAAAGATACCCCCTCCTGGATGAGTGCGTGGGTGCCGATAACGATATCCGAAGCTCCTGATGCGATAGCGTCATAATCCTTCTCTTTCTTACTTCCGGTGAGCAGATGGACCCTCAGGCCCAGTTGTTCAGCCATGGCGTGGATGTTGAGGCAGTGCTGTTCCGCAAGTATTTCAGTCGGCGCCATCAGTGCTGCCTGATAGCCGCTTTCGACGGCAGCGAGCATTGCGAGAAATGCGACTACGGTCTTTCCGCATCCCACATCGCCCTGGATGAGCCTGTTCATAGGGGCGGGTGACCTCATATCCTTCATAATGTCTTCTACAACCCTCTGCTGTGCGCGAGTGAGGCTGAATGGCAATCTTTCCATGAGCCCGCCGGTGAGCCTGCCGGTCGGTGCGAAGGATATGCCCTTTTCAGCTGTGCCCCTGTTTTTCAAGGCAGCAAGACCGAGCTGCAGGGTGAAGAGCTCGTCAAAGGCGAGACGCTGGTGAAACAGGCTCTTCCCTGTCAGCAAATCCTGCATAGGGGTTTCAGACGGCGGAAAATGGACGGCCTCCAGGCTCTCCTTGAGTCCCGGAAGGCCGAGGCGTTTGATTATATCTTCAGGCATCGGGTCCGAAACCGACGCCAGCGAGCTGATCAGTGTGGTATGTATGATAGACCTTAGTTGTCTCTGGCTGAGACCTTCGGTTAAGCCGTAGACAGGGACAATCCTTCCTGTGTGGATATGCTCCGAGTCGTCATCTTCTTCATCGATGATCTCGAATTCCGGGTTCATCATCTCGAACCCGCTTCCCCAGTAGTTGGCCTTGACCGTGCCATAAAAAATGACCCTTTGCGAGGGCTTGAAAAGCCTGCCGAGATAGGTCTGATTGAACCATTTGGCTGAGAGGGCTCCGCTGCCGTCCGAAATAACCACAGTGAATATTTTGAGACGGGGTTTGCGGGGGCTTGCCGGTACGACCTCTGCTTTAATCACCTTTCCGGTGACAGCGCGGACCTGGCCGACTGAAAGATGCACGATTTTATTGATCGAACTGCGGTCTTCGTATCTGGCGGGCAGATAGAAGAGGGCATCCCTTGCGGTCTCAATTCCCAGCTTTGCCAGAAGCGCTGCCCGCCTCGGACCTACGCCTTTCACATACTGGATCGGAGAGAGGATGTCCATTTTATAAGTTAAGGAGCTCAGGGGTTGAAGAGGTTCTACTGAAACACAAACTTCAAACTCCTCATACCTGAACTCTTACCCCCTAACTTTCTTCTTTGATTTCTTCTTGCGCCTCTTTTTTCAGGCTCTGATCGAACGCTTTGTCCGCCTCTTCCAGCTTGAGTTTCGAATACTCGGTTTCACTCAGGATATCTATCTCCCACCCTGTCAGCTTCGAGGCCAGTTTTATGTTTACGCCGCGTTTTCCGATTGCAAGGGAAAGTTGCTGATCATCCGCAATTACCATAGCCTTCTTCTCGACGCCGGCCTCATCAATGCCGACCCTGTCCACATTCGCGGGCGTAAGCGCCCGTGCGATAAAGATGCGCGGGTCGTCGCTCCACGGTATGATATCGATGCGCTCGCCCTTGACCTCTCGTACGATCGACTGGACCCTGGTCCCTTTCATGCCCACGCAGGCCCCGACTGCATCGACCGAGGAGTCCTTGGACGCAACCGCTATCTTCGTGCGCTCTCCCGGTTCTCTTGCGATACCCCTTATCATTACGATGCCGTCATGTATTTCGGGGACCTCCATTTTGAAAAGACCCGCTATAAAATTGGAATCGGTCCTTGAAAGCACGATAGCCGGCCCCTTGGCAGTCTGCTTCACATCCGCAAGGTATGCCTTTACGATATCTCCGCGCTTCAGCGTCTCGCTGGGCAGGGTCTCTCTCTGGGGTAGTACAGCCTCTGCTTTTCCGAGGGCAACGAAATAAAAACCCTTTTCCTTCCTGATGACCGTTCCGCTGATGATCTGTCCGATCTTGTCCTTGAATTCCTCAAAGATAATGTCGCGTTCCGCCTCGCGCACTTTCTGGAAAAGGACCTGCTTGGCTGTCTGTGCCGCAATTCTTCCGAAATCCTGCAGCTGCACGGGAATCTCCACAGTATCACCTGCAACCTTGCCGGGTACGATTGACGACGCGTCACTGACAGAGATTTCCTGGTCGGGTGTCGCAACGGTTTCGACAACGGTCTTCACCTCGAATACATGAATGTTGCATGTTTTATTGTCTATCCGCAGGTCTATATTCGGCTTGTTGACAAAACGTTTTTTTGCCGCAGAAAGAAGCGCAGCTTCAAGCAGTCTCAGCAGGGCCTCGCGCGTGAGTCCTTTTTCCCTTCCAATCTGGTCTATTACAAAGCAGAGTTCTTTTGACATATCGATACTCCTCTTAAAACTCTATTTCAAGGTTCTATTTCGAGTTTTGCCTTCGAAATCTTTTCGATGGGGATGAAGACATCCCTCGGTTCTTCCGGCAGCTTCTTCTTCCTTGCACCCTTGGCCGGTTTGTCCTCAAGGCGAAGCCTGATGAAGTTGTCGCCGGTATCTATTATTCTCCCAATGAAGAACGACTCGTCGCCGATCTTTTCAGCAGTGATGATCCTTGCCAGCTTGCCTACGCTTCTTTCAAAGTCCCTCATTTTTGTAAGAGGCCTGTCGAGACCCGGAGAAGAGACCTCAAGCATATAAGTGTTGGCGATGACATCCTCGACGTCCAGAAGGGCCTCAACACCCCTGCTTACTTTCTCACAATCCCCAACAGTCACACCGCCGTCCTTATCGATAGTTAATCTGACGAGGGTCTTTCTGCCGCTGCCCAGGACGATTACGTCCACAAGTTCAACCTGCTCGTCCTCGGTCACTTGCAGGGCGAGTTCCTGAATCTTATCTTTAATTCCAGCATCACGGATCATAAGCAATACTCCTATAAAACAAAAGAGTGGGATTGCCCACTCTTGATAATTTGCGTCACAGAAGATGATGGTTAAATCATAGCAATATTTTCCCAAAAAAAGCAACACCATGGCAGACATCTCTGTCTGCCATGGTGTTGTGTGCCCGTGTAGGCGGTACTATTTCTTCGGAGCCTCAGCCGGTTTCTCAGGGGCCTTCTCAGGAGCCTTTTCAGGAGCCGGAGCAGGAGCCGGAGCAGGAGCCGGAGCGGGTGCCGGGGCCGGAGCAGGAGCCGGGGCCGGCTGCTCAGCCTTCTTGCAACCAACTGCGAAAACTGCCAGCAGCATAAGCGAAAGAACGATTGCCAATACCTTCTTCATTCTTGAATCACCTCCTTCCAAATGAATATGGGCGCCAAAAAATTGGGATCTCTCCAAAACACTAGTATCAATTATTAGCACATACGACCATTGTTGTCAAGAGCAAAATTAACTTTCAGTCCCGGATTGCACAATTCCGCCGAAAGCGTCTCAGTTATACCAGGCTGTCCGGTCCTTCGGAACGTACCAATGGATGAAGTCGTACCAGATGCCAATGGGCGCCTGTTCTACTCCCTTGAACCTTTTGTGCAGCACCGGCAGGGCATCCGGTACATATAGGAAAATGGTCGGCTGTTCATCGGCCAGTATCTGATGAATCCGGTTGTAAATTTTTTTTCTCTTCGCCACGTCGAAGGTCTGCCTGCCTTCCAACAGCAGCCGGTCGATTTCATCATTTTTATAGGAGATGAAATTGAACTCTCCCTCTTTCGTTTTTGACGAATGCCATATGTCGTAGAGATCGGGATCACGGGACAGGCCCCATCCCATGATCACGGCCTCGAACCTTTTCTTGTCGATGAATTCATGGAGCATGGCCTGCCATTCGAGCACCTTGATGTTCATTTCGATGCCTACACGTTTAAGTTGTTCCTTCATTATTTGCGCGGCCTTCATTCGCGAATCATTGCCCTGGTTCGTTATGACCGTGAATGAAAAGATTTTTCCGCCTTTTTCGAGCAGGCCGTCAGCATTTTTTTTCCAGCCGAGTTCGGAAAAAATCTCCGCTGACCTGGCAGGGTCGAATGCTATATCCCTGACATTACGGTTGTATGCCCACGACTCGGGCGGAAACGGTCCGGTGCACGGTATTCCGTAGCCCAGAAGAACTCCGGCGATGACTTCCTTCTTGTTAATCGCATGAGCAATCGCGCGCCTGACACGCTTGTCTGAAAACATCGGATTGAGCAGGTTGAAGCCGAGATAGGTATATCCGAAGGACGGGTAGCGGAATTTATGGAAATAACGGTTGAAGAAATCGGTGTTCGCCTGCAGCTTGTATTGAGGTGGTGTCAGGTTCATGGAGTCAATGCCACCGAATTTCAGTTCGAGAAACATCGTGGACATGTCAGGAATAACCCGCACTATTATTTTGTCTATATTCGGCCGTCCTTCGAAGTATTGATCGAAGGCCTCAAGGACGACCTTCTGGTCTGTGACCCATTCCTTGAACACGTAAGGGCCTGTGCCTATCGGATTGCGATTGACCTCGTGAGAGGCCATGTCTTTGCCTTCAAGGACATGCTTCGGTATTATCCCCATTCCCCATGATTCAAGGGCGGGGGCATATGGCTCGCTGTAGCGCACCCTCACAGTGTAGCGGTCAACCGATTCCACAGATTTGACCGGACCATAAATGCTGCTGTAAGGAGTGGGTATTTTCGGATTGATCACGGCGTTGTACGTAAAGACCACATCGTCCGATGT
>DATJOY010000186.1:0-2992 GCA_035506695.1 Dissulfurispiraceae bacterium
CCTCCCGCAGAATGTGTGAATGTATATCATGTCATGACTGCCCGGAAAAATCAATGGAATTTTTCCTCTAAACCTGCTATGTTATTGGTTACGGGATGTAGCTCAGTATGGTGTAGAGCGCTTGCTTCGGGAGCAAGAGGCCGCTGGTTCAAATCCAGTCATCCCGACCATATTCCGAAGCAATTAAGAATGAAGAATTGAGAATGAAGAATTGAAGAGAACGTTTCTTCTCCGATTCTAATTCTTAATTCATAATTCTTAACTCTTAATTCTTACCTTTCTTCATGTCAGCGGATTAAACACATCAAAGAAAATATTGAGAACTCTTTCGTAAATGCCCGGCGCCTTTGATTCTCTCGGGCCAGCCACGTTGAGAACCTGCGTCAGTCTGCCCGCGAGCCATTTTCGTATCTCCGTAATGACGGTTGCGTCATCCTTTTCCTTCAAATCTATCACCAGATAATCGCGCCCATGCTTCTTCGCGCATTCAAGGGTGAATGCGGTGCCTTCCGTTGGGGCTCCGACGGTGAATATGAGGGTCGCGTCCGCGTCCTCAACGTTCTTTTCCGTGCGGGCGCTGTAATTGACCGCCTCCAGCTCGACCAGGTTTCCGTATTTCCTGTCAATCGGCCCGTCTTCAGCAATCCTCCCCTTGGCCACTGAACCTCCATACTCTATCCCCAGCCCGATTGCCGCGTCGAGGGCCGCCCTGTCCACTCCTGTCTGACCGCCTGATATGATCTTCATAAAAAGTCCTCAATCGCCTTTATTTCGACCTTGACGCTGAAGAAAGTCCCTTCTGCTTCAGGGCCATGTGTCGCTCGTCGTATTCGACCTCATCGGTAACTCTTTTCCCGATAACGACAAAGGGAGGCACATCGATGTTCCTGCCTGATAAAGCTCCGTCAAAAGGCTCGATCTTCAGGATGTTCAATCCAGTGTGCCTATCCTTGTACCTGTCGACTTCACAGTAATGGTTATTCCATTCGAAACAGATGCGCTCTTTTTTCAGGACCTCGGTCTTCGGGTCGATCAGCTTTGACAGGTTGAGGTAGTGCTGTTCCGTGAGAAGCTCTTCCTCTTCGGCCCCGGCTCCGCCGCTTCTTCTGGAGAGGAAATAGAGGTAGCTGCCGTCCTGCCCTCTCTTTTTTATCCTGATCTCTTCTTTCCTGTCCTTGCTTTTCAGATAGGTCACCTCTATCTGAATGGTCCTGTGGACCGGAAGCTGTTTCAGGGAAAGGTTCTTAATCACAAATCTCTCCCGGCAATTCAGGGGCGCGGGAAGGCCGATCAGGCCCGAAATAGCCTCGAAAGCCCTCATAATCTTACCCTGAAAGTCGGTGCTATTGTCGATGATCCTGAGGCGCGGGTGGCCAAGCCAGCTTTCGCGTATCTTCCGGTCGAGCACGATCGACTCTTCCGGAGTTTCTATCCGCGCCGCATTGTTCTCGCCCGTGTAGAACTTCAACGCTCCGTCAGCCGCCGTCACAAGATGGATTATGCCGGTGTACCGGTCGCGCAGAGCGATCTCGCGAAGTCCCCGTTTCTGGAGCATTGCCGAAAATTCTGCATCGGACACAAAAGCCTTGATGTCCATTATCCCCCTGTCAAGGAGTATCACTTTCTTCTTTTCCGGGAAGACCCTTTCGGCCGCGTTCCGGTATGTTTCCTCGAAGGCAAGCTGAAGGTCGAGGATGGCCTCTTCGTAGAGCGCCACCTGCCTTTGCCTATGCATCTTTCTCCGGTCAATGCCGCTGTCCGTGATCAACGTTGCCGTCTCCGGCACCACGAAGACCATGAACCCATGATCGGACAGTTTTTCAGTGAGATAGGCCAGAGAGGAGCTTTTGCCGGAGCATGGACCTCCGGTGAGGACTATCATGGATACAGGCTCTATCAGTTGCTGGTGGACGCTCATGGGTTGCATATTATACAAAAAAATAGCCCCCAAATCCCGGAAAAAGGTATACTAAAGGCGGTTGAGCCAACTAACCAATAAACAGGGGCTTTTATGTCTTTTTACAGTTCGATAGCCGAGTATTATGATTTTATCTTTCCCTTCAACAGGGCGCATGTAGATTTCGTGAAAAGCTGCATCGAACAACCCTATGAGGGAAAGATGGTTCTGGACGTGGGATGCGGTACAGGAGACCTTGCCGTAGAACTGACCGGCATGGGTTTTCGTGTGACCGGAATTGATTACGACCAGGAAATGCTTGCCGAAGCAAAGAAAAAGGACCAAGGAAGTATACCCTTCCTTCATATGGACATGAGGGACCTTTCCAAAGCCTTCAAACCTGCAACCTTTGACGTTGTGCTGTGCTTCGGCAACACCCTGGTCCATCTGAGCGATGTTGCAGAGACAGGGGCTTTTTGCGGCGGCGTTAGGGAAGCACTCAAGGGCAACGGGAAATTCCTTCTCCAGATACTCAACTACGATCACATCCTCGATCACGGCGTGTGGGAACTGCCCTTGATCGAGAACGACACGGTGAGGTTCGAACGATCCTACATGTACGATGGCGCCGCAAATTTACTTGCCTTCGAGACAAAACTTTACGTGAAAGCGACAGGAAGCATGATCGAAAACACGATTCCCCTTTACCCGATTCGCAAGGGCGAACTCAAAGCCGCGCTCGGAAAAGCCGGATTTGCAGGCATTTCCTTTTATGCCGGTTTTGACAAGAGTCCTTTGAAAGACGACAGCCTGCCGCTGGTGGTGGAAGCCCAGGCTACGTAGGACGTGGGATGTCCAGTCGCCTTATAAGGCTCGTTAGGACGTAGGACATAAAAGCAGTCTGCTTAAACGTCCAAGCGAAGCGGACGCCCCAGCGACCCTGGACCCACCGGGGAGCGGACTTCCCCCATCCGGGGACAGGCCCAGCGCAGCGAACATCCCGCGGTCCCGGCTCCCCTTTTCCCCTGTAAACTGATATAATATGGCCCATGCTAAAGCAAGATTCTCTGCCGATCTCTACCTGGAGTCCTCTTA
>DATJOY010000187.1:0-3436 GCA_035506695.1 Dissulfurispiraceae bacterium
ATTTCCAACACCTTTGATCGATTTATCAACGTCTTGTTTCATAGCATTATTTTTTGCGTGTGAAGATTTTAATAAAGAAGAAAAGGTAGATGGTAAAATCTTTTTATACTCTCTACCTCAATTTCCTATTGGAGGAAATGATATTCCTGATTTACGGAAAATTGGCAGATATGTAGAAGCAGGAAAACGTCATTTTGCCCAGCAGTCCAAATATCTCATTCCCACTATATACGATTCTGAATGGAAATTTATAACGTTCAAAGACGTTATTGAAAGTAATAAAAATAATCATGAACTACAAGAAATTAAAATAGGCAAAGATGTTAAAGCAAAGTTAATGAAGGAACTAAATGATATGAATATCAACAGATATACTATGTTTCTTAATGAGGATGCTTTAATAAAATCATTTGCTGACGAGTGGGCATTAGAAAAAGCATAACCCGTCGCTCCAGCCGATCGCGCGCCAGTGGCGCGCTCCGGCTGAGCTTGGGCGTTCTTCCCCTGCGCTATGGGCTATATAGACAAGACAAAAATGTTATCATTAAATCAGTTCATGAAAGGAGAAAGGATATGCGTATAACAGATATTCCGCAACTTGAAAAATTAACCACACCTGAAAAGATTCTTCTTGTCGAAGATATTTGGGACAACATATCCTCAGAAGAATCAGCTATCCCTGTCCCCCAGAGTCATATTAAAGAACTGGAGAGAAGGCTTTCAAGACACAAGTCCGGCCCAGGGACACTTCTGTCTCTCGATGAACTCAGGACAAAAATAGAATCAAGAAAATGACATACACCCTTCAATTCATTCCTGAAATTGAAGAGGATGCAATCAACAGTTATCTGTGGTATGAATCAAAATCAAGGGGCCTTGGTGAAGATTTTCTCCGTATGTTCTATGCCTGCGCAAATGAAATTTCGTGGAATCCCTTGCTTTACTCCAAAGTTCATCAGAATTTTCGCAGGCGCCTGCTCAGACGATTTCCATACGCCATTTATTTTACGATAGAGAACGACCAGATTATTGTATTCGGACTTTTCCATTGTGCACGTGATCCACAGGCTATAAATGCAACACTGCAAAGCAGAGACAAATAGAGAACCATAACGAATTACTCCACCGGACGTGCAAATAACCAGCGGGTCATTTCTTGTAATGCCATACTGAACATGAGATATGTTATTGCAAGACCTGTCTCCGATGACTCATAACAGATTTATCCCGGACGAGTCTTATTAAACTCAAGCTCATACAGCATTTCACGATAATATTACTATAGAGAGAAGAAGTATGGATAAATACAGCGATTGTACCATAGTGGACTGCAGTATCAGGCTTCGAGGTCTCAAGCACTGGAAAGCGAATGACAAGGGGCCTGTGCCATTTTACCTGCGCATGGAAGACGGCGGCGGCCTTGTGTTCGACGATAAGCCGGAAATCGTGCTGCAGTTGCTGAGGACTTACAATAGTCGAAAGTTATTCTTTAACGTAGAGCTCATATCCTTCCTCAAGTCCGAAGGCATTGATGCCCGGAAAGTTTCAGCGCGGGTAGAAGATGTGCTCGGCTATCACGCCGAACTCTCAAACAATTAATGCGCGTCGGATAACATCACGACAGCTCCTCAGTCTGCTAATCATCCCTCAATGGCAAGAGCAGCTTCAATGCAGCTGGCAGGCCTTTTATTCATTTCGTCAATGACAGCTATGAACCCGTCCGCGACAGACTGAGCGCCTGTCCGATAGCGGGAATGAAATCCTTCTTGCGCGAGAGGACCCTCGGCAGGATGCAGGTGTCGTCCTTGACCTTCACGCCGAAGGCCTTCTCTACCATCCAGACCTCGCCTTTCAGCAAGACCCTTTCCCGTTGTGCACTAAGAGGGTTGGTGACGAGCAGCGCCGTCAGATCATAACCGCTTGCGGCCCTGATCCTTTCAAGTTCCTCCAAAAGTTCGGACTCTATCAGGTCGATCTGCTCGCAGTCGAAAACCATCATCTGGCTTACGCCGAGTTTCTTCCCGCTGATAACGAATTCCTTGAAGTCGGCGTTGATCAGCTCGGCAGCGCTCTTGCCTTCGATGTTTATGCTGGCGTGGAGCAATTCTTTTCCGTATTTCTTTATCGAGACACCGGCAAGCCCGGCCAGCTGCTCTGCCATGATCCGGTCTCGTTCAGTAGTTGTAGATAGCGTCAGGATCAGGGTGTCGGAAAGAATCCCCGACAGCAGAATACCTGCTATCTCAGGTGGTATCCTTACCTGGTGCAGAAACATTATGCTTGCCACGACAGTACAGGTGCTGCCGACGGGATCGTTGTAAACGAAAATGGGTGCAACGGTCGAGATGTCGCCGACCCTGTGGTGATCTATGATTTCAAGTATCTCGGCGTCTTCGATGCCGTCAACCGCCTGAGATATCTCGTTGTGATCGACAAGTATCGCCCTTTTGCGAATCGGGTTGAGTATATCGGTCCTTGTGATAAAACCTATGACCCTGTTGTCGTCGTCCACGGCAATGGCGGAACGGTATTCGGATTCGAGCAGTCTTTTCCTGAGGGTCGCAATTTGCGTGAACAAGCCTACCGTCGGGCAATCTGTGCTCATGATCGATCCGACAGGCTCGGACATGGTAAGGAGTTGCATGGTACCCATCGCATTGTGGGGCGAAGAAATTATAAGGGTCCCCTTCTTTTCGGCCTCCGAAATAATGTCCCTGTCAACACGGAACCCATCCGTAATTATAAGAGCGGAACAGCCCGCATGGATAAGTTCCATTTGTATATCACGCTGGTCCCCGATTATGACTACTGCGCCCGGAGTCGCCAGGTTGAGGATCGTTCCTTTCTGCATCGCGGCCACGAAAACTTTTCCAGTCAGGACACTGACATTCCTGATGTTGCTGATGACCCTGCAGTCAAGTGTTTTGACTAAAATGTCGAGTTCGACTGGTGCCTTCGAGAGGTCCGAAAATCCAACGCTGTCCATGTAATGGCGGGCAATGTCCCTGAGGCCCGCTATTCCGGCAACACGCTTATCCTCATCGACGACCGGGACCGAGCGGACCCCTGTATCTTTCATATGTCCGGCCAGTGCCTGGACAGACTCCCCTGCCCCGATAACTACAGGCTTTTTCATATCAAGGTCGCTTACCGTGGGCGTGAGACTCTCTATTTCTATTGGGACGGGCACCCCGAATCTTTCAAGCACAAAGGCGGTTTCCTCATTCAGCTTGCCTGCCCGGCCAGGTGTAAAGAGAAAGCGCTTGTCGGTCAGGTTCTTGAAATGAGAATATGATATAGCGGCACAGGTTGAATCAGTGTCCGGGTTCTTGTGTCCTACCACATAACATATTTTACGTTGTTCAGCACTCATATAGTCCTCTGCAATAATTATTCCGCATGACAAATGCAGAATCTTAATGTAACCTACAATCAT
>DATJOY010000188.1:0-21687 GCA_035506695.1 Dissulfurispiraceae bacterium
GCCTGCCCTCCCATGATGGTCAATTGGTTGGTAACGATAGTCATTCCCTCATTTGAGGAGAAGCCGCAGTCATAACCTCCGATTAGCTGCACTGTTTTTTCGGCATCCAGAAGAAGGTCTCCATAAAAAGTTAAGGCCTGTGCATATATGACGGCTGAAAAACCAGCGTCTTCGTATGCAGCCTGGATTGATGCGTAAAAGTCTGAGTTACCCTGAATTATCACAGCATGTTCCTGGCATGTGGCGAAACTCTGACCTCCCTGCACCTGCCAATCATGAGAAACCGTTGGCGATGTTACGTTTGAGTTGCTTAAACGATCTCCCGCTAAAGAGCTATGAGGCACTATCGAAATTGTCATCGATAAAACAAGACAGAAGGAAGTAACCAATATTGTCCGCATGCCGCCACAGTCCCTTTGTAAATCTGTATTTGCGAGATAAATGGTCCAGCTATTACGAGTATCAGCATAACCGATCTTCTTGTCCGGTATTTTATGCATGATCTGCTCCATTAAACAATAACAAATTATTATGAAGACGATGTGATCAAGTTGTGAACAATTATGAATGGCCACGGCAAACTTGTCCGGAAGAATTGCATTCAAAAAAGCATGGATTTATACTATCGTTATAAAGTAGCAGGAGATTCGGAGCCATGAAAAGAATGCGCGCATCGAGAAGCTGGAGAGGGCGCTTGCGCGGATGGAAAAGCGGATGGCGGCTATTGAAAATCTTTCGGGTAATATCGCTTTAAAGTAGTGATACACCCCGAACAGGACTGAAAACAGCGCGATTTGTTATAATTTCAGCAGTCGGAGCCGATCCTGAATAATGGCTTCCGGATGCTGAATACATATTTTTGGATGGAGGTTTCAATGGCTGATGAGCATTCTTTTGATATAGCATGTGAGCTTGACATACAGGAGGTCCTGAATGCAGTTACCCAGGCTGTGAAAGAAATCGGCCAGCGCTTTGATTTCAAGGGCAGCAAGAGTAGTATCGAACTAGACAAGGGCAAGGCAGTTATAACCCTTGCATCGGATGATGAATTCAAGCTGAAGAGTGTCACAGATGTCCTCCAGTCTAAGCTTGTGAAAAGAGGTATCGCACTGAAAGCGCTGACCTACGGCAAGATCGAGCCGGCAGCAGGCAGTACGGTGAGACAGCTGATTAACCTGCAACAGGGCATCCCGCAGGAAAAGGCCAAGGAGATTGTAAAGATCATAAAAGACACCAAGATGAAGGTTAGTTCCGAAATCCAGAAAGACCAGGTCAGGGTAAGGAGCAAAAAGATCGATGACCTTCAGGCTATCATGGCCCTGATAAAAGAGAAGGACTTCGGTATACACCTGCAGTTTACAAATTATCGATAAGGGGTGATCTGATGATCAAGATGACACATGTGAGGTCTCTGTATAACAAGATGCTGGTGACCTGCTATGAATTTGAAGACAAGAAATATGTGGCCAACCAGCACGGGGATTTCGACATCTTTGAGGGCGAATATTCACTGGACAACCGTACAGGAGTGCTCAAGGCGCAGTCGCCCGAAATAAAAAACCTTATCGCTCAATACAAGAAGCAGGGGACTTAACCCAGTCTATTCATAAATGAGGAACGCTCAGTCGGAAGTATTTGCCCCGGGATTCTGTCAGGCGTTCTGCATATAAGCGGTCAGGGCTTCCTTCATATCGTCCCGCAGCCTTCGAAAGGCCTTTGTAAATCCGAGACAGAACCCTTCATACATCATGAATGACGAGAGCGGGTCTTCGAAAATCATATACTCCTTATGGTCGCAGACAGGAAGCACTGGACATATGCGGTCAACATCGGAACAGAGCACAATTGCCAGGTCGAACTCGCAGTCTCTGAATGTCGCTACATGTTTTTCTTTCCGGCCCCTTAAGTCGATGCCGTCCTCAAGCATGACTTTTGTCAGGGTATCGGGTACAGGAATCGGTATTGCACCTGCCGAAAAAGCTGCCCATTTTTCACCGAAGATATGATTGACAAGGCCTTCAGCAATCTGAGAACGAATGGAATTGCCGGTCGAGACGAAAAAAACCGTCCTGAGGCCTGAACCTTTTGCGGTCCGGTACCTGTCAAGCTCGGTGTCGGATGCTGCGATCACCTTCTCTTTTTCCTTTTCAAGTACGATCATGGCACAGAACTCCCTCAGTAAACAAACTCCGGTAAATTTTTTTTAATACTCTTCATCTCCCTCTTCAGTACCGATTTGTCGGAAATAAAGTGCAGTCAGTGACGGAACGAGGAACAGGGACGCGGTTGATCCAAGCTTTCCCTGTTCCCCTCCCTTCTGCTCCGGAGCTAATACAGCCCGAGCAGATTCAGTGCAAGTATCACAAGTCCGACTACTGCAACCCTTTTTATAACGAGAGGGCTTATACGTTTTGCGATCTGAGGGGCGATGAAGCCACCCAGGATCGCAGCCGGAAACATTATCAGGAAGAAAGTGAGGTCGAAGTTCCCGAACTGGTAGTGGCGCATGCTACCCATGATGGTATTGAAAAAGATCGCCAGCAACGAACTTCCGACTACGAGATACATGGGCAGACCGAGTCCCACAGCCAGCAGAGGCGTCATGAACGGGCCGCCCCCGAAACCGAACATGGATGAAACAATGGCGATAAGGAAACCTCCTATCACCCCAACAACGATATTGATCTTAAATTCGTGTCCCCAGAATTCTACTATCATTTGTGTCCTCCCTTAATTGCCTTTAGCTTTGGCTGCTTCTGCGGCCCGTCTTTTGAATTCCTTCAGGATCGCCTGTTCCTTCTTGTTCTTCTCGATATAGCCGGGCGTTGTTTGCCACAGCATCAGACCGGCAAGAATGAGCAGGATCCAGCCAAAGACGAATTTGAACTGATCGAGGGTGATCATTTCCGTCAGCTTAGGTCCGATGAAACCGCCCACGAGCATTCCAAGGCCAATCGTAACACCGAGTTTCCAGCTGATGAATTTGATTTTTGAATAATTGTAGATTCCGCTCCCCTGCGAAAACATGATAGTCGGCATGACAGTACCCGCGACCACTGTATGAGGCAGCGGCCAGATGGACACGAGGAGAGGGTTAAGGATGAAGCCGCCGCCGGCGCCCATCAGCACTCCGAAGATTGATATAGCGAGGCACAGGATGAAGGGCCAAAAAAGATTCAGGCTCGTTCCCGCGTTGCTCATATAAAGGTTCGGGAAATGAATGTTGTTCTGAAAGGATGCGGGCTGGCTTCTGACGCCTTTATCGACTACTGCAGTGACAGTATAGTTGCCGGGTGCAAGACCTTCTCTGATCTTGATGACCGCCTTATAAGTTCCGTCAGGGTTTACTTCGACATCGGGGCTCAATACCTTGTTGACGTCACGGAAGCGGGCCTTGACCAGCTGCATCGAACGTTTTGCGTTCTCCTTTTCGTCCATAGCCGGAAGCAGGTCTCCTCTGGATCCGATGATGCTGCCCATAAGGGTTGCCTGATAGCGATCGATTTTCGCCTTGGCCGGGACCGAATATGCGATGTCCGCACCGAGGTCCTTCAGGGCCTTTGAGAAACTCCATTTCTTGCCTTCCTTCTTAATCCCGTCGAAGATATCTTTCTTTTCCTTCGGTACGAAGATCTTGAAGTAGGCAGGCATTTCGCTGGTCAAATAAAGGACGTAAGGACGTTTGCCGGTCTCCTTGTCCACATCGGCATCAAAGCGTGATGTGCGCACCTTTTCGGAGGAAGTTATCTCCAGAAAAACCGGTTTCCCGGCCGGAGCTGTGCCGGTAACTGTAATCGTGCCGCCGTTGTCAATAGATGTTTTGTCGATCTGTATTGTAGGCAATCCGTTTATTTCCGTATTACCCGTATTTACCGTAGACCGCGGATCGGGCTTTGCCCCGACCTGGGCAGGCGCCGTCTCCTGCGTTTTTTCGGCAAAGGCACCATCCTGCCACATCATGAAAGCGGTTGCAGTCAGGGCGATCGCGAGTGATACCCAAATACGCCTCATAAGTTCCTCCTTGGAATTTTGAATGAAAGCTGATTAATATGAGCAAATATCGTACCTTATATTGAGGAGTCGGCATTAACCTCAACATCAAGTAAAAACATAGGTTTGCGAGAGGTGCTTCACAGACAGCAGCGCTGCATGCTGTCCCAAACGGGCCAGCGAGGTGTTCCTGCCGCCCCAAAAGGGACAGAAGAAAACCCGGTCAGGCCGAAAGGTAGTCCGCTTTGAAATTACCCCCCGCCGACATGGGAGATCGGATTTACCCTTGGTCAGCATTGATTTTTGACAATAAACTGATATCAGCTTATAATCGCATTATTCGAGCGTCTTTTTATGTGATGCTGCGCGGGGAGGGATAAATACTATGTCGAGAATTATAATTATTCTGTTTTTATTTGTGAGTTTTTCATTGACTGTTATTGTGGACGCGGACGTCCGTGCAGCGGACGACAATGATGTCTGGACGCTGCATGATATCAACAGGTCCTGGAGTTCTGTTGCGTCCTCGTCCGACGGTGGAAAACTGGTTGGGGTGGTGCTCCGCGGACGGGTCTATACTACCGGTGATTCAATGCAGCACTGACGGGAATGGTTTTTCTATCTCGGGCTATTCTTCAGGCAAAAGCCCGTGATGCTTCATCTTGGTCCTGAGTTGTTTGCGGGATATGCCGAGCACTTCCGCCGCCTTTGTCTGGTTCCAGGAGGTCTTTTCGAGTGCGTTCATAAGGAGTCTCTTCTCGGTCTCAACGAGGTTCAGTCCGTCACTCGAAGCAGTTGCCTGAAGCTCGCGGATGGCCCTTGGCAGATATGATACTGTTATGGTGCCCGCCGGGCAGAGCACTACCGCCCTTTCGATCGTATTTTCGAGTTCCCTAACATTGCCGGGCCAGTTGTAACGCATAAAGGTCTCGATTACTTCATTATCGATGGCCGTAATTGTCTTGGAATTGGCAGTAGCATATTTTGCGAGAAAGTGGGCGGCCATGACGGGTATGTCGTCCTTTCTGTCACGAAGGGGCGGGATCGAAAACCTTACGACGTTCAGTCTGAAGAAAAGGTCTTCCCTGAAGCCTCCCCGTTTGACTTCCGCTTCGAGATCGCGATTGGTGGCCGCGATAATCCTGACATCGACACTCACCCTGCTGCTGCCGCCGACCCGCATGAACTCGCGCTCCTGGATGAAGCGGAGGAATTTTTTCTGGATCGACGGGGGCAATTCTCCGATTTCGTCGAGGAAGATCGTCCCCCCGTTGGCCGCAGCAATCTGGCCGGCTTTCCGCTCGAAGGCCCCCGTGAAGGCGCCTTTTTCATGGCCGAAGAGTTCGCTTTCAAAGAGCTGCTCAGGCATCGAGGCACAGTCTATCGGCACGAACGGCCTGTCGGAGCGCAGGGATTCGTAGTGAATGGCCTTTGCGACAAGTTCCTTGCCCGTGCCGCTTTCGCCGGTAATCAGGACGTTGGAGTTGCTCCTGGCAACCGAATCGATGAGGTTGTATATCCGCTGCATCGCATCGCTCTTCCCAATGATATTCTTGTAGTTGTAGCGCTCTTTAAGCTGGGACTTGAGTGAAACGTTTTCGACGAGCAGCCTGTACTTTGATACGGCTTCCCTTGTTACAGTCAGCAACTCGTCAGGGTTTACCGGCTTCGCGATATAATTGAAGGCGCCTTTTTTCATCGCCTCCACGGCCATCTCGATGGTCCCGTAAGCGGTCAGCATTATCACCGGAATACCGGGATTGATTTCCCTGAGCGCCGCCAGAAACTGCAGTCCGTTCATGCCCGGAAGACGAAAATCTGTGATTGCGACATCGAAAGGAGACTTTGCTGCCCTGTCGAGACCTTCTTCAGCCGACCGTGCGGTCATAACATCATAACCGCCCTTTTTAAGGATCGCCGACAACACCTTCAGGATGTTGATCTCATCATCTACGAGCAGCACATTTCCGGGTATATCCATCATGACTCCTGTTTAAAGGGCAATGAAACAATAAACCGCGTTCCTTTACCGGGCATGCTGTAAACAGAGACCTCTCCCCGGTGGTCCCTGACAATACGCTCGACGCAGGCCAGCCCGAGTCCCGAGCCACGCGTCTTGGTTGTGTAAAAAGGCTTGAAGATTTCAGGCAGGATGTCATCTCCAATGCCTTTTCCGGTGTCTTCTATAATAACATCGACGTGCCCTTCCCGTGACACTGTAGCTGTCTTAATGGTATCACCGGGCCTGGACGCATCGAGTGCATTTACCAGTATGTTCAGCAGGGCCTGCTTGATCTGCTGTAAGTCGAAACTGAAAGGCTTTATTGATTCGTCGAGGTTGGTGACCATCTCGATATTGTTTTCCGTGGCTTCCTGCCTGACAAGACTGACTATATCAGCTATTGCCTGGTTCAAATCTGCAGTCCGGAGCTTGAGGGGCGTCGGTTTTGAGAACAGCAAATATTCGGTAACAATTTCATTCAACCTTTTTGTTTCCTGTTCGATGATGGAGAGAAATTCCGTCAAGACCTCACCCTCGAAATTGTCCTTAAGGTACGATACGGCCCCCCGTATCGCATTGAGCGGGTTCTTGATCTCGTGTGCAACGGTCATCGACATCTCGCCGATTGCCGAGAGCCTTTCGAGACGCGCCTTTTCGCGGTTGCTCTTTTCGAGTTCGTCCAGACTCTCGCGCAGCCGGATGACCATGTTGTTGAACGTCTCTATCAGTTCCTCTATTTCGTCGCCGAACTTATTGTTGCGTCCGGAATCATTTGCGCCGGGCAGGACGGGTGCGATATCCAGCCCCCCGGACCTGACCGATTCCATTCTTTCTTTCAATTGTCTCATGGGGGTGGTGAGAACTCTGGCCAGCAGGACGGAGCCGCTTATTCCCAGGATCAGCAGAATTCCGGAAATGAGCACGATATAATGTTCGAGTCCGGACAGGCTTTCGTTGATAAGGACCTGCATGCTCTCTCTGGAGAACCCTGCCGTAACCGTTCCGATCTGTTCATAACCGACAGCCACGGGGACCCTGATTTCCTGTGTTGACAAGTCCTGGCTTTGCGTAACACTTTCGCGCAGGTCAGGAGTGCCCGCAGGTTTTTTATCAGCGGCAAAACGTTCGATGACCGTCCCCAGCATTTTCCGGTCGCTGTGCGCGACAACCCTGCCGGACCGGTCCGTTATCAGCGCGTAAACGCACCCAGGGGTCTGAGACACAACCTGCAGATGTTCATCGAGCTTCAGCGGATCGAGGAACATCAGGGGCTCCACGATGTCCTTTGCGAAATTTTTTATTACTATCAGGTGGCTGCTGTCCATCTCCTCCCCGATAGCATTTTTCTGGTATGTGATGATTAACGCATTTACCGCGACCATAATCACAAGGATAAGCAATGCCACCGAAAAAGTGAATTTCTGAGCGATCGGCAATATTCTGAATAATGACGAAAAGAGGGCTTTCATCTTCTTAATATTTCTTAAGCTCTTCCAGTTCCTGTTCATTTGCCGTACCGAACTTCCTGATATGGGCTGCCTTCAGAACTGAACTGTCATCCAGTCCTATAAGCAGCCGTTTAACCTTATTGGCAAGGGCTGGGTTGACCTTTTTGGTCGACGCGATGGGCCAGTTCGGCAGTGGGTTCGTAGTGGCCAATACGCGGATGTTTCTCATGTCTACCTCATCCTTCAGGACCTGAAGTGCCCCTTCACGCACAAAACCTGCATCGGCAAGTCCGTTGTAAACGCCGAGTATCACCTTTTCCTGACGCTTTGCGTCAATGATCTTCATGTCATTTTCGACCTTTATGCCGTGTCGGGCAAGAAAGATTTTTTGGGAGAGAAAGCCGCCTGCCGACTTGGGTGAGACTATCATGACACGCCGGTTTATCAGATCATTGACAGTCTTGATGGGACTGTCGGTCCGCGTGATGATAACGCCCCTGTATGCCTCTTCTCCTCCTGATTCCTCGTCCGGCTGACCCATCGTCGTAACAAGTGCCTTAATCGGATAGATGAGGTCGATCTGTGCAAAGACATATGGGTTCTGATAGGAGAAATCAACAGTGCCGCTTTTTACAACCCCGACAAATTCATCGAAATCCTTTGGTATGACGAGCTTGAACTCATACCCGGTCTTGTCGGAAAGATATTTCATCAGCGGCTCGTACCGGTGGTATATGGTAGTGGCCGGGTAAAGCGGCAGCACTGCAAACCGTATAGTGCGGGGACCATATTCTATGTAGTCCTTGCCGGTGAGGTTTTTTATCATTATCCTGACCAGATCGAAGTCCCGGTCTTCGGCAGGGACGAAACCTTCCAGCCCGCGTTCTACGGAAGCAAGGATCGACCTGTCTTTCAGGAATAAGAGGCTCTTTTCCACTGCCTTGAGATCGTCTTTCGACAGGGCTGCCGAGGCGCAGAGGAAGAGCTGCGGAACAGGGTCTGAACGTTTTATTATCCTCAGTCCGTCCGGTACATATTTCATTGCGACCGTCTCGCTGATACCGCCCACATCATGAGTGCCGATGAGCACAGACAGGGCGATCCTGTCCTCCTGCTGAAGATAATCCACTGCTGAAAAGTCCCGGGCATCAATTCCCACATCATGGAGCATGGCCAGTGGGATGAGATGGCTGAACGATGAGCGGGCGTTGCCGAGGGCGAGCCTCTTGCCTTTTACATCAACGACCCTTGCTATGCCTCGCAATTCCCTGGTGACCAACACGCTTCGGGCCGAACCCTCGCTGCCGACAGCGCGCACGAGCGGGATGATCTTGTCGCGGTATTTTGCCCTCGCCTCGCAATACGCAGCCGGGTCGAGATACGATAGGTGCACAGTGCCGTTAACGAGACCTTCGACAGCAGCATCGTAGTTCGGGGCAATCAGGATCTTTACAGGACGACCTGTTTGACGTTCAAGATAATATTTCAACGGAAGAAATCTTTCGAACATCGAGCGGGGACTCTCTACCGGCGATACTGACAGCACAATAGGGGGACCGCTCAGCGACGACTGATCAGCCTTGACGCTGTTGGCCGCAGGCCCCGCGGTCTTTTCCTGGCAGGCCGCGGAAAAAAGAACGATGGAGCAAATGAGAAACAGGATATTCTTCACTACGCTTAGTTTACATCAAAGCAGGGGGGACGAATCCACAGTGATGGGAATATTACCATTCTCAAGTCAAACCATCTTCTTCGGGTCGAGCAGACGCGCCAGCTCTTCTTCAGGAATGTTTAACTCTTCTTTTGCGATTTCCATTATCGGTTTCTTTTCTTCAAAGGCCCTTTTGACGATAAGAGCTGCCTTATCATAGCCGATCCTCGGTACCAGGGCAGTCATGAGCATCGGGTTGCGGCTAAGCAACTCAGAGATGTGATTAACGTTCACCACGAATTCCGCAATGGCTTTATCGGCAAGAATCCGCGCCGCGTTGCCGAGTATGTCGATCGACTGAAGGATGTTATAAGCTATGAGCGGCATGCCGGTATTCAACTCGAAGTTGCCGAGATTGGCGCATATTGTTATCGCCGCGTCATTGCCTATGACCTGCGCGCAGGCCATGAGTACGGATTCGCATATGACAGGGTTCACCTTTCCTGGCATGATGCTCGATCCGGGCTGAAGCGCGGGCAGGGCTATCTCGGACAATCCGGCAACGGGTCCGCTGTTCATCCAGCGCAGATCGTCCGATATCTTCGTAAGGGCAACCGCGGCCGACTTCAGGTGGCCGCTTAGTTCGACGACAGTATCCATTGAAGCCTGTGCGGCAAAATGATTTTCGGCCTCCGAGAAGGAAAGACCTGTTTTCTCGCTCAATGCTTTAATTGTCCGCATGGCAAAGTCCGGATGGGCATTCAATCCGGTGCCGACGGCTGTTCCCCCGAGGGCCAGTCTGCACAGGCGCGGAATACAGGATTCGGTCCTACCGATGCATTGGGATACCTGATATGCCCAGCCGCTTATCTCCCGGCCCAGAGGCAGGGGGACTGCATCCATCAGGTGCGTCCTTCCGGTCTTGACAATGTCCCCGCTTTCAGACGCACGCCTGTAAAGCTGTGCGTGCAGGTGGGCAAGCCCCGGCAGCAGCACATCTTTGACTCCTTTCACGGCGCAGACATGAATCGCAGCAGGGATAACGTCGTTGGATGACTGGCAGAGATTTACGTGATCGTTCGGATGGACTTTTCTGGAGCCTGTTTCAACCCCGAGAATTTGATCTGCACGATTAGCGATAACCTCGTTTGCATTCATGTTGGTCGAGGTGCCCGATCCGGTCTGGAAGACATCGACAGGGAATTGATCATCCCATTTGCCTTCTGCCACTTCGTTTGCAGATGCCACTATTGCATCGGCAATCTCTTTGTCGAGGAGCCCCAGCTCTTTATTTGCAAGCGCTGCGCAGCATTTTATCAGGGCAAGTACTTTGATGAACCCGGCGGGCATGCGCAGGCCGCTGACAGGAAAATTTTCTATCGCACGTTGCGTCTGCGCACCGTATATGGCGTCCGAGGGGATGGCGACCTTGCCTATGGAATCTTCTTCGAACCGATATCCGTCCATCTAATTCACCCTCCGAGGTTATAGAGATTCAGTTTCTTAGATTATCCGGCCATCTGTTGCCGATGTCAACGCTGCGCCAAAACAGAGGGCAATGTGTTAAATTTATTCATGGGGTCCGGTATAATTTTGGCAGGAGGGTTGGGCACCCGCATCGGGCGCGACAAGGCGCTGCTGCCGTGGGGCGAGTCGGTCATTCTCAGGGAAATTGTGTCCCGGATGAAGCAGGCCTGTGATGACATTATTGTAGTCAGGAATACTCCTTTGGATAGTGCAATTCCGGGCATCAGGGTAGTGAGCGACATATACATGCAGATGGGGCCGCTGGCCGGAATACATGCCGGGCTGACCGTTGCCCTCAATGATTATGCTTTTGTAACGGCTTGCGACATGCCGTACCTGCATCCAGCCGCCATCGAGTATTTTTTCAGTGAAGCCATAGGATGGGACATTGTGATGCCTGCAACCGGCAGTGAGTACGAACCGCTGTTTGCCTGTTACAGCAGAAATTGCCTGCCGGCAATCGAAAGCTTGTTGCTGAGAGGCGTCCGCAAAATAATTGAAATCCTGCCGCTCGTAAAGTACAAGACAATCGCGCGGGAATATTTTCTGCAGATAGATCCGAATATATTTTCAAATATCAATACGCCTGCGGAGTACAAGTCGGCTATCGAAAAGGCCAAAACAGATTAACAATCTGAGTCCAGAAGATCGTTAGCTGGCGCATATGGTTATGTTCAATAGTTGCCGGATTAGTTGAGCACCGGTTGCCGCATGATTTAAAGCTGATGCAGGGCCAGCGATTCGAGCTGAGGTAAAATTGATACAAAAGCATTCACAACAAGGGGATCAAAATATTTCCCCTTGTTCGCCAGGATATGTTCACTTGCCTGCATTGGGGACACCCCTTTGCGATAAGGACGGTCGGAAATGAGGGCATCATAAACATCTGCTAACGCGATAATCCTGGCTCCGAGAGGGATATCTTCTCCCTTCAGCTTGTGATAACCGCTCCCGTCATATTGCTCATGGTGGTAAAGGATAAAGGGCAAAATATGCGAGACCTTTCCGCCCAAAGGAGCAATCATATCAGCACCCTTACGGGCATGGCCCTTAAGATGGGACTTCTCGTCTGCGGTGAGTTCCCCTATCTTGTGCAGTATGTCATTGCTAACGCCCAGCTTTCCGAGATCATGCAACAGAGCCGCTGATTTGACGTTCTCGACTTCATCCTCAGGACATCGCAATGCACGTGCCAGCATCTCTGATATAGCAGCGACCCTGTTTGAATGGCTCTGAGTTTCCTGGTCCACCGAATCTATAATTATGGAAAGCATCTCCATGATGCCATCATATGTTTTTTTTACCTCGATGATGGCTTTTTCCTTCTTTTCATATAGATGTCCTATGCAATATCCTGTGATAAGAAGAAATCCGCCCCAAGTCCCTATATCCAGCCATCTGGAAAGGGGGTCTTTCGAAAAGGCTAGAAATCGATCCGGATAAATACATGCCACAAGCGAGATGAGGAGAACGGATAATAGGGCGGAAAGAGTCGCGTATCTTTTGCCGAAGAAAAAAGCACCGACGACTACCGGCAGATAAAAGAAATTCAGAAATGCATTCTGGTTGGGCATGAAAAAGAATATAAACCCTGTGATGGCCACAAGGAGGAATACAATGATCAACTCTTTGTCGACTTTCAGGTAAGTCGCGATATCTCTTCTGAGTTTCATAAAGTAATCGGGCTCCCGATTAGTATCAATAATAAAGATGACCGGACTGGTTTCAACTGACCTAAAATAGAATTTTCTTAACGGCTCCGAACACTATCGATTATCAGGGTTTCTACAATATAGATTTTCGGCAGCCTACTCTTCAAATTATAGCACATTGCCGAGAAAATGGCATATAATTGTCCATCAGTTTTCTCGGGACGGTTGCCAGAACAGCCATGAGAAGCATATTAAGGGATCGACAATAAATTTGACTGCTGGAAGCTTCAATAACTCAGACGAGACCCTTGAGGTATCTTTGTCTCTCTTCCGGGGAGAATTTCTCAATAGCATAGCGAAGCATGGTCCGCGGCATCGAACGGTAATGTTTTTTCAGAAACAGCTCTTCCGCTTCTCTGTCACGCTTTCCCACTTCACGGAGCATCCACCCGACCGCTTTGTGAATCAGGTCGTGTTTATGGCCCAGCAAATGCCCGGCAATCCGGAAAGTATCTTCGAACTGTCCCCTGCGTATAAAAAAGAAGGTCGATATGATTGCGACGCGTTGACTCCAAAGATGGCCTGTTTTGCAAAGAGAATAGAGGATGCTCCTGTCCCTGCTGAAGAGGTAAGCACCGAGGACCTTGTCCGCCGACAGGTCCACAAGGTCCCAGTTGTTAACATAATTAAGGTTGTGAAGGTAAAATTCGGCAATTCTTTCCTTTGCGGCCTCGTCGGAGCTGCCGAAGCGGTCCGCCAGTATCAGGAGGGCAGCCAGCCTGTGTTCGTGAATCGGCGATCTGAGTAGTTGTCTAATCTGAGTAAAGGGCAGGGCATGGTATTTCTTTGCCACTGAGCGGATTTTTGGCACGGTCACGCCGATAAAAATATCGCCTTCCGCGTACCCTCCGGGAAGGGTCTTGAAGAAACGCGGGAGAAATTCCGCCTTCTCCGGATCGCTTAACGCCTGCAGTTCCTTCATGATATTATTGACCATCGACAGTCTCCGGTTCATAATTGTGCAGCCCATAATGTACATCAGAAATATCCTGTTATCAATTATACACCAAAAGAGATGGTCCAAAATGGCGGCAGCATTTGACAGAACATCTCGATCAACATAGACTTTGTTTATGCCGCTGGAAATCATTTTCGGCTGTGTTTTGCAGTGGTATCAAGATTAGAATCCGGGACATAAATTAGTTTCCGGACTTCACGGTGAACAAATGCAACATGATTTGTGGCTGAGCCTGTTCGGTTTCATAGTGGGATTGTTCGGGACGCTGATAGGCGCCGGCGGCGGATTCATCCTTACTCCGGTTCTGTTGCTTCTTTATCCGCATGACAGCCCGGATACCATTACGAGCATATCGCTTTCCGTCACTTTCGCCAATGCCTTTTCAGGGTCCATGGCATATGCCCGCATGGGGCGCATCGATTACAAATACGGTCTTATCTTTGCCGGTGCCGCCATCCCGGGCGCAGTACTCGGGGCCATATCGACTTACTACGTGCCGAGGAGGACCTTCGACCTTATCTTTGCGATACTGCTGGCGGCCATATCGATAATAATATTTTTCAAAACACCGTCAGGGCGAGCCAGCCACAGTGGCAACGCTATGGTTCTCTCTTTTCGGGACCTGCGCATAGGCATAACGATAAGCCTGCTGGTCGGTTTTGTCTCCAGTTTTCTGGGAATAGGCGGCGGGATAATTCATGTGCCTGCTCTTGCCGGCATCCTCGGCTTTCCTGTTCATGTCGCGACGGCGACATCGCATTTCATACTGGCGATAGTAACATTCGTCGGAGTTGCAGTGCACGTGATAACCGGCACCTTTCATCATGGTGTCACGAGGGCGATTTTCCTTGCACTGGGCGTCATTCTCGGAGCTCAGGCCGGCGCTCTCCTGTCGTCGAAAGTTGAAGGAAAAGTAATTATTCGCGCGCTGTCAGTGGCCCTCGCACTGGTTGCAATGCGCCTGCTGTTCCTGTCGCTAAAGGGATATTGACAGCTCAATTTGCTGACCTTGCATTATTTCTTAGTTGGTGTATCCTTTAAATATGCGGGTTTATGGTCTCGGATCAGTTGCTATAGGACTCCTGCTTTCGGTCCTCCTGTGCGGGGCATGCTCCATGAACCGGGCATATCTTCAAACCGAGCTTGCCGGCAGATCAGAGATCGATGGTACATATACTGTCATACTCTATGGTGCTCATTATTACAACAATATTGCGACCGTTGCGATTCTCATTCCGGAAGGAGGAAAATATACCCTCGACATATATTCGCCGGAATATAATTACCGTACGCTGAAAGGTGAATCGGCCGCCGATGCCGTCAGAACTGCCGAGAAGTTTGTAGGCTGGCATCCTGATTTTATTAAGTCACAGACCAGCAAGGTCTTGGACGGCACCGGACGGGTTGTTGCGTACGAGATAAGGCCTCTCTATAATCAAGTAACCTTCGGCATGAGCGACGTGATGGACATCGATTATTTACTCCGTGACAATAACAGGGTTGTTGTGCATATTGATCTCAGGGACCGGGCCCGGCGGATATTCATGGGCGATGATCAGGGAAAAGTGCACTGATCATTCCGACCTCGCTGTCTGCCATGGTCCCTTATGTCCCGGTTGAGCATGCTGTTCTTGGATGTTGATCCATAGACCAATATAATAATTAAAATAAAATCCTTCAAAGGGGACATTCCATGGGCGATATTTCGGAACTCGAAAAGATAGCGAGGCTCATCCGTTATTACATCCTTTTTTCGACTACGGAGGCCGGTTCAGGGCACCCGACTTCGGCCCTCTCGGCAACGGAGCTGATGACCGGCCTGCTTTTCGGAGGTGCATTCAGGTTCGATCTGGACAAGCCGAACCATCCTAATAACGACAGACTCATATTTTCAAAGGGCCACGCTACCCCGCTTTTTTACGCTTTGTGGGCAGCCGCGGGAAGGCTGAGCGAGCAGGACCTCAGGTCATACCGGAAATTCGGCAGCCCTCTTGAGGGGCATCCTACAGTAGCATTTCAGTATACCGAGGCCGCCACAGGCTCATTGGGTCAAGGTCTTTCCATCGGGTTCGGCGAAGCCTTGAACGCGAAGTACATAGATAAACTTCCTTACCGGACTTACGTTCTGCTCGGTGACAGTGAGATGGCCGAGGGTTCACAGTGGGAATCAATTGCACTTGCCGCACATTACAAGCTCGATAACCTTGTCGGAATAATGGACGTAAACCGTCTCGGCCAGAGAGGTGAGACGATGTTCGGCTGCAATCTTCAGGCATACGCAGGGATGGTTTCGGCGTTCGGCTGGGAGCCTGTTGTGATAGACGGTCACAACTTCAAGGAAGTGCTCGATGCTTTGAATCATGCCGGTCAGGTGAAAGATAAGCCCGTGATGATAATAGCCGGGACTGTCAAAGGCAAGGGTGTTTCATTCCTTGAGGACAAAAATGGCTGGCACGGCAAGGCACTTAATCGGGATGAGTTCCGGCAGGCCATCGGAGAGTTAGGAGCTGTCGATATGTCGGTGCTCGGAAATATCATGAAGCCCGATGATGTTATCCCTGTGAAGAGCGAACCGGTTACAGCCGATGCTGTTTCTTATGACCGCAGCAAGCCATTTGCGACTCGGGAGGCATATGGCCGGGCCCTGCGAAGGATATTCCCCCAGTTCCCGGACATGGTTGTTCTGGACGGAGAGGTGAGCAATTCGACCTATGCCGAAATATTCAGGGACGCCTATCCTGATCGTTTCTTCGAAATGTTCATTGCAGAGCAGAATATGGCGGGTGCTGCCATCGGGCTTGCCCGCAGGGGCAAGCTGCCATTCGTTTCGACCTTTGCAGCGTTCCTGACGCGCGCTTTTGATCAGATTAGAATGGGGCAGTATTCCCGCGCAAACATTAAGTTCTGCGGGTCTCACGCCGGTGTGTCGATAGGTGAAGACGGGCCTTCGCAGATGGGGCTTGAGGACATTGCCATGTTCAGGACCGTCAAGGACTGTGTCGTGTTCTATCCGTCCGACGCGGTTTCTACCGAAAAGCTCGTCGAGGCCGCAGCCCAGCATAAGGGGATGGTGTATATAAGGACCACGAGGATGAAGACGCCGATACTTTATGACAACGAAGAGTTGTTTACTATCGGAGGTAGCAAAATACTCAAAAGGAGTGACGCCGACAAGATTGCGATCATCGCCGCCGGAGTCACCCTGCATGAGGCATTGAAGGCATCTGAAGAGCTGATGAGAGACGACATCTTTGTCCGGGTGATTGACCTGTACGGAATCAAGCCCATTGATGTCTCCGCGCTCAGGGAGGCCGTTGCCTCAACGAGGGCAATCATTACGGTGGAAGATCACGCCCCGGAAGGCGGCATCGGGGAAGCGGTGCGAAGTGCGCTTCCGGGGTTGCCGATTCATTCTCTCGCTGTGCGCAAGATGCCTAGGAGCGGAAAGCCTGATGAGCTGTTGCTCTTCGAGGAGATATCAAAAGAGGCGATCATCAGGAAGGTAAAGGAACTGATATGAGACCGGAGCATCTTCAAACGCGGATATTTCTGGACGGGGGGGACCCGGCAGAGACCCGCGAGATGATCGGACTACTCGGCTTTCTCGACGGTCAGACTACCAACCCGACGTTGATATCAAAAAACCCGGAAGCGAGGAAGAGGCTGGACCGGGGAGAGAAATTCAGCGAGCAGGAAATCTTCGGATTCTATCGCAGCGTGGTAGCCGAAATATCGGGACTGATACCGGACGGCTCAGTATCGGTGGAGGTGTATGCCGATGTCTCGACAAAGGCCGAACAGATGCTGGCCCAGGGTGAAGAGATGTATTCTTGGATACCGAACGCCCATATCAAATTCCCCACAACAAGCGAGGGCCTGAGAGCTGCGGAGCAGGCGGTGAAGAGAGGGCTGAGGGTAAACATGACGCTCTGTTTTTCCCAGGAACAGTCTGCTGCAGTATATGCTGCTACACGCGGCGCACAAAGGGGCGATGTTTTTGTTTCTCCTTTCGTCGGACGCCTGGATGACAGGGGCGAAAACGGCATGGACCTTATCGCGAATATAATCCGGATGTACAGGGACAGTGACCATCATGTCTCTGTGCTGACCGCGAGCGTCAGAGGCCTGGAGCATCTGGTGTATTCGATAGCACTAGGCTCCGACATAGTGACGGCCCCTTACGAAATATTAAAACAATGGGCATCCGTCAATATGCAGTTGCCCGGCCCGGCTTTTGCATACAATGAAGGTAACCTCAAGCCGCTTCCGTTCAAGAACCTCGACCTCACCCTGAACTGGAATGAGTTCGATATCTCGCACGACCTGACAGTCAGGGGCATGGAGAGATTTTCGGCAGACTGGAATACGCTCATCGCGCGATGAAGATAGCAATCGGATCGGACCACGGCGGTTATTATCTTAAAGGCATAATCATCCGCTTTTTGTCCGGGGAGGGGCACGAAATAATCGACGTGGGTGCATCCGGCCTGGATCTTTTGGATGACTATCCCGATTTTGCAAGGGCGGTTGCCGTGTCAATACTCGGAGGAGTTGCAGACAGAGGCATACTCATATGTGGCAGCGGCGTCGGGGCGTCAGTGGCAGCCAATAAATTCCCAGGGATAAGGGCCGCCCTTTGCCACGATTCGTTCTCGGCCCGCCAGGGTGTCGAAGACGACAATATGAACGTGCTCTGCCTGGGCGCCAGGGTAATAGGCGAAGAACTCGCCAAGGACCTCGTTTTGTTCTTTCTGAATGCGAAATTTTCTGGCGCGGAAAGGCACACCCGGCGGATTGGAAAAATTGCGGAGATCGAAAAGGAGTTTTGAAAACGTGACCGACAAGGCACATGAAATAGTCGATAGCAGATATCTTCAGAGCTGCGACATGCCTCAGGAAAAAGCGAGGATCGGGCCGTTCACCTTTGTGATCTTTGGCGGGACCGGAGACCTCAGCAGAAAAAAGCTCATACCGACATTGTTCAGCCTTTTTCAGGGCAGAGAGCTTCCTGAACAATTCTCTATTCTCGGTTTCGGCAGGACAGAAATGACCGACGGAGAATTCCGTGCCCTGATCAGCGAAGCTGTCGCAGGCGACGCCGGTGCCCCGTTTCAGGGTCCGCAATGGGACGAGTTCGGCAGCCGGTTGTATTATGAATCGGGCCATGTCGGCGAAGACGAGACAATGAAGAGGCTCTCTTCAAGGATCGGCCAGCTTCAGCACATGACCGGAAAAGAGCGGAATATCATATATTATCTCGCTGTTCCACCTGATGCGATGCCGGCCATCATCAACCGTCTTAAAGACTTTAAGCTTTGTGAAGGCACCAGGATCATTGTTGAGAAACCGTTCGGGAGCAGCCGTTCGACGGCCCGCAGGCTGAACGGGGTGTTGAGATCAGCCTTCGCTGAAGAGCAGATTTACCGCATCGATCATTATCTCGGGAAAGAGACCGTTCAGAACATTATGTTTCTGCGCTTTGTCAATCCCATATTCGAGCGGCTCTGGAGCGAGCGCAATATTGACAATGTCCAGATTACCGTTGCCGAAGACATAGGCATAGGCATGCGGGGAGAGTTTTATGAAAGGAACGGTATCGTCAGGGACATTATCCAGAACCATGTCCTGCAATTGATCGGTATGGTTGCAATGGAGCCCCCCATAGGGTTTCAGGCGGATTATATAAGGGACGAAAAGATCAAGGTCGTCAGGTCCATCAGGCATATGGAGGGCGACTATATAGACAGGTTCATGGTGCGCGGACAATATGGAAGCGGGAAAATAAGCGATACAACCGTGGAGGGTTACAGGAATGAGCCAAGGGTCTCGCCGTCCTCGATGACTCCCACTTTCTTTGCGGGCAAATTTCATGTTGATAATCTGAGATGGGCGACAGTGCCCTTTTATGTGCGCGCGGGCAAGAGGCTGAAACGGAGGATCACCGAAATATGCCTCCAGTTCAAGCAACTGCCCTTGCGGCTTTTCGGGCGCATATGCGATACAGCCGAGCCGAACGCCCTTATCCTTACGATCCAGCCGGAGGAAAGGATATCGGTCCGTTTCAGCGTCAAGTACCCTTTTTCGGAAAATCAGCTCTACCCGGTGAATATGGATTTCTGTTATGGCGGCGCCTTTCCGCAGCATCATTACGACGCCTATGAGAGGCTGCTGATCGATTGCATGAAGGGTGATCTAACGCTGTTTGTACGTGAAGATATGGTCGATGCAATGTGGGAGGTTGCGGACCCGATAATAGCAAGATGGGAAGCTTCTCCGCCAGTCGATTTTCCCAATTATGAAGCAGGATCTTGGGGACCGGCTGCGTCAGACCGCCTAATTCAGGAAGACGGCCACAAATGGCTGACGGGTTGACGAGATGACGGGACCGGGCTTCAGTATTCACATTCTGAGTACGATGGACGAGATGGTGGATTTCCTTGTCCGGAAATGGCAGGACACGGCCGAAAGCGCAATTGCGCGTGCCGGGATATTTACCGCAGCGCTTTCCGGCGGATCTACACCTTCGGAATTTTATCGCCGCCTTGCAATCCTGAAGGGTGATATGCCGTGGGAGAAGACCCATATCTTTCCCGCAGATGAACGCTTTGTGCCTCTTACAGACACAGACAGCAATATCGGAATGATGAAGTCTCTCTTCCTAAAAGAAGTTAATTTGCCGGAGGAAAACATCCACGCAGTGATGACCGATGCTGCGTCGCCGTCTGAGGCGGCTGAATGTTATGAGCAGGAGCTGAAACGCTTCTTCGCTCTTTCCGATGCCGAGCTTCCGCGCTTCGACCTGATCTGTCTCGGTATCGGCGAAGATGGCCATACAGCGTCGCTTTTCCCAGGGGCCTCCGAGGCAGAGGTCCCGCTCATGCCCGGAAATGTCCGGCTCGCGGTTCCGGTCGAACACGACCTTGTAAAACATTCACGGATAAGCCTCACGCTTCCGGTCATCAACAACGCTGAAACAGTGATCGTAATAGTTGCAGGGAAACACAAGGCGACCATCGTCAAACGGGTCGTCGGGGACCGGGACCAGGGATTTCCTGCGGGGAGGGTCGAGCCTTCACGCGGCAGACTTTTGTTTGTTCTCGACACGGAAGCCGCTTCAATTCTGGATAAATAAGGAGGTTTTATGCAGATAGGAATGATCGGACTCGGGCGGATGGGAATGAACATGGCGATCCGGCTGCTCAGAGGAGGGCATGACGTCGTCGCATTTAACAGGACCGCCGACAAGGTCGATGCAATCGTAAGGGAAGGCGCGACAGGCGTTTATTCTCTTGAAGAACTTGTGAAGAAGCTTTCGTCTCCGCGCTTTGTCTGGCTGATGCTGCCCGCAGGCAAAACGGTTGATGACCATATCGAAGCATTGAAGCCCCTTCTGCAGAAAGGCGATACCATCATAGACGGCGGAAACAGCTTCTACAAAGATGATATCAGGCGAAGTTCTGCTCTCAAGTTGTCCGGAATTAACTATCTCGACATAGGTGTCAGCGGAGGCATTTGGGGACTGGCGGTCGGTTATTGCCAGATGATCGGAGGTGACAGGGAGGTATTTTCGGGGATAGAACCGGCAGTTGCAACCCTGGCACCGAAAGACGGATACATGCACTGTGGGCCGTCAGGCGCCGGGCACTTTGTCAAGATGGTGCATAACGGTATCGAGTATGGCATGCTCGAAGCATACGGTGAAGGCTTTGCGATTATGAATGCCTCTCAATATGCGGAAGGTCTCGATTTTTCACAGGTCGCCCATCTCTGGAACCAGGGCAGTGTTGTGCGCTCCTGGCTTCTGGAGCTTGCCGAGGATGCCTTCAAAAAAGATCCGTCACTTTCCCGGATCAAGGGATATGTCGAAGATTCCGGCGAAGGAAGATGGACCGTTCTGCAGGCCATCGAAGATTCCGTGTCCGCGCCGGTGCTCGCGCTCTCTCTTTTCCAAAGGTTCCGGTCGCGCGAAATCGATTCTTTCTCCGACAAACTCATCTCCGCCCTCAGGAACGAGTTCGGGGGACATGCCGTAAAGAAAGAGAAGGGAGGAATATGATGGACTGTAAAATCGACGACAGGAGTGAATCAGGTCTTATTACTACCCTGTTCCTCGATGTAGGTGGTGTCCTGCTCACCAACGGATGGGACCGCTCCATGAGACGCCGGGCTGCGGAGCTTTTCAGCCTCGACTACGCAGAAATGGACGAGCGGCATCATCTGACCTTCGACACCTACGAGCAGGGAAAGCTGAGCCTCGAAACATATTTAAACAGGGTCGTCTTCTATGAGAAAAGGTCCTTTACAATGGACGAGTTCAGGAAATTCATGTTTGAACAATCGAAGCCTTTTCCGGAGATGATAGATATGATCTGCGGGCTTAAAGGGCGTTATAAATTAAA
>DATJOY010000189.1:0-4591 GCA_035506695.1 Dissulfurispiraceae bacterium
GTATCAGGAAACTCGGGATAAATAAGCAGTGCTTTCATGTTATATTCCTCAGTTTAGTTTTTCACATTAACAGCTGTCCGGTGCAATATATCCCCAATAAATGCCGGGGGTGACGCCTATTTTGTCTTTCTTTTCTTCAGCCACGATTCATGCCTATTCTCACCCCTCCGGAGAGTAACCTCCAACCGTCTCTTTTCATCGATGCCCTGATGGCCTAACTTTTCTGAAATCTATGAATCCCTGATCAACATCTACCGATATAAGCTGCACTCGAATCCGGTAGCCGACGTCGAGCCCCTCGAAATCATGGACAAGCCGCCCTTCAACAGGAATCGTAAGAAGACGCGCCCATGTACCCTTAGCGGAAGCGCCCGTGACGATTGCCTCAAATTGTTCTCCTATTCTGGATTCAAGCAGGAGGGCAGCAGCGGATTTGCCAACCTGGCGTTCCACTTTGTTGGCGGCGTCTTCTTCTTCCGTGCAATGTTTCGCCAGTGCTGCAAGCTCATCATTGCTATACGACAAAGGACTTCCTCCTATGGCGGCCTTCAATAAGCGTTGCGTGATAAGATCTGTGTACCGGCGGTTCGGTGCCGTAGAATGGGTATAGTCCCTAACCGCAAGACCAAAGTGCCCAGGGGCGGTCTCTCCCGGAAGTTCCGCAACATATTCACCGGGGCCCATCAGTTTGATAACTGCGAGTGAGAGATCGGGGAACCTGACCGGATCGGCCGCTTTCGCCTTTGTCAGGAAATCTTCAAGGGCCTTTGAGTCCGGCGTATCGGGAAGTTTCGCCCCATGTTCATCGGCAAGCTCGACAATCCTCTCCCATCGTTTTGGTGTGCGTACCACGCGGCGAATAGAAGGGAATTTCTTTGACGAGAGATACCGTGCGGTCACTCCGTTTGCCCCTATCATGAAATCCTCTATAATGTCTTTTGCCAGGTTCCGTTTTTCTACTTCGAGATCACGGATTTCATCACCGTCAAATACAGGCCTCGCCTCAACAGTTTCAAAACTAAGTGCGCCGTGAACATGCCGGAGGTTCTTCATGCTTTGTGCTGCCTTGTCCTGCAAACGCAGATTCTCTTCAAGTCCTTTTACTGACGCAAGCGCCATGGGCAGAATTCCATGTCCTTCAAGCCATGCGGCGACGCTGTTATATGCGAGCTTTGCATGATTGCGGACACGAGCCTTGTAGATATCCGAGTCCTCCAAAGCTCCATCCGAGCCAATTACCATTTCGACGACGATGGCCGGCCGGTCCTCATTGAAATTCAGGGATGTGAGATCAGTGGAAAGCTTTTCAGGCAGCATCGGGAATATCATTCCCGCAGTATAAACAGAGGTTGTATTATGGCGCGCATGTTCGTCGATTGCCGAACCTTTCTTGACGAGAGAGTCCACGTCTGCCACGGCAACAAGTATCTTTACCTTGTCACCCGGCATCGCCTCGGCAACAGTGAGCTGGTCCAGGTCGCGGGAATCATCGTTATCGATAGACGCCCAAAGCAGCCCGCTAAGATCACGAACCTGCTCGCCACCTATCGATGCAGGCGCCTGAATCTTGCCAAGTTCTGCGAGTGCTTCACTTGAAAAGTCGGGGAGTAATCCCCTCTGAACCATTGCCCTGTGAGCGATTCTCTGTAACAGCGCACGATGTTGTCTGTCATAGGTCATATATTAATTACCTCATTCCTCTCTCGATGACATTTTTCTCATATCACTATATCAGCAAATGTTTACGCATCCTAAGCACTGAGACCCTGCCTTGCTGACTCCTTGCGACAAGCTTTGGAGTTCTTATATCTTGCCTGTTTCATTTGGGGTTGCCCCACTTCCAGTTCCGGATTTCCGGCATGTCCTGGCCGTATTTGCAGATGTATTGTTTGTGCTCGATAAGCTTGTCCTTGAGTTGTTGCTTTAAGTACTCGCCTTTGTCGCCGGTCTGAGGCAAACGGTCGATGGTGTCCATCACCAGGTGAAAGCGGTCCACATGTGCATGAACTGATCTCCATATGCCTTTGATACAATCCGCTCATCACATATAATTAGCCGCCCCGTGTCCGTCCTGGACCTGATCAGTCTGCCCGCTCCCTGTCTGAATTTTATGATCGCTTTCGGTAATGTGTAAAGCTTGAAGGAATTGAGACCCTCCCGGAAGACATAAGCACCACCCAAATTTATACAAAAGTCAGCAGTGCCCTTAAGAAAGACGCGGTAGATAGTTTGCACGGCAATGTTGTCATAAAGAACAGCTGGAAACAAGGCAAGCGGAATACTAGGAAAGAGATTGCTGTTCGGGATCTGACGGGTGGGCAATAGGTGGTCAATAGCAATAAAAAATAAGGGGCTGAGAACAGTCTCAACCCCTTGATATATAAGAGCCGGGAATCGGATTTGAACCGACGACCTGCTGATTACGAATCAGCTGCACTACCACTGTGCTATCCCGGCATCAATGAGCGTTTATTTTATCAAATTCATGGTTGAAATATGCAAGTGTTTCCTGATCGAAAATGCAGAACTCTATCACTTTCAGCACAGAGCCCTGATTTTTTAAAAGAAATTTTGCGGACTCTGCGACAAGTATCGCCGCACACCTGTCCTTTGGAAAGCCGAAAATACCCGAACTTATAGCAGGCATCGAAATGCTTTGCAGGTCGTGTTCCGAAGCAAGCAGAAGCGTTTGCTGCACTGCTCGCGTGAGCTTCATCTCTTCGTCCCCCTCACCCATGCGGGGTCCAACGGTATGTATGACATGCTTTGCCTTCAGCCTGCCGCCGGATGTGATTGCAGCATTGCCCGTAGGGACATAACCTATGCGGTTGCTCTCTTCCTGGATTATGCTGCCGCCTTTTCTCACGATCGCACCGGCAACTCCGCCACCATGCTGCAGATATTTATTGGCCGCATTTACAATTGCGTCTACCTCACGCTCTGTAATGTCCCCGATCACAAGCCGCAGGATACCGCTACCAATCTTCTTTTCAGATATCATCTCCATAATCATTTAAAAGTATATGCGGTCGACCGGAAAAGTCAAAGAAATATTAAAACCTTTTGATAATCTACCAACTTCCCTTCTTCTGCGTGTAAAATAGATGGATGAAAACAGCTTATTTCGAATGTGCAGCAGGTATCAGCGGAGATATGTGCCTGGGCGCACTCGTAGATGCCGGTGCAAAGTTCAATGCAATAAAGAAGTTGCTGAGCCAGATTCCGATAGCCGGTTACACGATTTCAGCGAGAAGAGTCATGCGCGCGGGGATTTCTTCAACCAAGGTGGATGTAATCGTAGTAGACAAGCGGGGCCATGCGCATTCGGAAACCAGGAAATGGAAGGACATCCGCGCCATCGTAAATAAGTCTGTATTACCTGAACGGATAAAACAAAAAGGTCTCGCCATTTTTAGAAATCTTTTCGAAGCGGAAGGCAAGGTACATGGTGAACCATTCGATTCAGTTCATCTCCATGAGCTCGGGGCCACGGATTGCATCGTCGACATATTCGGGACCCTCATAGGAATGGATGTCCTTGGAATCGAAAAAGTAGTCGTCTCGCCGATCAATCTCGGCAGCGGAACTGTGCATACTGCACACGGGATTCTCCCCGTGCCCACGCCGGCAACCATCGAATTGCTCAAGGGCTTCCCTGTATATTCGTCCGAAATTCAATTTGAACTCACCACTCCTACGGGTGCTGTTATTCTGAAGACGCTTGCATCTTCAAGCACCTCTTTCCCGTGCATGTCCGTCGAGACGATAGGCTACGGAGCCGGCAACAGGGAAATTACCCGAATGCCCAATGTGCTCAGGCTTTCCGTCGGGCGCCCGTATCCCGCAGATGGTGCGACGGATAATTCCGTCATGGTAATGGAAACCAATATAGACGACATGAACCCTCAGTACTATGAAGGCGCCATGAAAAAGCTTTTTGCCGCAGGGGCTCTCGATGTTTTTCTCGAAAACATCATCATGAAAAAGGGACGACCCGCGGTCAAGCTTACCGCAATTGTCGGGGACAACGAGGCGGACAAGATTGCCGATATTCTGTTCAGGGAAACCACAACTATAGGCATACGTTTTTACAGGGCAGAGAGAAAAGTTCTGGACAGGGAAATCAAAAAGATCAAGACAAAGTATGGCCTCATAAGATTCAAAATCTCCAGGCTCAGAGGCAAGATAATGACCTGCACGCCTGAATACGAGGATGTCAGGTCCATTTCCGAGAAAACGAATATCCCGGCAAGGGAAATCGTCCGGGAACTTGCCGGCTGCAAATGATAGACATTTTCTAATTCGTTTCAGACGCTCATAGGGCAATAAATCTCTACACGCCGCTTCATTTGAGAAAAGGGCCTCTTTTCTGTTATCTTTTGAGTTATATCTTTACTATAATCTATGTAATGTGCGGGGCCAGAATGCAAAAAAAAGAAACTGATAAAAAAGAACTTCTCTCCGGAAATGAAGCTATAGGAAGGGGCGCTATCGAGGCCGGGATATCCCTTGCGAGCAGTTATCCCGGCACACCTGCGACTGAAATCCTCCAGTACCTTGCTGCGAATTTTGAAGTTGCTGCCGAGTGGTC
>DATJOY010000190.1:0-10140 GCA_035506695.1 Dissulfurispiraceae bacterium
TTACATAATCTTCCAGAAGATCTCCCTTTATGAAGCCGTTGTCGGGAATCGTGAAATCTGCAATATCGCTGCGCTCAATACCAAGTGCAATCTTTTGCAACTGGTAAGCATTGAACCCGAAAGCATAAAGACTGCCTACGAAACTGCCCGCACTCGTCCCGACAATCATGTGAACTGGTATCTGGTTGTTTTCGAGTATTTTGAGCACACCTATATGCGCAAATCCGCGTGCGGCGCCACCCCCGAGGACAAGGGCGATCCTGGCCGGCTCATGATGCGTCTGAGTCTGAATCGTCTCTCTCGGTGTGCATGAAATAAAGCAGAATGCAAGGCAAAGCAGGAAAGCTATTTTAAATAAAATCTTCTTCTTCACAAAACAAACCTCCGAATCATAAATATCTTTTTATACTACCACAAACAATTTAAAGGATTTAGGAGTTCAGTGGTTAAGACTTGCTGCAACTCCTGAACTCCTTAATCAGTCAATGTCGGGTTGAGATAAAAAAGAAATACACGTATTATATATATCGATACTCTTAACGGAGGGTTTCCGAATGATTATAGGCAAACCATTCTTGACGGCAGAACAGATTCAGACCAGGGTGACGGAACTTGCTGATCGGATATCCCGCGATTATCTGGGCAAGGAGATCCTCGCTGTCGGCATACTAAAAGGATCCTTTATGTTCTTTTCAGATCTTGTAAGGGCAATCAGACAGCCCGTAACCGTAGACTTCATCGTTGCATCCAGTTACATAAAAACAACTTCCACGGGCGAAGTTAAAGTATATTATGATATAAAGGAAGACCTCAGGGGAAAAGATGTGCTGCTGATCGACGATATCATAGACACCGGTATTTCGCTGAACTTCCTCCGTGAAAGAATACTCGGGGAAAGCCCGGAAAGTGTCAAGGTCTGTGCCTTCCTGGACAAAAAAGAGAGGCGGATCGTTGACGTTCCTCTCGATTATGTAGGATTCCAGGTCCCAAATGTTTTTGTCGTCGGCTACGGCCTCGATTATGAAAATCAGTTCAGGAACCTGCCGTATATCGCCATCTTTAAAAAGAAGACCTGAAACTTCAAGACAGGAGTGCCATGTACACCTTAACGGTCGAAACAAAATTTTCCTCCGCGCATCAGCTTCGCGAATACAAGGGCAAGTGTGAAAACCTCCACGGACACAGCTGGCGCGTGCGCGTTTGCGTAACCGCGCAAAGACTGAACAGGATCGGCATAGCCATGGACTTTACCGACCTGAAAGGCATAACCGGCGAGGTCGTCGGGCCTCTCGATCACACATGCCTGAACGACCTTCCCCAGTTTACCGATATCAATCCTTCTTCCGAAAATATCGCGCACTGGATATTCGATTCGATGAAAGTAAAACTCGCCGGTCATGAGGTTACTTTGAAGTCCGTGACCGTATGGGAGTCGGAGACATCCTCCGCTACATATACCGAAGAATGAAGAACGGTTCTGTCGGTACCAGTTTTGCCGAAAAGCTCCTTGAACTTGCGATACAGGAAGGTGCCGATGAGGCGGAAGTATATGTAAAGGCTTCCAGATACATGGGCATCGAGGTAAAGGAACTCAAAATAGATACTCTTGAGAGGTCCGATTCCATCGGTTATTCCGTGCGCGTTTTCAGGGACGGGCGTCTTGGTTTTTCGTATTCTACCGATCCTTCTGATATCCGGACTGTTGCCAGAGATGCGGTCGAGGCATCCAGGTTTACGGAGCGCGATGAATATAACAGTCTTCCTGCCGGAGGCCCCCATTCCCCGGTAGTTGTATATGACGAAGCTGTTGATGCGCTGGGCGAAAAAGAAGCTATCGAAATGGTCATCTCAATGGAAAATGCCGCCATGAATGAAGACGGCAGGATAAGCAAAACACGAAACGCCTCCGGCAGTTTCGGTTCGGCAATAACCAGGATAATCAATTCACAAGGCATAGACCTTGAATTTGCAGCAACGTCCTGCTCTGCCCATATCATGGCGGTTGCAGAAGGAAACGGTGAGAGCCAGATGGGATGGGATTACCAGGGCAGCCGGTTCCTTAGGGATATCTCCTTCCGTGAAGTCGGAAGGAGCGCCGCTTCAAGGGCACTGCAGACACTCGGGGCAAAAAAGATCGCTTCTACCAAAGGATTCATACTCCTCGACCATTCCGTTGCAGCTGATTTTCTCGGCATCTTGTCGTCGGCTCTCTCCGCGGAGGCAGTGCAGAAAAATAAATCGATGCTTGCAGGAAAAATCGGAGAAACTGTTATCAGCCCGCGTATTGATATTATCGACAGCGCTCTGCTTGATGGCAGGCTCGGCAGCAGGCCTGCCGATGATGAGGGGGTTGCCACCTCGCAGAAGACCCTGATAGAAAAAGGGATCCTGAAGGGTTATCTCTACAACACTTACACTGCAAAAAAGGGGCATGCCGTTTCCACAGGAAACGCAGTCAGGGGTGGCTTTTCAGGGCTTCCGAAGGTCGGTCCTACGAATTTCTTTGTCTCGGCATCCTCTCGTGAATATGAATCCGACTTTGAGGGACTCATCAAAAGAATCGACAAGGGGGTTTATGTCACCGAGACCATGGGCATGCACACAGCGAACCCGGTATCAGGTGAATATTCAATCGGGATATCGGGTCTGTGGGTCGAAAACGGAGAGATCGCCCATCCGGTCAAAGAAACGGTCATATCCGGTAACATATTGCAACTCTTCAAAAATATCGTTCTTATTGGTGATGATCTTCGTTTTTATGGTAATATAGGTTCCTCTCGTCTCCTCGCAGGGGATATCGACATCAGCGGATAAACGTCCACTCAATTCAGCTTTAACGGGAGGTTTTTTTAGTATGGACTATTTTTTAACTGAAGAACAGGAAATGATACGGGACCTGGCGCGCCAGATAGCCGAGGAAAAGATCGTACCCGTGCGTGCCGAACTCGATGAGACCGGAGAGTTCCCTCACGAGATAATCAAGGTGCTTGCGCAGTCCGATATGCTCGGCCTGTTCATACCGGAAGAATACGGCGGACTCGGCAAAGGCTGTCTCGAACTCTGCATCGCCGTCGAAGAACTTTCGTGCGCATGCGTAGGCGTATCCACGTCATACGCAGCGAACGCGCTCGGGACCTTCCCTATCCTTCTGTTCGGCACCGAAGAACAGAAGAAGAAATATTTGCCCGACATCGCATCCGGAAAGAGGCTGGTGGCCTTCGGTCTGACAGAGGCCAATGCAGGAAGCGACGCGAGCGGGATACAGACTACCGCAAAACTCGAAGGCGACGAATACGTTCTCAACGGCACCAAACAATGGATCACAAACGGCAGCGTCGCCGAGATATATACGATCATTGCCATAACCGACAGATCTAAAGGCCCGCGCGGCGCCTCGGCCTTCATAGTCGAGAAAGGGACGCCCGGCTTCACCTTCGGCAAGAAGGAAAACAAAATGGGCATCCGCTGTTCCGCCACAACTGAACTTATCTTCGACAATTGCCGCATCCCCAAGGAAAACATAATCGGCAAGGAAGGCATGGGCTTTATCGTTGCGATGAAAACTCTTGATTCCTCACGCACAGGCGTCGGGGCGCAGGGGCTCGGTGTGGCTCAGGGCGCTTTTGACGAAGCGGTCAAGTTTGCACGTCAGCGCGTACAGTTCGGTCATCCCGTAATCAGCTTCCAGGCCGTACAGCATATGCTGGCCGACATGGCGATCGAGATAGAAGCGGCACGAGCCCTTATATATTCAGTTGCACGCTTCATTGACAGCGGTGCAAAAGATGTATCCAAAGAATCTGCAATAGCAAAAACCTATGCAACCGATCTCGGAATGAGAGTCACAACCAACGCGCTTCAGGTCATGGGCGGCTCCGGCTATATGAAGGAATACCCGGTTGAAAAGATGATGCGCGATGCCAAGATACTCCAGATATACGAAGGGACGAACCAGATACAGAGAAACGTTATCGGACAGGCCCTGATCAAAGAGGCGGCCAAGAAGAAGTAGCAGGCGCAGGCTTGTTGGTTACACCTGACAGTAGTCTGTAAAGAGGCGCGCCCCGAAAGGGATACGCCTCTTTTTTTTCGCCATGAATGCTATATAATGTAAAGGATCAGTGAAAAATATCTCTTTTGAAGAGGCGCTATGAAAGGTTCGCCGAAAGGCCCCCGGCAGAAAGCAAAGAAGGAAAACTCGAAGGCCGTCTCAAGAAAAAGCATTGCCCCCGATCCTGCCGAAAATGAGCCCGTAAGAAAGAAAGCCGTTTCCAATTTCTCTGAAAAGGTCATCAATACCGGACCATCCAGGGACAGGTTCTATATAGTCGGTATGGGCGGATCGGCAGGCGCACTTGAAGCCTTTGAAGATTTCTTCAGGCACATGCCTGCAAATAGCGGTGCAGCCTTTGTAGTCGTTTCCCATCTCGACCCAACCCATAAGGGCGTCATGCCCGAACTGATCCAGCGACATACGAAGATGCAGGTCTTCGAGGCCGAAGACGGCATGAAGGTAGGTCCCAACTGCGTGTACGTCATACCGTCTAATAAAGACATGGGCATACTGCACGGCACGTTGCAACTGCTTGAACCCACTGCATCCAGGGGTCTGCGGCTGCCCATAGATTTCTTTTTCAAGCATCTCGGACAGGACAGGAAAGATCGTGCCGTAGGGATAATATTTTCAGGCATGGGGACCGACGGTACGGCCGGACTCAAAACCATAAAAGAAAATTCCGGGATGATCATGGTGCAGGACCCTGAATCTGCAAAGTTCGACAGCATGCCGCGCAGCGCCATAGAAACAGGCTTGGCCGATTACATAGCGGGAGCGGACACCCTGCCTTCAAAACTTCTCGGCTACCTCAAGCAGATTGCCAGACCGATTGCCGAGACTGTCATCGCCGAGGAACGCGAAACAAGCGACCTGCAGAAGATATTGATCATCCTGCGCGGCCAGACAGGAAACGACTTTTCGCTTTACAAGAAGAACACCATCCTCCGGCGCATCGAACGCCGGATGAATGTACATCAGATAGCAACGACAAAGGAATACGTCGAATTACTTCAGGCCAACCCGCATGAGGTTGATCTCCTTTTCAGGGAACTCCTTATAGGCGTAACAAGTTTCTTCAGGGATCCGGGCGCTTTTGCCTCACTCAAGGACAAGGTCGTGCCGGTCATTCTGGCCGGAAGGGAGAAAGAGCGCACAATACGGATATGGGTCCCCGGCTGTTCAACCGGCGAAGAGGCGTATTCGGTCGCCATCATACTATCTGAGTGCATGAGAAAACTGAAACCGACTGTCGATTACAAGGTCCAGATATTTGCCACCGATATAGACAAGGAAGCGATAGAAAAAGCCCGCCAGGGGATTTACCCTGCAAACATTGCCGCGGATTTATCCCGCGACAGACTCGAAAGGTTTTTCGCCAGGCAGGACAGCCGCTACCAGATCAACAAAAACATTCGGGAAATGGTCATATTCGCGCCCCACAACGTGACCATGGACCCGCCGTTTACCAAGCTCGACCTGATTTGCTGCAGGAACCTGCTGATATATCTCACGGCCGAGTTGCAGAAGAAACTCCTCGCCGTTTTCCACTACGGTCTGAAACCGGACGGGTTCCTGTTCCTTGGGACATCCGAGTCGGTCGGAAGATACGGCGACTTCTTTTCTCCCGCAGATATCAGGTGGAAGATATACCAGAGGCGCGCCACATTGCAACCTCCGGTAGATGCAGGTGATTTCGCCCTTTTTTACCGGGACATCGCACCGGGAGCAGTAACTAAGCCGCACCCGGTGGAACTCGTCTCGATCCCTGAAACTGCAAACCGTCTGCTCCTCGAAAATTTTACACCGGCGGCCGTTTTCGTAAACGAACAGGGGGACATCATATACATCCACGGCAGGACCGGCAAGTATCTCGAACCGCCTTCCGGCAAAGCAAATATCAATATCTATGCCATGGCGCGTCAGGGCCTGGCAGTCGAGTTGACAGGCGCCCTGAGGGAGGCAAAAACCCGTAACACGAGTGTTACGCTGAAGGATGTAAGGGTCAAGACCAACGGCGACTTCCAGAGTATAGACCTCTCAATCATGCCGGTCAGCCAGCCGGGGCTTTCCCATTCGGTATTTATGATCGTCTTTAGTGACCGGGCGATGCCTCCCGAAGAGCCCCTACCCGAAAAAGGGCGCGGTGCATCCTACGCGAGACTGAAGGCCATCAATGCAGAACTCGAAAAAGAGCTGAGGCGTACCAGGGACCTCCTGCAATCTACCAACGAGGAAATGCAGCTTTCGCAGGAAGAACTGAAGTCCACCAACGAAGAGTTGCAATCCACCAACGAAGAGCTGCAGTCCACAAATGAAGAGCTCTCCAGCTCCAAGGAAGAGATGCAGTCTCTTAACGAAGAGCTGATGACCGTAAATGTCGAGCTTCAGGCCAAGATCAGCGAGATTACTCTTGCCAACGACGATATGAAAAACATGCTCAACAGGACTGAGATGGCAACACTGTTCCTCGATTGCGACATGAAGATCCGAAGATACACGCCTGAGGCGACCAAGATTTTCAACCTGATTCCCGGCGACATAGGCCGCCCTATATCGCACATCGTCTCAAACCTTAAATATGAAACAATAAATGATGATTTCAGAAAGGTCCTCGAAACCCTTGTTTTCAAAGAGACCGAGATCGAGACCAAAGACGGCCACTGGCATCTTATGAGAGTCACTCCTTACAGGACGCACACAGACACCATTGACGGTCTGGTCATCAACTTCACGGATATTACGACGATGAAGAAGATGTCGGAGACCCTCGAAGAAAAAAAGTCCGCGGCGCAGCAAGCACTTTGCTTCGCTGAGGCGATTATAGAAACCCTGCGCGAGCCTTTCGTAGTGCTCGATAACGGAATGATGGTCTTATCTGCGAACAGGCCATTTTACGAAACTTTTGCGGTCGATCCGGACCAGACCGAAGGAATGCTTCTGTTCGATTTGGGCAACGGGCAGTGGGATAGTCCCCAGCTGAGAAAATTGCTTTCCGATGTGCGCCTGCGCGATGAGTCTTTTCATGACTTTGCGGTTGAGCACGACTTCCCGTCCATTGGACGGAAGAAGATACTGCTGAATGCCCATATGATCGGCAGGGGAGACGGAGAAGAAGGGCGCATCCTCCTTGCGTTTGAGGATGTCACCGGAAAATGAACCAAGCAGCATGAATGAACATAAGCTGAATATACTCCTCATAGAAGACGATCCGGACGATGCGTTTCTGATCACCGAGATGGTGCACAAATCTACCGGCAATGAAACTATCACCCGAGCCGACAGGCTTTCGTCCGCTCTTTCGCTTATCCACGAACGGCATTTCGATATCGCGCTATTAGACCTCGGCCTGCCGGACAGCTACGCGCTCCAGTCGCTGCAGGCAATTCAGGCCAAGGCACCGACACTTCCCATTATCATCTTTACCGGTGATTCAGACGAAAAAACCATAGCGGACGCACTGTCTTTGGGCGCGCAAGACTATCTCGTAAAAGGTGATTTCGGCCCCAAACTTCTTGAGCGCAGCATACACTATGCTGTTCAGCGCAAACAGGCCCAGGAGGCCCTCGAAAGGGCGCATGACCAGCTTCAGCTTTGCGTGCTTGAACGGACTTCTGAGCTGACCATTGCAAATGCAGAACTGACAGCCGAAATTGCAGAGAGGAAAATAACGGCAGAGGAATTGATCAGGTCGAACGAACAAATGCGGGAACTGGCGGCCCATCTGCAGACTATCCGGGAAGAGGAAAGGACAAATATAGCCCGTGAAATTCACGACGAGTTGGGCCAGATCATGACCGCACTGAAAATGGACCTCTTCTGGATCAGCCAGAGATTGCAGGACAATCAGCTGTTGCTTGCGGAAAAAATCCGTGGCGACATTCAGCTGGTGGAAAACACCATCGCTTCAGTCAGGCGGCTCTGCACGGAACTGCGGCCCTCCCTCCTGGACAGCCTGGGGCTGCAGGCGGCGCTCGAATGGCAGTGCGAGGAATTCCAGAAGAGGACCGGCATCAAATGCCGGCTCGATGTATATGCTGAAGAATCTGTCACTGATGAAGACATGAAGACCGCCATCTTCAGGATATTCCAGGAGATTCTGACAAATATCATGAGACACGCTCATGCCTCAAATGTCGATTCCGTCCTGACGATGATGGACGACTCCATCGTCCTGAGGGTCTGCGATAACGGTATCGGTATCTCGAATGAACAGATGGCAAAAGCCAACTCTTTCGGCCTTTTAGGCATGCGCGAACGGGTGTCCCCGTGGAAAGGCAGGGTCGAGATAAAAGGCACGAAGGGATTGGGCACAACCGTGTCAGCAATAATACCGATAAACAAAAAGCGCTGACCTTCATTTATTGTTAAAGTGGGCTAAAAAGAGTTCGGCAATAATTATTATTGAAGAGGGATTGTCCCATATCAGAACAATCCCTCTTCTGTTTCTACCATCTCAAGACAGTTATTGAACGTTGTAGCCGCGCTTCAGGTGCAACCTACTCCACTTTTTTCAAATCATTGCCGCACCTGCATTTGCCCGGCTTGTCGGATATCGTATTGCAGTCACAGCCCGCGCCGCAGTTGCAGACATAAAAACCTTTCAAACTGACCCTTTTGATCTTCTTGCCGCAGCCGCATTTAGTCGGGTCGGCTTCGTTGATCTTGCAATTGCATCCCTTGCCGCATGTGCAAAGGAGCGCCTCTCCATTTTCGATCTTGAGGACATGCATTGCGACGAGGTCAGCGCCGCATTTGCATTTGCCCGGTTTCAGAGAAACGGTATTGCACTTGCACTGATCGCCGCAATTGCAGACATAAAGCACTGTTCCCTTACTAACATCGCCCTGCGCCTCGTCTTTCTTCTGCTCAGCAAATACGATTACGGCAAATGCCACCATTGCCGCCAATGCAGCCAATAACGCAAACCTGATCTTCATGATCCACCCCCTGCAACAAGATATTTTGTCCGGATAGAAACATTATATGGCCTTAATAGAGGGGTGTCAATACCACAAACGAATCTAAAGCCGCCCTGAGCGGATGATCGAGACGATCAGCCAGAGACCGAGGAAAAAGGCGACTGCAAACGTTATCAATCCGAGGAAGGAAAGGCCGAAGACCGTGGGCAGCACTCCGGCGGCATGCATGATAGCTGAACTCAGGGTTATGGCGCTTACGATCATTGCAAAGGCAATCCTGTTGCTGGCCCGGTCCATGTCCTTCATGAATTCGGGCAGGTTCACATGGTACATCTTTATCTGGAGGTCGTCTTTCACTGCCTTTTTGAGCAGCTTCTTCATCTGCTTGGGGAATATCCTGGTAAAATCGGCGATCTCCTTCAGGTTATCGCGTGCCTGTTCGATTATCCTGTCAGGTGTGATTCTTCTAAGTCCGAGCTTGGATGCAAAGGGCTCGGCAGCCGCGATGACATCTATCTGCGGATCGAGGTGCCTGCAAAGTGTTTCAAGCATCATGAGCGTCTTGTCTATGAGGAGGAGTTCCGAGGGTATCCGGAGATTGTGCTTTATGGCAAGCCGGGTAATAGTGTCCAGGAATTGTGCAAACCGTATCTCCTTAAGCTGCAGCCCGTAAAGAGGTTCCAGCAGATCGGTCAGGTCAGCCTTGAATTCCCTTTTGAACGAGTCGGTATCTATATCGTCTGCAACTATGCCGAGTTCGATGTAGTGATCGACAAGCCCGTCGAAATCCCTCGCGATCAGGGACAGGAATGTCCCTGCAATTATCTCCTTAATCTCGTCCGAAACCCTTCCGACGATCCCGAAATCAATAAAGGCTATTTCGCCTCCCGGTTTGATCAGTATGTTCCCCGGATGCGGATCGCCATGAAAGAAACCATCTTCGAGTATCTGCTTGTAATAAACGTCGAGACCATGACGTGCAAGCTTCTTCTTGTCAACTCCCATTGCATCTATAGCGGGTATATTGTCGATCCTCACTCCTTCGATCATTTCAAGTACGAGCACCCTCTCGGTGTTGAGCTCACTGTAGACCTTGGGGATATGAACACCGGGATAACCATCGAAATTCTTTCTGAGGCGCGCACAGTTCCTCGCCTCTTCAGT
>DATJOY010000191.1:0-3663 GCA_035506695.1 Dissulfurispiraceae bacterium
GGTCAGTGCGCCGTCGTAAGACTTCGCAAAATCAGTCGCTCTCACTGCCGCAGCCCCGCTATATTTGAGTACTCAGAGTACTCAGGGTCAGGCTTGCAATTATGCATTTAATACGTGAAAAAATTTGGGGTCACCCATTAAAAGGCACCGCGTCAAGAGACAACAATAATCCATAAGAAAAGAGATTCATCTTTTCTGTCAGCGCTGCTGCTGGTTACTATATCATTACCCATGCCGTTTTTTCTTTAGTTACAGGTTTCAGTTGTACTGCTACAGTCACCCATCTGGATTTAGTTGGTAACATCAAAAGAACGAAACATGCTCGCAGAGTCCGTCACTCCAGGCAGTAGCAATTACAACTTATGCAGCAGCAAGTTCAAACAGAGTTTCTTACGATTTGACGACAAGAACCGGGCATGCTGACCGGCCGATCACCTTTGCAGTTACGCTGCCCATGAGCAGCCGCCGTAAGCCGGTCCTGCCGTGCGAGGACATTACGATAACATCGGCATTGATATCTTTTGCGGTTGATGTGATTAAATTTGCACTGTCCCCTTCCCTGGCGAGTGCATCCGACCTGACGCCATTTGCCTCTGCTTTGCTCTTGGCATCGGCGGCATATTTCTTTGCCTTTGCGATCATTCCCTCGACAACATCCGGGGCCTCCGCATAGAATTCGTCCGGCACATCGACTACGGACAAGGCGGTCAGTGCGCCGTCGTAAGACTTCGCAAAATCAGTCGCTCTCACTGCCGCAGCCCCGCTATATTTGGAACCGTCTGTTGCGAGGAGGATGGACTTCCATCCCACCTCCGCACCGGACGGCACCACAAGAACATCCTTCTGACTGTAACCTATGACTCGCGCTGTTACACTACCCATAAGGGCTTTTTCTACAGCCCCCTTCCCTGACCGTCCCATTACGATCAGGTCGGCATTTTCCGCATCGGAAATATCTACTATCCTTTCGTAGGGCTCTCCCTGTTCGCAGACGGTTTTTATCAGTGCCCTTTCATTGCGGGCCATTTCATCTGCTGCGGCAAGCGCCTGCTCACTTGGTTCAGACAATGCCTTCCGGATATTTCCGATTGCAGTGGTCGATAAGTCCCCGTTGTAATCAGGAGCTACTGAAACAACTGTTATCCAGCATTTCTCGAAGACCGCAAGCTTGAGGGACTCCTTCAAGGCATGCATGCTCTGCTCGGAACCATCTACAGCAACCAGGATTTTCCGGTATCTCCCCACTTTTTACGATGCCCTTTCGAATGCCTGCTCCTGCTGCACAACCGGGTGATGCTCAGCCCTGTATCCCTGCCACAGCGACCTGATGACTATGAAGGCACCTACCAGAAGCGCGATTCCCATTATCACAAAACTCGTCCGGTCAAGAACGGTTACCAATGTTTCGTCAAGCTTATTTATCATGCCGAGCTGTGAAAGATAGATCGGCACCATCAGGGCGCGGCTGAAAATAACGATTACCATTATGACGCCCATTACAACCTTTATCATAAAGGGTTTTACATAGGTTGTTCCGATAGCACCAAGTTGAATGCCGAAAAGCGAACCGGCCAGCAGGATCATGGCAAGCCTTATGTCCACAAGACCGTGCATGGCGTATTTGAACGATCCGCCGACTCCCATGACAAAAGCCACGACCAGCTCCGTTGCGGAAGCCATAAGGCTGGATGCGCCCATTACATAAATCATTGACGGTACGCCGATGAATCCTCCGACCGCGATTGTTGCGGCAAGCATGCCGGTTGCAAACCCGAGGGGGATCGTAAACAGTATCGAGATGCGGGCATTAAGACTCTTGAAATATACCATGGTCCCGGGGATGTTTACCGACTGTACCCAGAGTGCCAGTTTTGAAGTCTTTTCTTCGGCATTTGCGTTACCGGACCTGTATGTCGTTATCGCGTCCTTCAGAATGAATCCGCCTACTACCGCGAGTATGACAATGAATACCGCGCTCACATAAAGGTTAGAGCCGGCGGTCCCGAATGCGGCCTTTATCTTTTCCTGGATACCCGCTCCGTACAAAACGCCGGCTTCGGCAGAAATACCAACGATGATGCCGAGTTTCATATCCACCTGCCCGTAGCGAGCGCGTTTAATGGAACCCACCAGCGCCTTGGGGAACTTGTGGCACATATTGCTCGCCACAGCGACAAGGCCCGGAACACCAAGGCTCATCATGGCCGGGGTCAATACAAATGCGCCGCCCGACCCTATAAAACCGCTCACGAGCCCCCCGATAAATCCGACGATGAACAGGTACAGGATGTTCATCGTATCGAGTGTGATGAAATTAGCCGCCTGATTCGCTATATCGTGCATTAGTGTGCCTCCTTCTTCTTTGAAGCCTCTATTCCTATAACACTCCAGAAACTGCCGGTGAACGACCCGTGCACATACGAAAACAAAAAGGCCGCTGCAATCGGCAGAAAAGCGAAAACTCCGCCCCTGCCGAAAATGTCGATGATCGATTCCTGATAGACGTACATTGCAACATAAAGGGCTATTGAAAGCCCTCCGAACAGTGCTGCCTTGCTCCATGGTTTCTGTTTACTGCTGATCTCTCGGCCCATGTTCCTCACCTTCCCTTTAGTTTTATGAATCGACTATGCGCCGACAACAACTACCGGACGCATTAACATTTGCCCTACATCGGGAAGCGCGGAAGCACTTTCGCCGCATCCCGTTTCAAGACCCACATATGAATTGACCACGACATAATCGATGCCGGGGTTTTCGCGTGTGACATCAACCGCAGCCTGCTTTAAACATCCGTCCACAAAATGCACCCGATACTCAATGCCTTCGCGGTCCAGGTCATTGCCCAAGTTATTTACTGTGTCCCTGCAGTTTTCTATGCAGAGTATTTCGAGGTCAGCCCTCATCCTTTTGCAGAAATTCTTGGCGTAAGCAAAACACTTCATGTCGGAGCGGCGCCCCGGCAGCACAAGGAGCACCCTCTTCTTCGTACCTGCAAGAGTCACTGCCGTCTCGAAATCACCTTCTTCGGCAAAGGCAGCGGCCGTCATGTAATTTTCAAATTTCTTCATGAGACTCTTCAGATTCATCTGTCTGCTTTCCATTTGCCTTTCCTCCCGGTTCTTTGATACATCAATTACCGTGCCTGTATCGGCTGAAGGCTTAACCACCTGTTTTATCAGCCTTTTTTTATTTGCCGAGCATTCCTGCTCGATTGCCTTTCCGTTGCATTTTGCAACCGGTCTCTCCGATCCCTGGCAGGCCGGCTGCCGGCGACATGATGGACCGACCCGCTGTGAAAATCACAGGCAGCCCTGCCCGTTCCGCGCAAAATGATCTTGCTTCGCTCCTGTGCTTGATCTTCCCACGCTGGTCCTCACTCCAGACTCGTGCAAATCGACAGTCAGAAGGCCCTCCCCGGTGGACAAAACCAGGGAAGAAGTTCACATGTTGCTTTTTGCAATAGAGGGTGATAGAATGAAACTGTATATGGACTACAAGCCGAGCATCAGACGAAAGATAACCCTGGGATATTACGCCGGTGTTGCTGTCATCCTGGCCCTGTTTGTCTTTATTTTTACAGAGCTGATACTCGTCGAGAAACAACTGATGTTCGGCGACGCAATCAATGAATTTCTTGACATGACCCTCGAAATGAGGCGC
>DATJOY010000192.1:0-5186 GCA_035506695.1 Dissulfurispiraceae bacterium
AGCGGAAGCAATATCAGGCTATTCGGCCTCAGAGGTCATTGGTGTCGCCTGTTCAGACAATGTCCTCAATCACGTCGATGCTGAAGGGAATGTGCTCTGCTTTGGAATGTGCCCCCTTGCGGAATGCATGAAAGACGGAAAACCGCGTGAAGCAGAAGTCTACATGCATCATAAAGACGGACACAGGATACCGGTCTCTATTCGCACCAGTGTTTTGACCAATGCTGAAGGTCAGGTAATCGGCGGCATTGAGCTATTCACGGATATCAGCAACCGAGGTGTCAATGAATTGCGCATCAAGGAACTTGAAACTCTGGTCCTGATAGACAGACTTACACAACTGGCAAACAGGAACTATATCGAAAAAGAAATTCAAAACCAGTTTGATGAGAAGAAGCGTTTCAATGTCCCGTTCGGTATCCTGTTCATCGATATAGACCATTTCAAAGAATTTAACGATATGTACGGTCACAATACTGGTGACGATGTCCTTAAGTTCGTTGCAAATACGTTTATGGCCAACTCACGGCCGTTTGACCTTTATGGCCGCTGGGGTGGCGAAGAGTTTGTCGGCATTATTCGTCACATAAATTACGGGGACCTTGAACAGATGGGTAAAAGGTTATGCTCACTCGTAGAGAACTCATTCATTTTGGTCAATAATGAGAAATTGCATGTCACAATTTCGATTGGTGCCACGATGGCCAGGGATGATGACAATCTTGATAGTCTCATAAAAAGAGCGGATATGCTTTTGTACAAAAGCAAAGCAGAAGGGCGAAACCGCCTGACAATAGGCTGATGAATTGTCTATGAAGGTGCAGTCAAATTTCCGCGGCCTTTTTGATTATGCTGTTAATGAGGTCCCTGAAGACAAAATAGTGTGACGGTATCAGGCTGTACCAGTAAATCTTTCCCCACAATCCCCTCGGCATGAAATAGGCCGTAACTACCAGGTCCGTGCCGCGAATGGTAAATTCGAGCCACGCCCGGCCCGGCACCATCATCTGAGCTTCTAGAAGCAACCTGTTGTCTTCTTGCAGATCGACTACTTCCCAGAAATCCACCTTGTCACCCACCCTCAGTTCGCTTTCCGCCCTCCTGCCCCTGGTCATGCCGTATCCGCCGAACAGTTTGTCGATCAGACCTCTTACTTTCCAGAGAAATCCGAAAGTAAACCATCCTGTCTTTCCGCCGACAGATTTTACGGCAGCAAAAACTGCTGCTGGCGCGAGCGAACCAAAAGAACCTCGCACCTCATCCTTGTACCTGGCCGAGGCGCTTTCATCTGTTGTGACATCGCACACTTCGCCGGCGCTGCTGTCGCACCAGCGGCTTACAACCTGGTCCGTTTCGACCTTGATAAACGCTCTCCGGACTGCTTCATCAAAGGGAACAGGGGTTATATCAGGGAAACATGATTCGGACACATCGAAGTCGATCAGATAACCTGAACGTATACCGGAGACAACAACAGATGCGATCCTGTACGGCACGGTAGTAAAAAGAGAAAGCCAGTAAGCCGACAGGCGCGGAAAATCAAAAGGAATATCTATCATCGGCCTGTGCACCCCCATTCTGTTTCCCATTGTTTCAATCATCTGGCGGTAGGTCATCGGGTCTGACCCGATATCTATCACGGAACTGCATTCAAGCGAAAGATCCTTTGCCTGACAGAGGTATTCGACGACATCTGTAATAAAGGCGGGATTGGTTTTAATCCGGGTCCATGCCGGAAGGACCATTACAGGCTGATGCCTGAGCATACCTTCTATCATCTCGAAGGTCATACTGCCGGAACCAATAGTGAGACCGGACCTGAGCCATATAGTCTGTATCCGATGCGGCCTTTCACTCAGAATCATGCCTGCTTCGAGTTTGGTCCTTAGCTGCGGCGAAGCCTTGTCGAGGTCACCCAGTCCTGACAGGTAGATGATCCTCTTGACGCCGAATTCGATGCAAGTTTCCCTGAAGATCTCTGCGCTCTGCCGTTCGAGTTTGTTGAAATTCCTGCCGGCACCAGTGAGATTGATAAGATAATAGGCCACATCGACATCCTTGAGCGCCCGTACCAAAGAGGCACATTTGAAGGTATCGCCCTCGATGATCTTTGCATCACCAACGTCCGCCTGGTTCAGCTTCCTCGCGTTTCTCACAAGAACGCGGAGAGAGACCTCAGGCTCCTGGCGAAGCCTCAAAAGGAGCCTTCTGCCGATGTATCCTGTTGCTCCTGTAAGTAGTATGTTCATTTCTTTCTCCTGCAGTTTCCAAACTCTACCTTTATTATATACCGCCGCCGGACTAATTCATCCACTTGGCCAACTTGAGTTCGTCGAACAACCCGGATATAATAGTCAATTATGATTTGCCGAATTCTCAGGAGGGACAATGCCTCACAGTATAAAGGTTAAGATATATTACGAAGATACCGATGCGGGAGGAGTTGTCTATTATGCCAATTATCTCCGCTATATGGAAAGGGCGCGGACCGAATTTCTTGCTGAATACGGCATAAATGTCGCCGATCATCATGAGCAGGGCAATTTTTTTGTCGTGACCCATACAGACGTTATGTATAAGCGCCCCGCCCGTCTCGGAGAGATAATCAACGTCACTACTGAAGTAGAAGAGATGAGAAATGCAAGCATGACTATAAGAAACCGGATTCTTAAGGACGGCATACTCTTGGTCGACGCGATTCTTACCTTTGCCTGCATTGACAAAGAGGGCAAGCTGAAGCGACTTCCGGACAGCTTCGGGGCATTGAAGCCCTTGCAGAAAAAGCAGTGACCGCTACCTCTGCAGAGTATTACTTATCATTTTTTTCAAAATCCGGAAATCCTGTTAAAAACCATATCGCCGGCCCTTCTTTGTTATCGCCTGCGTTCCCGCGCTATAATACAACATACATGACAATCGACGAGAGACTGAAAGAACTCGGCATCACATTGCCGGAAACAACAAAACCGCTCGGTTCATACGTTCCGTGCATACAGTCAGGCAGCCTGTTGTTTCTGAGCGGTGTGCTTCCGTTAAGAAACGGTAAATTGACCAGGACTGGAAGGGTCGGAGAAACTGTTTCGCTTGATGAGGCGCGTGATGACGCACGCCAGGTTGTAATAAACACCCTTTCCCTTCTCAAATCACATCTTGACGATCTGGGCAAGATAAGCAGGTGCATCAAGCTGAACGGCTTTGTTGCATCTTCAGCGGATTTTACGGACCAGCCGAAAGTGCTCAATGCCGCGTCGGACCTGCTTTTCGATATATTCGGAGAAACAGGCAAACATGCCAGGTCCGCAGTCGGGGTCTATTCGCTGCCCCTCAACTCTCCCCTTGAAATAGATTTCATATTCGAGATATTATCCTGAATCAATACGTCTCCGGGTCCTCAGGCGGCAATGCTGCCTCATCGAATGGAACCACTCCCAGTTGCATCATTACATTTTCTATGCCACTAAGAACCTCTGTGTAATTGTAACCCGGCATTTCTTCATGGAGGGCCTTATCCACAAGTTTATCAAAAGAGCCTAAATCGAAGCTGCCGTCCAGTATCCCCGAACACACCAGCGCACCATAAACGGCAAAATCGTCATTAAGATTGTCGTCCTTGATGGCCAGACCTTCCCGCCGTTGGGGAGAAGCGATATACCATTCCAGGCCGCCGTTGAGTGCATCGGACAGCGTAACAATGCCTGCAGCGATCTTGCCCTGCCTCAAGCGCCTCTTTCCGCCTCTTAAATGCAACCTTGCCCTCAGCAGCGGGCCTTCCTCCGGACCGAGACTTCTTTCTTCCATTAAGCCTGCGTGCGGCATATGGACCTCCTATCCTGAATATAACAATCGCTTCCGGCAGCAGCAAGTCATGAATACATCTGTTCCGAGTAGTTCAAATATCTTGGGGTACAGCACAGGACGAGGGTTTTCTTTGTTATACTATTAAAAGGGAACGTGTCAGATGGCCGCGAAAAAAGAAACAGGTGACTTTTCGTTCCGACCTTTCAGTAATCTCAAAGAATCGATTGAGTCGGAAATGCTCAAGCGCACCGCAGTTGATCGCAGGCAGGAACACACGCCTTGTGCGGATGATGAAGAACTATTCCGCATTGAGATGAAGGACGTGCGTGAAATCGCGGACTTTCGCCGGATCAAAATACCCCGCAGACGACATATTACGCTTCCTGCCCGCAGCGATGCGGACAGGGAAGCCATTAAAGTTCTTGAAGAAATATCCAAAGGAAAGCGGCCCATACGACTGACGGATACACAAGAGTATATTGAATGGGTTAACCCGGATTGCGCAAATGCAGCTATAGCAATGATACTGCATGAAGGTCGCTTCGCTGTGCAGGACTTTATTGATCTGCACGGGTTGACGGCCGACGAAGCGGAAGCACATGTTGCTGGCTTTATCAGGGGCTCGCGTATGAAGGGTTTGCGATGCGTAAAGATCATTCATGGCAGGGGGCTTAGATCCCCTGAGGGGCCGGTCCTGAAAAATGCCCTTTTCGGGTGGCTTTCAGGACGTTTCCGGAAAAACGTCATAGCTTTTGCCACCGCACGACAATGCGATGGCGGGCTCGGCGCAATGTATATTTTGCTGAGTCTGAGGCCTGTGAAGAAGAAAATATCATCAGTCAATAGGTAGTGATCCACTTTCAGGCGAAAGAGAATAGTCTCAGTGAAATTGCTCGGACTCTTTATTTAGCACAAGATTATTGTATTTCCCATAAACATGCTGCGAACCGGATAACCCAGACTCTTCCGCCTGAAAGTGGATCACTACCGTAAATTGTTAATACTCGGCGTTTCCGGAATTGCCCAGCTATAACGTTTAATACATCGACCGCATTCTTCCGGTCCTTTTGTCTACGATAACCTTGTCGACTATGACACCACGCCTGTCTATGATATCAGCTTCGTAAAAAAGTACCCTTTCTCTTATATCTCCTATCCGCAAATCCCTGGCACGGAAATATTCCCTCAGCATTCTCCTCGCTTCTTGTTGGCTGGCCACAGCCCTTCTTTCTCCGTACCCACGTCTAAACTCACCATAGGTATAATACCAATAACGCCTTTCAGCTGCATAAGTCTGGGGAAGAAAAAAGGACGCAGACAGGATGACACATAATCCCATCGCTGCACAATTATACATTACAGATTTCCAGCTCATGCCTTTTCCCCTC
>DATJOY010000193.1:0-9838 GCA_035506695.1 Dissulfurispiraceae bacterium
ATTCATGTAAGTGAGATACTGAAATACCGGGGGCATGTTTTCGATCGGGAACATGAAACCTGAAAGCAGCATCGCCGGCATATTGAAAAACATGGCGGCCATCATGGACTGCTGCTGTGTCTTGAGAATCGTCGAAAGGAACAGCCCGACACCAAGCACCGACAACAGATAGAACGATGTACCCAGAAAGAGAAAGACAAGCGCTCCCTTGATCGTTATGTCGAACCAGAAAACACCGACCGCCGTGACAAGCGTCATATCTATGAAACTGATGATGGCAAACGGCAGTGTCTTGCCCAGCATCAGCTCTATCGGCCTGACAGGCGACACCATAAGTTGCTCCATTGTTCCGACTTCCCTTTCCCTCACAATCGCCATGGAAGTCAGCATGAGGCAGACGAGCATGATTATGGATGCTATCACACCGGGCACGTTGTAATTCCGGCTCCTGAGATCGGGGTTGTACCAAAACCTCGTGCGGAAATCGACGGGCACCAGCTGGGCCTTCACAGACTTCGCCCTGATTTCCGCCCCATACTGGGTAATAATCTTTGTTGCATAATTCATCGCGATCATTGCCGTATTAGAGTCTGTGCCGTCAACAAGCACCTGTATCTCTGCGGATTTTCCCGTCGCTATATGCTCCGCAAAATGTTCGTCGATCTGTATTGCGCACAAAACCTTTCCGCGATCCAGCAGCTCGCGGATCTCGCCGGGGGATTCGGGATAATGATCAATATTGAAGTGACCGGAAACCTGGAGTCTTCTTGCCAGCTCCCTGCTCTGCTGGCTCTTGTCCAGATCGTATAGCGCGGTCGAGACATTGTTGACATCAGTCGTCACAATGTAGCCGAACATAAAAAGCTGGATAAGCGGCGCGCCGAAGACCAGCAGCCACTTCCTCCTGTCCCGGAAGGTCTGGATGAATTCTTTGATCATTATATGTTTTATGCGTCCGAACATTATTCGATCCTTTTCCTGAATCTGCGGACTGCAGCAAAAAAAACCACGGCGCCGAATACGGCCAGCAGCAGGGCTTCATAGGCGAGCACATCAATAGAACTTCCTTTCAGGAATATTCCCTTTGAGATCGTAACAAAATAACGCGCCGGCACTATATAAGTTACCACTTGTAGTGGCCTGGGCATGTTCGAGATTGCAAACATGAAACCGGAAAGCAGAAAGGCAGGAAGGAAGGTGGACAAAAGTGCCATCTGGCTTGCAACGGCCTGAGATCCCCTTGCGCTGATCGATATGAGGATACCGAAACAGACGCCGCCGAAGATAAAGATGCTCGACAGGCCGATAAGCAGAAAGACACTGCCCTTCAGAGGGACGCCGAACCAGAATACACCGGTAATAATAGCGAGCAGAATATCTGTAAACCCGATTGCGAAATAAGGGATCAGCTTGCCGATGATAAGTTCTGCCGGTTTCACAGGCGTCGAGATCAGCTGTTCCATTGTCCCGCGCTCCCACTCCCGGGCAATAGTGAGCGAAGTGAGAAGAGCGACGATGATGGCCATGATTACAACTATAAGCCCGGGTATTATGAAATTCCGCGACTTGAGCTCAGGGTTGTACCAGACGCGGCTCCTGACGTCAATAACCGGCCTAATGACGACACCCCCGATTCTCTGGCTGAAGATTCCTGCAACGGCATTTATATATCCGTCGGCAATGGTGGCCGTATTGGAATCACTGCCGTCTACAATCACCCCGACCTGTGTCGGTCTTGCCGTCCTGACATCCCTTGAAAAATTCTCCGGGATGATAAGCGCGACCTTTGCCTTGTTTGATTCAAGGTATTCATCGATATCCTTATACCCGTCGACATATGCGACAACTGAAAAATATCCCGACTCCCTGAATTCCGAGATCAGCTCCCTGCTCATACTGCTTCTGTCCCTGTCGCATACAACTGTGCGTATATTATTTACATCGAATGTAATGGCGTAACCGTAAATAAACAGCTGCATCAGCGGCATCAAAAAGGCGATTGCCAGACTCAACCTGTCCCGGCGAATCTGGATAAGCTCCTTTTTCGCGATCGCCCTGATCCTCAGCAGTTTCATAGATTCCGATCCGACCTCATGATACTTCTATCAAAGTAACAAAAACGTCCTCAAGAGAGGGCACGATCTTTTCCATCCTTCTTGGCTCGCAGCCGGCCAGTTTCAGAGTGTTTCCTATCACAGGCATTGCCTCGTCTGCACTCTCTACAGTTGCATGTAACAGGCTGCCGAAGACGGCGGCCTCGACACCGACTTTGTATAAAGCTTCCAGGGCCTCGACCGGTTTGTCGGCCTCGATCTCAAGGACGTCTCTCTTCATATGCTCCTGCTTGAGCTCTCCGGGGCTGCCCTCGGCAATAATCCTGCCGCGGTAAATCAGAGCAAGCCTGTCGCAGTAGTCCGCTTCATCCATGTAATGGGTCGTCACGAAGACGGTTGTCCCGGCCTTGGACATTCCGTATATCATATTCCAGAAGTTGCGGCGCGAAATGGGATCCACACCAGATGTGGGTTCATCGAGGAAAAGTATGCGCGGCTCATGGAGAACTGCACACCCGAGGGCAAGCCGCTGCTTGAAACCGCCGGGCAGGTTTTTAGTCAGGGTCTTCCTTCGTTCACTTATGCCTGCCATTTCGAGTGCCCATTCCTTGCGTGCACGCCTTTTTTGCGCGGGGAGGCTGTAGATGCCGCTGAAGAAATCGATGTTTTCCTCTACCGTGAGGTCTTCATAAAGTGAAAACTTTTGCGACATGTAGCCTATGTTTTTCTTGATCTCCTCCGACTGGCTCATGATGTCGAAACCGCCTACGAAACCCTGTCCCGCGCTCGGCAACAGCAGGCCACAGAGCATCTTTATGGTGGTCGATTTGCCCGCGCCGTTTGGTCCGAGAAATCCGAAGACCTCGCCCTTTTCTATGCTCAGGCCGATATCGTCCACAGCGACAAAATCACCAAACCTGCGGGTCAGGCCCTCTACCCTGACAGCAATATCCCTTATTGGTTGCATACCGGGCTCATAATGATGATACCTGTATTTGTGAAAGAGACAGTCGGACTGAGTCAGGAGTACCTGAGTGATCCGGTGCGGGGCATACTTTTGAAAAATGCATGATTCTTATCTTGAAAAATCGGCAAAATGGATCACAAGGACTAATCTCTCCTGCCGAAAACCGACGGTCTCTTTCATTTCTCTTAATGGCTGAGATAGAAGCCATTATTACCATTACTTTTCGACCATGTTTATAAAAACGTCTTCAATCGATGGGAGAATCTCCCTGTAGTCCCTGACCGTAACCGATTTCATCTTCATGTTCCCGACAAGTGCCGATATAGCTTCCCGCTTTTCTATTGCGACATGAAGGCGGTCTCCGTAAACATTTACCTTTATTACGCCGTCCACTGCCCTGGCAAATTCCGCAGCGGATCGGGGATCATCGCACCATATCTCGACCATCGGGACGCCAATTGTTTGCTTGATTCTCCGCGGTTCATCCACGATGAGCAGTCGGCCCCGGTACATGAGCCCGATGCGTGCGCATCTTTCAGCCTCATCAAGATAGGATGTCGAAACGAATATGGTCACACCTTCGTTTAAAAGATCGTAAAGTATCTTCCAGAAATCACGTCGCGACACCGGATCAACGCCGTTTGTAGGCTCGTCGAGAAAAAGCACTTCAGGCGTGTGTACAAGCGCACAGGCAAGGCCGAGTTTCTGCTTCATCCCTCCCGACAACTTGCCTGCAAGGCGGTCTTTGAAAGGCGTCAGATTGCTGAAACCGAGCAGCCGGTCTATCCGCTGCCGGCGTTCCACGGTCGACACATCATAGATATCGGCGTAGAAGAGAATATTTTCGATTACGGTGAGATCCTCGTAAAGGCCGAACCTCTGGGACATATAGCCGATCTTTTCCCGGACCAGCTCTCCCTCCGTCAGGACCGAATGTCCAGCCACAAATGCAGTACCTGATGTGGGTTGCATTATCGAAGCGAGAAGCCGCATGACGGTCGTCTTTCCGGCGCCATCCGGCCCTACAAGTCCGAAGAGTTCGCCGCGATGTATTTCAAGATTCAGTCCGTCGACAGCTATATTGTCCCCGAAGGCCTTGGTAAGGTCTGAAATGCTTATTGCAAAATCGTTCATTTAATAAAGATTTTGACATCGGCAGGCATACCGGGCTTGAGTTCCCGGTTTATGTTCTTAACCTTGACCTTTATGCCAAAGACGAGCTTTACCCTCTCTTCCTGTGTCTGGACGGTTTTAGGAGTAAACTCAGCCTGCGACGAGATATAACTCACGTGCCCTTCATATGTTTTGCCGGGATAGGAATCGACAGAGACGGTTGCCCGCTGACCCAATTTTACGAGCGCGAGTTTATCCTCCTTGACGTAAACCTTGACCCAGGGGTCTTCGATCTCACCAATGGTGAAGATGGGCGTGCCTGGCTGCACGACCTCTCCGAGTTCGACGTTCTTCTTAAGAACCACACCACTGACAGGCGCAAATAAGACCGCGTAGCCTAACCTCTCCTGTGCAACGCGCAATGATGCCCGCGCTTGTCGGACTCGGTCTTCCGCTGCCACAATAACTTCCTTCCTTGCCCCCTCTCTGACCATGCTCAATTGCTCGGCTGCAGCCTTCACCTGTTCAGCCCTGCTGTCATATGCACTCTTTGCGGCATCAAATTGTGAAGCTGCTATGGCTTCGTTCCTGAAGAGTCTCTCTGCCCTCTCAAAATCCTTTTGGGCCTTCACCAGCTCCGCCTCCGCTGCCTTCACATTGGCAGCAGCTTGTGCAATCTCCTGAGGCCTTGATCCGGTCTTCAATTCTTCTAACCTTGCCGAGGCTTCTCCGAGGACTGCCCGGCTCTGCGCCGCAAGACTCTCCAGTTCGGCGCTGTCTACTGCGGCGATCTTATCGCCCTTTTGAACGAGCAACCCTTCATCGGTGAGAAGTTCGAGGACCTTTCCGGATATCTTGAAACCGGCGTCTGATTCAGTGACTTCGACGTTTCCGGACAGCGCAATTACCCCCTGATCGCCATGTTTCCAGAATTGCCCCGAAAAGATTGCAGCTGCCGCTATCACTATGGCTAAAAAGCCGATAATAATAATTATCTTTTTCTTCATCCGCACCTCCATATTAAGCAATAGCTTAAACTTATTGTGCTGCGGAATCAAGCATGTCTGTCAATATTGCTTTTCAAGTTGACTGCAACGGGAAGACGTGATTGTTAAAAGCGTAAGGGAAATCAGAAAAAGAAAGAGGGCCGTTTTTAGAGAAAAACGGGTCCCTTCCGGGACCCGTCCCATAGTTAGATTTTTACGACGTTCTCAGCCTTGGGGCCCTTGGGGCCTTCCACCACATCAAAGCTCACAGCCTGGCCCTCACCGAGGGTCTTGAAGCCGTCACCCTGAATGGCCGAATAATGAACGAAGACATCCCCTCCGTCTTCTTTGGTCAGAAAACCAAACCCCTTGGATTCATTGAACCACTTAACAGTCCCTTTTGCCACTTTGCTGCACCTCCTAAAATGATGGTTGATCGAAGCTGAGGAAGAATGCCTTGAAAAACCGCAAGGCGGATAGAATGCGGTCAGAACAAATACTTCCGTAACTTCTGAACAGTAGTATTGCACAGTTGAAACAAAAGATCAAGCATTTTGTTCAAGCTCTGTTTGGTTTTTTGCCGGGGCCAACCCGGCTTTATTCAGGACCTCCGAATACAGTTCCATGTATTGCGGTGTGGTGATGTCGGCTGTAAACAGCTGCTCGAATCGTTCCCTGGCATTTCCTCCCATTTTTTCGCAGGCGTCTGGATGGGTTTTCATCCAGATCATGGCATTCCGCAGGGCTTTTGCATCGCCAGGTGCAACTACGAGCCCTGTTACACCGTCGAGATTTATGTACGAACACCCGGTACCGATGTCGCAGGAAATGAGGGGCTTTCCGAACATGGCCCCTTCAAGCAGGGATACTCCAAAGGCTTCAGCCCGCATGTGCGACGGAAAAACTAGTGCCTTGCACAGAGAAAGCAGCGCGACCTTGTCTTCATCCGGCAGATAGCCAAAAAAATGCACATTTGAAATGCCCTCACGTTTGGCCTTGGCCTTCAGCTCTTTTTCGATCAGTCCGGCACCGACAATAACGACCGGTAAATTGGTGCTCCTTATGGCATCAAGCAGGATATGCAGTCCTTTATAATAACGAAGGACCCCAATAAAGAGGAAGAAATCCCGGCCGACAATATTTTGGAAATAATCGACCCGTTCTGCGGAGACATCAGGATAGCTTTTTTCATCCAATCCGATTGGTATGATCCTGACTTTCTCCTGATATCGCTTGAGTATAGAGCTGGTTGCAAAATAATTGGGAGATGTCGCAATGATAGATCTCACATTCGACAGGAACCATTTCATGAGCGGGCGATACAGATATGCCAATTTTTTCTGCCGTATGATATCTGAATGGTATGTTATTACGGCAGGCTTGGCAGATGCAGTAAGAAGGTGAAGAACATCCCCGAACGGCCACGGGAAATGATAATTAATAATATCGACCCTGTCCGCAATTAATTTAAAATGGCGCAGCAAAGATGACGAAATGCCGGTTGACGCTATTTCAAAATCCTTTGGCAAACGATAAACCTTGCCTTCGGGACGTTGTTCTATCTTGACACGACGCCTGTCGCTCAGATAAACGATATGGTTCTCTACCCCGCGGCGAGTTGTTCCGAGACAGAGCTGAAAAATCGCTTGCTCAATTCCTCCATAGGAATCCGGTAAATATGTTCTGTATACGTGCAATACTTTCATTTTGACGGATCGCCTGTAACTCTCTCTTCCCACACCTTCCTGTATACTTCCACTGTTTTGTGTGCGGAGATGTCCCATGTCATCGATCGCGATCTGCCGATTCCACGCTCGGCAGCCTGCAACCTCCATTGGTCATCAGTCAGAGCTTTTTCTATCCCAGCCGATATCGACTCCACATCTTTGGGGTCCACTAAAATGCCTGCATCCCCGGCAACCTCGGGCATGCATGAACAATTCGACGTCAGGACCGGGGCCCCGCAGGCCATAGCCTCTAAAATAGGGAGCCCGAACCCTTCATACAACGAAGGATATAAAAAAGCTCTACAGCCGCTGTAAAGGGCAGGCAGACAGGAGTCAGGCACATAACCGAGATATTTCAGCCATCCTTTGCGTTTTGCCTCATCCATTAGATCGTGAATATCCTCGCTCTTCCAGCCATTGTCGCCGGCAATCACAAGCGGATAGCGACTGCGCAGGCTAACAGGTAATTTTTCATATGCCATGATCAACCTCTCGATATTTTTGCGGGGCTCGACAGTTGCAACGCTCAGGGTAAATGATCCATCCGTAAGGCCGAAATCACCCAACACTCGGTTCACCTCATCATGATCTCGGCGAATGAACCTGCCGTTGACGCCGAGAGGCACAGCTGTTATCCTTTCAGCAGGCCACGAAAAATAATCAATAACCTCCTGCCTGACGGTTTCCGAATCGGTGATGATGTGAGAAACCATGCCAAGCGTCCTGCCTATGACGGCATTTTGCCGCTTGACGCGGGTCCGAGGATGCCACTCCGGGCGGCGGAATACTGACAGATCATGAATTGTTACGACTGACGGGCCGTCATGAGGAGGCAACAAAAATCCTGTGCCATGAAACAGATAACCGGAATAAGGACGTAAACGCACTTTGCCAATTATCGGTATTAACTTGTTATAGGTGTTTGAAAACAGAGGCGACTGCGCAAGCCGCCTCCTAAGCATGGAAATAATGTGCCATCTAATATCCGACGAATTGACAGATGTTCCTTCGCAAATATTTAACAAGGCACCTTGCGAAACGAAATTCCCGTGGGCAAAGAATATTGCCTCGCAGATTTCGGCCGATAGCGGCAGCCTCTTAGCCAGCTCCAAGGCATACCGTCCTGTTCCTGTCAAAGGCCTGGTAATTGCATCAACCCCAAGAATTATTTTCATTTTTTCCGGTGCACCCTGCAATCACAATCCTCCATGTATATTCAGCCTGCGTGACTTGCATTACTTACCATTATAAAGCAAAATCCCATATACCACTAACCGGATTCTCTCCTGAGAATTATACGCAGTTTTGTCAGACCGACTCCTAAGTGTCTGTCGTCATCGTTCACTTTCATGCTCTTAGGAGTTGCAGGCCTTGGAGGAATAATTTCGATCGTATTTGCATTTTGTACATTTGTAAATTCGAAACGAAACAGTTCATCGGGTTGGGTAATAACAAAAGTCTGCTCGTCGATACCCACACGCAATTTTACCGGTCGCTTTGCATTCGGGCCGAAGGCCCACTTTACTGCCAGTTCAAGGTAAAACGACCTCGGTAAGTTTTCCTTGAATTTTATTATCGCCTTATCACCATTCGTCCAGCGGCCTCCCCATGGCTCATTCCACGAAATTCCTTGAATTTCAGCTACAAATGGCGGATAATCCGGTTTTGTAAAGTCAATACCATCGCTCAAGGCGGCAAGATATACCGGATCGGCAATTGCCGACTTACTTATAGGATTATTGCCAGAGGCCTTAGGCAACGGCTTGTCGCTGCATGCACATAGGACAAGCAGAATCAACGCAAGACAACAGAACAAAACCCTGTTGTTTAATCCTCCCTGTAACCTTTCCATTTTATTCCACATTATCGAGCCACCAAACCTTACCCTTGGCTTGACTCGGGTCAGCGCCTCATCGAAAGCCGTCACAATGCCTCTCTTTTTCAGGATTTGTATTTTAACATTTTAACAGAATACCCTACTTTTTTCCGTAACAGGCAAAACTATTACAACTTCGCCCATCCTGAAATGTTAAGATATTTCTGTTGACAATGAAACCGTACGAGACAGTGAGTTAATGAGTTAAAATGTGAGTAGCTGCAATAAAAGATCATTTTGCCGATTGATAAGTTTTGCTCTGCTTATTGCGTTACTGTACGTCTGCATTGCTTCGGCGCAGACCTCGGCTCAGCTAATCAAGCTTATCATCGGTGGACATCCCATCGAAGTCGAACTCGCTGCAACGCCTGAAGCACGCGAACGTGGATTGATGTACCGGCGTTCATTGCCGCCCGGTCGGGGCATGCTCTTTGTCTTTCCCGATGCGCAGAAGTACTGCATGTGGATGAAAAACACATATATCCCCCTTAGCGTCGCCTTCATCAAAGACCGCGGAACCATAGTCAATATTGACGATATGCAGCCCGGCTCCCTTACTTACCATTGCGCTGAAGTGCTGGTGAGGTACGTGCTGGAGATGCCGAGAGAGTGGTTCAGCAAAAATGGAATTGGACCGGGTGCGCGCATTATGGGACTGGATAAAGCTCACAAGATGGCGGAGATTCGAGAACAATTTCCTGCTTTCCTTTGACGGCAGATTAAGGCGACAACATATTCTTTGAATATGGATATGTCTTAAAAGGCGGCCTCCCCATTTTGTGTATAATCTTCTCCCAAAATCGATTCGTATTCACGCCTTCTTTATACTCGCGGGTTCTCCTAATAACGGTCACAGGAAGAAGACACCAGCTCTTTATCAGAATCCCAATTTCCATTGCAAACAACCAGAAATCAAGTCTTACCAAATGACTTAGGGATATCATAGCGCGATGAAGTGTAAGCAGAGGGAATATCTGTACAATCTCCCTTGCCGGAAAATGACCAAAAAATATTTTATACCTGTTTAAAGTCATGAGCCGCCTTTTAAGGCGAGACTTGAAAGACGATAATTTATGATATATGACTGAATCAGGGACATATTCTATTTTGTAATC
>DATJOY010000194.1:0-7980 GCA_035506695.1 Dissulfurispiraceae bacterium
TACCCAGGACATACTGTACATCCTGAACAGGCTCGTCGGACAGAAAAGACTCGGCCCGATTGAGATTTACGTAGACAGTCCTCTCGCCGAAGAGGCGACCAAAATTTATCTTGCCCATCCGGAAATGTACGATGAAGAGGCGCTCAGGATGCTGAAAGAGCGCAAGACCAACGGGATGAAGCTCCATTTCTCCGAATCTGTAGCCGATTCGCAGAAGATCAACAGCATTCGCTCCGGGGCCGTAATAATCGCGGGGAGCGGCATGTGCGAAGGAGGCCGGATTCAGCACCATCTGAAGCACAACCTCTGGAGGCAGGAATGCAGCGTCGTCTTTGTGGGGTTCCAGGCTGAAGGCACACTCGGCAGGGAGATAGTCGAGGGCGCAAAAAAGGTTCCGGTCCTTGGCGAGCCCATAGCGGTCCGCTCGCGCATTTATACCATCAACGGCTTTTCTGCGCACGCCGACCGGAAGGAACTGATGGAATGGATCGGGGGCTTTGGAAACAAACCGGAAGTCTTCATAGTCCACGGCGAAGAGGCGGTAGCGCTCGACTTTTCAGAAACGGTCGGACAGAAATTAGGCCTGATAACGCATGTGCCCCATAAAGGAGAGGAATTCGAGATATAGGAATTCTCAAAAACAGGAATGCCGAAGGGAGGGATGCCCTAAAGGCTTTATAGCGATACTATAGCTGATTTTCATATTCAACAGGCAGATCATAAACAAGGATACACATTGAATGAAATCTTGCAATTCGCCACTGAATATGGTTTCACATCGCATTAGAAAGACTTTGGGGCATCCCTCCCTTCGGCATTCAGTCAGACAAGCTCATTCGTAAATCAGACGATGTCCAGTATCTCCGCTTCCATGGTCCTGAGATTCACTATTGCAGCCGTAGTTTTTCCGTATAGCCATCCGGCAATCTCTCCCGGATTAATCACAAGCGTATTTTTGACCCTCTTCAGGACAGGCCTGTGCGTATGACCGAAGACGACGAGGTCGAAATGGCCGCTGTCGGCCAGGGCATCTGCGACATCCGGTTCATGCATCACGACAATCTTCCTGCCGCCCAGCTCGAATATATGGGGCTGAGTATAGATCCTGCCCTGGTACAGGTTGTTTAAAGCGACCTTGTCCCCGTCATTGTTGCCGAAGACGCCCGTGAAACCGCCCGCAAATTTATTCATCGCTTTAAAGAAAGTGAACGGCGAGGTAAAATCTCCGGCGTGAATGATGTGCTCGACCCCTTTCTTCTCAAATAAAACGAGGGCCCTGTTCAGATAGTCGAGATTGTCGTGCGTGTCGGACATTATGCCCAAGATCATAAATCCTCCTTCAGTCGCTATGCTCCCAGTGGCAAATACGCTCTGGGGTTGAGATCGAGTCCGGCCCGCTCTCCAGCCATGAAGCGGCGATATCCTGCGGCTGCTATCATCGCAGCGTTGTCGGTGCAGAGCTGCCTCGACGGCAGGAAGAGTTCCGCACCCTTTGCGACCGCCATTTTTTCCATGCGTGTCCTGAGTTCTGAGTTTGCAGCTACACCACCTGAAAGTGTAACCATCCTGATGCCGGTCCTGCCCATGGCCCATTCAGTCTTCCTGACAAGAACGTCCGTCACCGCGGCCTGAAATGACGCGGCAATGTCCCCTATAAATGTATCATCAGGCCGGTCAGCTTTGCCGGACATTTCGAGATGTGAACGCGATTCCATCAGCTTGTTCCTGACCGCAGTTTTCAGGCCGCTGAAGCTGAAATCAAGGGATTCAGGTATATACGCGCGCGGAAAATTGAAGGCCTTTGCGTCGCCCTCTGCTGCAAGCCGGTCAATGACAGGCCCGCCGGGATAACCGAGCCCCAGAAGTTTGGACACCTTGTCATAAGCCTCTCCGGCCGCGTCGTCCCTTGTTCTGCCCAGCTCCCGATACCTGCCGAATTCCTCGACCAGGTAAATACTCGTGTGGCCGCCCGATACCACAAGGGACAGGAACGGGAATTCCGGTATTTCTGCTTCGAGAAAGACAGAGAATATATGCCCTTCCAGGTGGTTGACGGCTACGATGGGTATCTTTTTCGCATATGATACGGCCTTAGCAAAACCGCATCCGACAAGCAGGGATCCGATCAGCCCCGGCCCCTGGCAGACAGCGATGGCGTCTGTTTTGTCAAGCGAATATCCGGCTGCGAAAAGCGCCTCGTCCACAACAGGCCAGATCATCTCTATATGCCTGCGGGATGCAAGTTCCGGGACGATGCCTCCGTACTTCCTGTGGATTTCAGTTTGCGAAGAAACTATATTAGAGAGTATCATGGAGCCGTCGCGCACTACGGCAGCCGACGTATCGTCGCAGGATGTGTCAATACCGAGAATAATCATATCAGCAGTTACTTTATCACTTATCTAGAATCAGGCGCTGCTTGAAGTATTCGACTCGAAACGCGCTGTCTGAGTTCTCAGGGCCGCCCGATAGGATAAAACAGTTTTCACCTGAGGCAGAAGATTTATCATTACGCCCGCAAGCCCTCAAGTAAGACAAGGACCAATTCAGCGCGAAAGAGTCCGATACTTCAAGCTGCGCGCTACATGCCGCCGCTGCCGTAGGAATGGAGCCCGCTCAGCAGCAGATTGACGCCAAGATAGGTGAATATGGTGCAGACGAAACCTATCACGGCCAGCACGGCGATCTTCCTGCCTCTCCAGCCGCGTATATGCCTTGCATGGATATAAAACGCATAGACGAACCACGTGATAAGCGACCACGTTTCCTTGGGGTCCCAGCTCCAGTATTTACCCCAGGCCTGGTCCGCCCAGATGGCGCCGAATATCAGTCCGCCGAGCGTGAATATCGGGAACCCTATCGCGATTGACTTGTAAGTAAGGTCGTCGAGCGTATCCGAGGTCAACGAAAAAGAGGTGATCAGTTTCTTGAGCAGGTATCCGTACCTCCAGACAAAAAATACGAATGCCGCAAGGGCCGCGCTGCTCATTACCACCACCGCACCAGAGCTGCTCCGGAAGGTGGCCTTGAACAGATAGTTCTGGATGAATGCCTCAGGGGACTTTGCGGTTATCCTGAGCGAGACGAAATCAATGCCCATTGCTATTATGGAAGCTGCGAAGAGTGCAAGCGTCACCGTCCAGAAAAGATAAATCACGCTCTTGCGGTCATCGGCAGTCACGGCAAGGTACATAATAGCGGTTGCATAAGAAATGGCAAACGCGGCATAGGCAAGAAAGCTCATCGTGACATGGGCCAGAAGCCAGTTGCTCTGGAGCGCCGGCACCAGCGGATGTATCTCCGCCGACACGCCGCCGATGCTTATGAAGGCCAGCACCATCCCGGCGATGGGCGTGATAAAGGCCCCAAACGAGCGGGTCTTGTATTTCCATTCTATAACAAGATAGCCGAGTATGAGGCACCAGACGAAGAAGACGAGCGACTCATAGAGGTTCGTCAGCGGTATCGACCTCAGAAAACCGAGATGCCCGATGGCGGCGAATTCGTTCCATCTCATGCCGAAGGCGATCGTCTGGGAAACGAAGCCCGCGACTGTAGCAGTCGTTGCGATGATCCCTATAGTTGCATGCCTGAATGCGAGATAAACTATATAGGCGACCATCGCCAGTATATATGCAATTGTGGCAACGCCGAAAAAAAAGGAACTATCCATAAAAACCCTCCGTTATTCCTTCCGGAATCTAGGCCTTCTCTTCCAGATGTTTGACAAGTTTGTCGATGTTCTGTTCAAAGGCGATTCTGTTCTTGTTTATGTTGGAAACGATTACGAGCCTGGTATTGTTCTTCTCTTCCCTGATCCCTATCCAGATCCTCGCATGGTTCATGAAAAATGCTGCGTAGAGTCCTATGGCCATCACGATGCAGCCCAGGTAAACGATCCATACACCGGGGTCCTTCCTGACCTGGAGGCCGGTATACTGAACTCCCCAGAGGTTTTTGAATTCCATGGTGCCGAGAGGTGTCTTCCAGGAATCGGGATACCTCTTGAGCAGCCACTGCCTGAACACCGGTTTGCCTGCATCGGACACCTCGACAAATACCGCTGGATTGATCATGGATTCCGCAAATGTGAAGAGTTTTCCTGAATTGTCGACTGCAAGTGCCGGGCTGAAATCCACCACCGTGCCGGTAAGACTGGTGCCCTCGATCGCAAAAGGCTGGCCGAACCTGATCGAGATTTCCTGTGCCTTGCCGTTTGTCGGTGTGACCGCAAGTTTGAAGAGGGCATTTCTGTTAGGCGAAAAACCGTAACTTGACTGATAGAAAGTTATCCCCTTGTACCTGAGGGGCGTATTTACCTCGATCTCCTGTTTCATGACCTCCCGGCCCTGCTCCAGGACAACAAGTTCACTCTTGTATGATTTAGGGCTTTCTGAATCCGGGTAAAATGATACTTCGAAATTATCGCAGCGTATCTCGAAGCCCAGCGGGATTTCCTGACCGTTACCTTTGAAAGCAACGGCAGACGATGTGCCTTCGAGTAGGTTGAGATGGCCGTTGAACCCGAATTTCATGCCGACCACAGCGCCTATCAGGATCAGGAGTATGCTCAGATGGGTTACGTAGACGCCGAGCCTGCTGTATCTGCCGCGTTCGGCACATATCTGGGCGGCATCACCGTCCTTGCGGAGGCTGCCCCTCAGGCCGATCTTTTTCAACCCTTCCAGGCTTTTCTGCTGCGCCCTGTCGGCTTTTCCCCTGAGTGTAATCTCTCGCTTATGAGTTGCAGTGTTAAGGCGCTCCTCGTTCAGGGGCTTGATCGGCTCCCTGACGATCTTCCATATCCTGGGCAGCCTCTCGATCGAACAAACGATCAGATTGGCGGCAAATATAAACAGCAGGCCCATAAACCACCATGAGCTGAACATGTCCGTAAAGCCCATGGAATCGAGCACCCCGAAAACCGACGGCGCCGCCGAATCCCCGAAGAATTTGGCCAGAAGCTTGATATTTCGCGCCGGCTCCGCCTGCTGCTCAAGAATAGTCCCGATGACGGAAGTTGCTGAAATGACCGAAAAGACTATAACTGCAAGCTTTACGGACGAAAACAACCCCCAAATGTTTTCGACAATGCCCTTTTTCTTCTCTCTGCTTTCCAATATTAGCTCCTTTACGTCCGGAGATTATCGAGTCCACCCCTTGCAGTTGCTGTCTGAAACCACAGTAACCCTCCGGCCCTCGACTAAGAAATACTTTATCAAAATATGCCTCTCTGTCCAAATTTCAATGAACAGGCAGAAATCTTCAGCACGACAGACTACGAAACCTTTTCCGCAATGGGGGCGTCAGGCAAGTTTTCCGCAGGGATGATCACAGTAACGAGAGAGCCCTTTCCGGCAGTGCTTTCTATCGACATCCCGCCTCCAAGCAATGCTGCCAGGTCCCTCCCGATGCAAAGATCGATGTATTGAGCGGAATAGACGCCCGCCTTCATTATTTTTTCTGTCGCTGCCGCTTCAAGCCCGGAGCCTGTGTCGGAAAACAACAATTCGATGTCCTTCGTCCCGTCCCGGCTGATAATGGACGCCAGCAGGGTAATAGTCCCGACCTCTGTATTTATTATCGCATTCCTCAGGACCGCGGAACAGAGCCGTTTCATCAATCCGGCATCGGATACCGCAGTCATCCGGTCCGACGGCTCCGCACATTCCGTTATAATCGCTATCTCTTTTCCGGTCATCATGTTGCGGCACGATTCCTCGGCGTCCTTCAAAATATCGCAAATCCCGAATTCCCTCTTCAGCAACTTGTCCTGCCCGCCCTTCAGCCTCATCACCGCGCTGATATCTCCGAGCGACATGGCAAGTCCCTTTATCTGCTCCAATGCACCAGGGCAGTCCTTGCCCGCTGCCTGCGCCTGCAACCTTCCTGCCATGTCGTCGAGCAGGGTGATCAGCGACCTCGATATCTCCGGCCAGGCAGCATCGGCGGATGGCACCCTCGACAGTTGCATATCCTGGCCCTGGGCCTGACTGCCCGCTGGGGCCCACTGCTTGTTCAGTATGACGACCATCTGCGCAACTCCTTCAGCAACGGCCTTGAGTTCGCCGACATATCCTTTCCTGAGATTGACCGAGCGGAGGTCGCCGTCGGCAATGGAACGGGTCGCCTTCACAAGCCTAGAAAGGGGCTTGCCGATAAGGCGCGGTGCAACAAAAAATCCCTGCAAAAGAATCGCCACAATAATAAGCGCGGCAAAAGAGAAATATACTGTTTTCAGCGGGCGCAGCGGCTTTGCCGCCTCAGCAGCATCCAGCGTGGCAATCAGCTTCAGCTGCCCGTTTCTCAGCGGGACAACCGAATAGAAGAGCCCGTCCCGGTAATCGACGCCTTCAAGCCCGGCCGGGCGTACGTTGTAACGGACGTTGCCCAGATCGGTTGCATCCTTAGAAGCCACCACCCTGCCCATTCCATCTATTACCGCGACCTTCCCTGTTTCGTAAAAACCCTTTTCCACCTTCAAAGAGGACGCCATGTCCGCCGCATTCGGCTGTGCTATGATCAATATCTGCTGCTCTCCACTGATCGCAAGGGGCATCGAAAAAAGCAGACCGTCAGCATTTGTGGCGGAACCGGTCTTGCCGTAAATGACGTCCGACCTGCCCAGGCCTTTTGTGAAAATGTCCTTGTCCGGCCACTCCCGGCCCGCCAATTCGGCATTTGTGCTCCACAATACCGTGCCGGTGGCTGACAGAAATGAGACCGACCTGAACTGGCCGAATTCCTCGATGAACCTGGAGATGTTCTGCCCCGCCTCCGGCGCGGCCTCTCCTTCGGCAATCTTCTTCAGATTGTCGGAAAGCACGCTGCTTTTGGACAGTTCTTCAAGTGCCTTTTTCTTTACATCGATCCAGAGTTCGACGGAATTTTTCTTGTCGGACAACACCGTCATCAGCTGCGCGGCATGAAAGTCTTTAAGCACATAGCTTGCGCCGGAAAAATAGAACCATGTGCCGATGCCGAAGTATGCAACCAGTATGAGAAGCACCGGGACGACGAAAAGCCAGGTATTCAGTTTGGTCAGGAAATTAACCTTCATGGTCCACCGCCTTGCCCGTCTCGTTATGGCATTTCACCCTGTTTCTTCCTGCAGCCTTGGCCTCATAAAGGGCCCCATCGGCCCGTTTGATAAGACTGTCGGGCGTAATATCGAAGTTTCCGTCGGTACACGCAACGCCCACGCTGATGGTGACCGGCAGTGCGATCGACATGTCCGGACAGAAAAAATCATTCTCCTGCACGGCAGCCCTTAATTTCTCGGCCACGGTCACGGCTGCATCAATATCAGTATTGGCAAGCAACACCACAAATTCCTCGCCTCCGTACCGGGCGAGTATATCGTGGGCACGCAGGGCGGGACCGAGGGTCTTCGACAGCTGCACCAGGATTTCGTCGCCGCAACTGTGACCATATGTGTCGTTGACCTTTTTGAAGTGGTCTATGTCAAGGATGACGAATGAGAGCGGCTCGCCGTACCGACCTGCCCAGGCCAGCTCTTCGTCAAGCCTCTCCATGAAGAATTTCCGGTTATAAAGGCCGGTGAGATAGTCCCTGACAAAAAGCTTCTCAACCTCCTTCATTTTATCGCAGACATATCCGATGTTCCGGGTCCTTGCTATAACCTCTTCCCTGAAAAATGGACGCGATATATAATCGTAAGCCCCGAACTCGTAACATTTCGCCATCTTTCGGACGGACTTCCCGGACAATATGATGAAAACCGGGATATCCCTCGTCGACGGCGCAGACTTGAGCTGCAAGAGCATCTCGATCGATGACGGCCGGGAAAGCGTTATATCGAGCATGACAAGTTCGGGGAGCTCGACGTAGACGGTTTCTACGACCTTGTGGCTGTCTTCCACGACGAAACACTCATGGCCTTCTTCATTAAGAATGGCCTGCAATTCCGTTACCGTATGCAATGGTCCGGCGGCAATCAGAATTTTCATGGTTCTATAA
>DATJOY010000195.1:0-3506 GCA_035506695.1 Dissulfurispiraceae bacterium
CAGGTCCGGCTGCCGGGTATTCGTCATATCTGCAACAGGAATTTTTCTCGCATACCAGGACACCTTCGATCTCCTTTTTAATGACGAATTTATAAGGCCTGAAATGCCGCAGCGCCTGTTCAAAAAATTCAGAGGTCTCAACCTTGTATATGCCGGTGAGGAACGCGTGAAGGCTGATCAGATACGAATGTGAAAATGCGGAATATCCCTCAGCCAGGCCCGCAAAGGCTTTGAGGTTCTTTTCGGCATATCCGGCGTAATGCGTCCGCCCCGTTGCCACCGACAGAAGCATCAGCACGAGAGGGGCCGCTCCATTGGCCGACCGGACCGGGCTATCGTGGATATTTTTCATGCCGATCCCGAGATATCCCGGCCCCCCTCTTTCGGCATCGAAGAAGCCCCCGTTTTCATCGTCCCAGAATAATTTAATCGCACCATCCATGAGTTCTGCGGCTATCTGAAGATATCTTTCCTGCTGGACTGACTGATAAAGTTCGATCAGGCCCTGCGCAAAAAAAATGTAATCTTCTGCGAAGCCGGCCACTCCGCCTGCGTGCATTAACCGGCCCCCGGCATAATATTCGCCGAGGATCCTGTTCGCCGTTTTCTCTGCCATTTCGATGTATTCGCTGCTGCCTGACAGATTTCCCGCTGTACAGAGGGCCTCTATCATAAGGCCGTTCCAGTTGGTATAGATGGTCTTGTCGATGAAGGGCATCTTCCTGGCTTGCTCCCTGTAATTAAGCATCTTTTCCTTTGCAGACCTTATCACCTCTTCCGCCTGAGCAACCTGAAGATGCATAATTTCTGCAATGCTTTCCGGTCTCTTGTCTATAAACAAGACGTTCCTTGCAGGATCGTGGTGCATGCGCCCGGCAGTGTCTATCCCGAAATAGAGGCTTGCGGCCTTAAATTCTTCCGGTGCAAGAATGGAAGTCAGGTCTTCCGAAGAGAATGTGTAATAACCTCCTTCGTCGAGAACACCGATGTCGGCATCCTGCGAAGCATAGAAACCTCCCTCCTCGTCACAGCCGTATCTTTTATAATAGTCTTCAATCCCCTGCACCACCGAAAGATAAAGTCCTTTGCCGAACACGCGGTGCGCGATCGCATATAACTTCATCAATTCTGCATTATCATAAAGCATCTTCTCGAAGTGAGGCACCAGCCATCTCTCGTCTGTCGAATACCGGAAGAACCCTCCGAGCAGGTGATCGTAGATTCCACCCGCGGCCATGCCGTCAAGTGCGGTGACAATCGACTTGCGGATGGATTCGTCCCCGCTGAAAAATTCATAGTTGATAAGGAATTCAAAGGCGGAGGCATGATGGAATTTCGGCGCATTGCCAAGGCCTCCATACCTCGTGTCCAGGGCCGGCATAATACCGGAAACTCCCTGCCGAATAAGTTCCGCACTTATGTCTGACTTAGTCCCGGCCTCAGCGTCTGTCGCAGTATTATGGTAAAGCTCCGCAGCGACCTCCTCTATCCGCTTTTTGTCATTACGGTAGAATTCCGCAATCTTGGAGAGCAATGTCCTGAAGCCCGGTCTTCCCATCCCGTCTTCAGGCGGAAAATATGTCCCCCCATAGAAGAACTTGCCTTCCGGCGTAAGAAAAGCGGTGAGCGGCCATCCTCCGCTGCCGGTTATCTTTATAACCGCATCCTGATAACGCCGGTCGATATCGGGCCGTTCATCTCGGTCTACCTTTACCGCCACATAATGCGCGTTGATCAAAGCTGCGATTTCCGCATCCTCAAAGCTTTCATGGGCCATCACATGGCACCAATGACACCAGACACCTCCAACCGAAAGAAGCACTGGACGGTCCAGTTCCCGCGCCCTGGCAAAGGCCTCGTCACCCCATTCATACCAGTCAACCGGCTGGTCCTGCGCCTTGCGGAGATAGGGGCTTTTAGACTTCGAGAGCCTGTTTGACATAGTGCCTCCATGGAGACTGCATAATTAACGGGAATCTATTAAGAGTATAAATATCATTCGCATCACATCAAAAGCGCAGAGCAGGGCTCAGTTCGCAAGCTTGAGATTGATTATGTTACCCTGGAGGGCAGGTCAAATACATTGAGATCACCGTCACAATACTCAAACTATCCGGCGCAATAAGGATCCTGACCTTGTCGGAGCATTACAAACCGTAAACGTGAAGAGGATGAGCTGTTGAGAAGCGAATGGACGCAAACAAAGGCCCGCGCATACACGCAGGCCTCGTTTGCAGCATTGCACCTAATTCAGCACCATGTGAGCCCTTCTGTTTTTAGCCCAGCAATCCTCGTTATGATCACTGCATAGCGGCTTTTCCTTTCCATAACTCGTAGTCTCTATCCTGCCCGACGAAACACCAAGAGAGACCAGGTATTCCTTGACAGCCTGTGCCCTTCTTTCACCAAGGCTTATGTTATATTCGGCTGTTCCCCTTTCATCACAGTTGCCCTCGATTGCGACCTTCAGATTCACATGCTTAACGAGGATGTCCGCCAGCTCTTTGACGGCCGGCTTGGCATCATCCTTCAGGCTGTATTTGTCGAAATCGAAATGCACATCTTTTATCCGGGCCTGCAATTTCTTCAGCAACTGCTGTGCCTCTGCAAGCTGCTTTTCGCTTACATTTTCACTGGCGGCCTTACTCTCCGCAGGCGACTTTTCAACCTTCTTCTGATCTGCCGGTGCGGCCTTCTGTTCCGGCTTTTCACTTTGTACTTCCTGCCGGCTTGCGCAGCCGGCAACTATCACAACCAATACAAGCAAAACATAGATTGTCTTTTTCATGTTATCTCCTTTAAAGGCAAAAGACGACTTTAAACCGGACTAAAATCGGTCCGGCCCGATGCTGGTCGGTCTTTTGCGCGAATGTACCGTTGTCTCCTAAAAGAAGACCAATATGGATTGGAGTTGCTTAAGCTGCCCTGGGAGGTGACAATCCTGAATATAATCCGGAGAAAATCCACGGACTGCCTGCAGGAGAAAGATAATGCAGGGGCCCTGCAATACCTGTGCTAAATAGAGGGGGATTATCGTTTTCGCTTAATACATCCGAAAGCCTGATAAGCTTGGCCGTTTCATCGGACAGGACCGCCCTTTTTTTAAGCAGGATAACGCCGGAGGCAGTCTTCTGGGCACCGGCATTGTTCCAGTCGAATAAATTGGAACAGATGAGATCATAAAGGTAAATATGAAAGTCCCTGCTGTAATCCGCCGGCGATTCAGCCTCGCCACATCCGCGCAGTGATGCACGCTTGTCGATGAATGAGCAAATGGGTGACGCAGCATAAACGGAAAAATAAAGAAGAAAGACAAAACTGACTATCCGCTTTCTGTCAAAAAATGATTTCATGATTCATTCAATTTAAAAATAAAGTGTCCCAAAAATCAAGGCGCAGACGCCCTAATGTGCTGAATAGTTGAAAACACGTTTCATCAATAAGCCGACATCTCGTTACCATGAATTGCATCCTACCTCTTGTGGAACCCTAAATAACTCTCAGCA
>DATJOY010000196.1:0-18479 GCA_035506695.1 Dissulfurispiraceae bacterium
TGTTCACCAGCGGATATACTGCAGATATCATTCACCGAAAGGGCATTCTCGACGCCGGAATGGGTTTCATTTCAAAACCTATGTCACCGCACGACCTGCTGAACAAGGTCAGGGAAATTCTGGATGCGTGAATTCAGCCATCCGCAGTAATTAGGCCGGCCCGGCTTCTGCCTTCCCGCAATTCCATATCAGTTGTATAGGTCCGGGTTGCGGCAAATCTATGACGCGGTTTCTCCGCTGCCTTCGGTCAGCGGCAATCTCGACATCTCCCTCAGCCCCGACTGCACAAGGCTTATGATTACAACCCATGCGATAAATCCCAGTATCCCGGCCTTGATAAACACATTCAGCTCGAATGGCAGGCGATAGTTCCAGATGAAATGCAGCACAACTGGGATCGCAAAGACTTTGAGAAACTGGGTCGACTGAAGGGTCTTAAATGTAGTTTTATATTGAGGGCGGGCAATCCAGAAAGCAGAAGCTGCAATGGATGTCCAGGCTATGTGCATGAACGGGGCCAGCACACCCCGGAGAAGAATGACATCGAGCATGGCGCTCGACCCTGACTGCAGCCCTACCCTGAATGCATATCCTGCCGATTCAAATGCTGCGAATCCGGCGCCGATTGCTGCACCCAGCAGCAGTGCATTAAGTCGATACCGGTAGCGGTCCACGTTAACGTTGCGCATGACAAAAAGCAGCGCGGCAAGTTTGCCGATTTCCTCGATTATCCCCGCTGACGAGGCCCCGAAGGTGCTGACGAGAAAAGCCGCATTCGAGAAAAGAATCAGGGACAGCAGAAGAGAGAGTGCACCTCCGATCATCACTAGTTGCACAATTTTGAGTATCGAAATATTTTTCGGTGTGTTCAATTCAAAAAACAGTATAACTATGGAGAAAGGGACGGCAAGCGACCCGATTACTATAAGACCCGGGACCATGTTGGGGTTGTTATACGTATTCCACGCATAAACAAATATCAAATAAGCAACAATGGTTCCGCACAGCACCCTGAAAAAGATCCAGGGATTCGGCATTATGCCCATCGACGCGGAAGGTGGTGGGGTCGTATCGGGGGTGCCTACTGAAAGCAGCCTTTCAACTTCATCCGGATTATGCTTGCTGAAAACCTCGGAAAAAAATTTTGAAAGAGAAAACTGGTCTATCTTTTCAAGGCCCAGCTTCTCGGTTATGCTGTCGGATACACTTTGAATGGATGAGTGATGTGAAGATTGTTCAGGTTCTTCCTTGGCAGCTGCACCGACAGCGGCGCCGCACTCCGTACAAAAAGCCAATCCGGCCGCCAACTGTGTTTTACACTGCGGACAATATGCCATTTCCCCCCTCCTTAGATGAGCGTGCTGCACAATTACAGGTTTCCTGATAAAATCGGCGCGATCAGCGCCGGCCATTGTCCCGCATCAGCCATCCTGATTATTCTTAGCCTCAATATTACTCTATTGAAAAATGTTCTGCAATAGAAAATTTAGAAAATGTCAATTTCGAAAAAGTTGCGAACAATGGAAAAGATCGGCCGCTCTGCTTTATTGGGGTTTGTAAGCATTCTGGAGAAGCATCTGGTTCTTGATATCTCGCCTTTTATAATCAAGATACTCCTTTTTTTCCATTTCAAAAAGCTGCCGTTTAAAGCGTGCCGTAAGGTCATACCAGTGGCTTATTCGTTTTTCAAACCGCTGCTCCGCAGGATATTTCAGAGTGTCCAGGTATGCCTCGACTGCCAGATAATACCGCATAACATTTCGTTCAACCGCGCCTTTAAGGCCCGATACATAAACCGGCCCGCCCTTGGAGTCGACACCTGTTGTACTGAAGCCGACCCGCTTTCCGCCGAAAAGGCCGAAGTAGCTCTTCATGGTCATATATGAAAAAGTGCCATAACGGTAAGAATAACTCAGGTGGACAAATGTTTTATCCTGGCCAATCGGCATGGCTTCAATCTTTAGTCGGTGATCGTGAGAATGAAACGGTCCGTCATCTGCCCTGAAAAGAATGTCCATATAATCGGGACGGCGCGCAAGGAGATAGTAGCTATATTTCAGCTGGGTAGCTTCCTCGATGGGCTGATAATATTTGGTCACATTGTAAAGGGTCAGCAGCCAATTGCTTCCGGTGTTACTGCTTGTGCAAGCCCTGATATTGATATGCGGCAATACAATTTCACACCACTCGGACGGCTCTGAAAGCGCTTTTTCGACAATGTCGAAAGGGTGATCGAAAATGCCATAAATATCAGCGCTCGAAGAATTCTTTTGTATATCTGAATAGAGATGGACCTGTATTCCCGGACTGGTTTTGGCAAGGGATTCTTCAAACTTGTGGTACTTGTCTATTAGGGTGACCGGGTCTCCACCCTGATCGCCCGCAAATGATAAAACGGCCCGGAGGACTAAAACCATTGTCAAAAGTAAAAGCAGGCGATTTACAGTACGGGGAACAAGCTTGAACATATTCAAATAAAAGAATAACACATTGATGCGTGATGCGAAAATATGCCGGAGGAAGCTTCTTTTTCAACATGCTGTTGCAGCGTTTGCATTGAAGGCTTATAATAATACCCAAATCAACGGGGGAAAATAATGGAACCCTTATTCTTAAAAGCCAAGACGATATCGGATGCCTGGTTTCAGCTTATCTACAATGTATTCGATCACTCCTATACGCAACAAATTCAGCGCGGATCTTTTGAAAAAGAACAATACAGACTTCAGTATTCGGGGATCGGTGTATACATTGAACACCCGGGTGTAGACATTGTGCCGGTAATTCCGCCTGCTCTCGGGTTGCCAGCGCCTACCTCCATGGAATATATAGAGGACTATTTTGCCAACTACCTGATGGATCCCGACCTCTCCGAAAACGAGACGTACAGATACTCAAGCAGGATACATTATCCGATGCCCAGGGGAGGGACACAACTCCAAAGGGCAATAGAAATGCTCAGGGAAACGCCGCTCACGAATCAGGCTGTAGTTGAGGTAGGCACTCCGGAAGATTACGATGTCTGTTACGGAAAAGACGGCAAGCTCGATCCGCCATGCCTCAGACTGCTTGACTTCAAGGCGATACCGGACGGTAAAGATATGAAGCTGACAGTTACGGCATATTTCCGTTCCTGGGACCTCTGGGCCGGCTTCCCCTCCAACCTGGGAGGGCTGGAACTGTTAAAACAATATGTCGCCGGTGAAACGGGACTTGGAAATGGGGCGATGTACGCTTACAGCGCAGGGGCGCATATTTACGGGTACCAGGAAGAGCTCGCAAAGATCAGGACGTTGAGGAAATAGAGATAATTCAAAGGCTGGCAGACAACAGCTTCCGAAATAAAAAAAGGGCCGCAGGATGATCTGCAGCCCTCCACTTTTCACTGGTGAGCCATGGAGGATTCGAACCTCCGACCCGCTGATTAAGAGTCAGCTGCTCTACCAACTGAGCTAATGGCCCGTCCAAAACAGATATATACTATACGGGAAATCCTTTTTCATCGTCAAGTTTTAGGCCGTTAAGGCAGTGGGCCACTTTAAGACGGAAGGGCCTGAGTGAGCCGGTTCGGAGTATTCTGGCAGAAAATAGAGCAATAATATCGACAAAAAAGGGTTCGAGCAATTGCACAGGGACTAATCTCTTCCGCCTGAAAGTGGCCCACTGCCTTATATAATTCATATATTTCGTCTGGGTTTGCAAGACAACACTAGCTACCTTCACAGCTTGACATATAGCATCTTTTTTTCATAATAATGAAGGATCACCGCTTAAAGGACTGCACGAATAATGCAACATGCAACCATAAAGGTTAAAGGCCTCGACTGTGCATCGTGTGCCGAAAAAATAGAAAAGACCCTCCTCCGCCGTGAAGGGATTGAATCGGTAGTGGTATATCTCGGCGCTGAAAAGGTCGAAGTGGATTTCGATTCTTCATTAATCCGGCAGACAAGCATCGAGCAGGGTATAATAGACCTCGGATACCGCATTGCAGGAACCGAAGCGGAAGAGGCGGAAGCTGTCATATCACCTTTCTGGAGAATTGGATTTGTCCTTCTCATGATAGTTCTATCCTTTGCGGGCCAATACGTCAGAATTTTTCCTGTCTATATGTTCGATATCCTGGCCATCGCGATTGGCGGTTATCCGCTGTTTAAGAGGGCTGCCCTCGACCTTACGCAAAAAAATATCACTGCTGAAGTTTTTATGGCTATCGGAGTGGCATCTGCCACAGCCATCGGCGAGCTACGGTCTGCCGCAATCATCGCATTCTTCATGCTCATATCCGAATATATCGACTCCTTCACCATGGAAAAATCCCGCCGGGCTATAAAGGATCTGGTCGATCTGGCGCCCAAGACTGCCAGTGTCCAGAGAAACGGTCAGGAGTTTGTCATTCCCGTTTCCGAGGTCAGGAAAGGGGAGATTGTCGTCGTCAGGCCGGGTGAGAAGATCCCGGTGGAAGGGGTCATCATTTCCGGCAGCGGAGGCGTGAGCGAAGCGCCGATTACAGGAGAACCCTTTCCGGTCGAAAAGAAAGCCGGAGATTCTGTTTTTGCCGCGACCATAAACCAGACCGGGGTGCTTTTCATCAGGGTACTCCACACAGGCGAAGATACTACATATGCCAGGATCATCAGGCTTGTCGAAGAGGCCGAGGCGACAAAGGCCCCGGTGCAAAAGATCGCCGACAGGTTTGCCTCGTACTTCACCCCGGCGATTTTGCTGATAGCGGCTGCGACATATGCGCTTACCGGAGAAATCAGAAACGCCATAGCAGTCATCGTAGTTGCATGTCCATGCAGCGTCGCCATCGCTACGCCATTAGCGGTAGTAGCGAGCATGGGGACCGCAGCGCGGAGAGGCATTATCATTAAGGGCGGACGCTATCTTGAGGCACTCGCCAGGGTTGATACCATAGTCATGGACAAGACCGGTACGCTGACGCTCGGGGAGCCGGTTGTGACAGATATCGAAGGTTTTGGTGAACTGACCGGGGATGAGGTGTTGGCGTTTGCTGCATCAGTTGAGAAATATTCAGAGCACCCGCTCGCTACGGCAATCCTTAGGGAAACATCGCGAAAAGCCGTGAAGATACCTGAACCCGACAAGAGCCGGGTCATGCCGGGAATGGGCGTTGTTGCCACGGTAAACAGACGGCTTATGGTCCTAGGCAACAGGGGCATCATGTCGCAAAAGGGCATAGTGGTGCCTGAAGAGGTTGAACATTATTGCCAATCCCGCGAAGAAGAGGGCAAGACTGTTCTTCTGCTTGCTACAGATGGTAGCATATGCGGCGCGGTCTGCGTTGCGGATATTGTGAGGGATGGGACCTTCGAAGCCGTCCGGAGACTTAAATCTCTGGGATTTAAAGAACCGGTTATGATGACCGGGGACAACCTGATGACCGCCCGCAAGGTGGCATCGAGTCTGGGCATCAAGAAAGTTATGGCAGGACTTCTTCCTCAGGACAAAGTTGAAGGGATTCGAAGTCTCATCTCCGAAGGCAGGCGCGTAGTAATGGTGGGTGACGGCATCAATGACGCCCCCGCCCTTGCATTGTCGCATGTCGGGATTGCGATGGGAGCAGTCGGGTCGGATGTTGCGATCGAGGCGTCCGATGTGGCGCTTATGAGGGATGAGTGGGACCAGGTCCCCGAGGCCATTTCGATAGGAAGAAAAACCTTTGGCGTCATCAGGCAAAACCTCGCCATCGGTATCATCTTCAACCTGGCCGGGATAACCCTGGCCTCCACCGGCATCCTGTCTCCGACCGCAGCAGCTGTCGCCCACATAATGCCGGACGTGCTGGTATTTCTCAACTCGTACAGGTTGTTAAAATAGTGCAGCCTTCTCACAAGCTAAGGCTGTATTTGATCTTTGCAATATGTTAAACAGAATCCGAAAACCTTTTAGCGAAATCCTTGGGCGACATATTTACAACCTTAGCGAGACTATTTAGGTTAGGGTCTTCAAGGTCCTCTTTTTCAAGCCTGATCATATATTTTCTTGCCACTTCGTAAGCCTCTGACGTCGTGTCGACTGTCCTGACCTTTACCCGTCCGGAATTGAAATCGAATAGCTCGACAAACGGGATCGGCCGTAAATGACCTTCGTCGAACACTATCATCGAACCTGTTCCGCCTTTCAGCAAATACCGGATAGCGCCGTATCCAAGGTCTCTCGTATACTCGACATCATAAGGGATCGGGTCGGCAGCCCTCAGTTCATAGCCGACGTTCTTGTCGACAATCGTGAGCGACAGCCCCATGTCCGCGAGGTTCTTTCTGACGAAGTTCCTGAGGACCCTTCCAAGCTGAATGTCCGACAGCCGCATCCGCCCTGTTTCGTCAAGCTCGCAGTGTTCATATTGCGCCAGCTCATCTACAGGACAGATTGTACATATGCCCTCGGCAAGAATCGCGACACCATGGTCCCTGCCCATCGCAAGCCGTTTGATTATGGCGCCTGTCAGGATATCCGCAGCCTTTTGCAGCGGACGCGCTGCTGTCTGAAATTCCTCTGCTATAAGAGTGACTGTCGCACCTGACGACTTTCCAATACCGAGCGCCAATGACCCGGACGTACGGCCCATGGTCGTTATAAAATACCACCTGCCGGTAGTCTTGGCGTCTTCCATAATATTTTTTACTATCTCGACACCCCAATGACGCGCTGTCTGAAACCCGAATGTTGCCTGACCGCCCGGCAGCGGGATATCATTGTCAATAGTCTTGGGTACATGCACGACGCTCAGCGATCCCCTCGCCTCCCTCTCTATCCAGTTAGCCATGAAGAGAGTCCCTTCGCCGCCGATTGTAATAAGATACCTGATGCCGGCCTGTTTGAGGGTTGACATCAGGATCTTGAACTTCTCCTTGGACTTGTCGGGATAGTCGCGGGATGTCCTTAATATCGAACCGCCCTCGGTATGCAGTCTTGAGACGGTATCAATGGTCAGAGGGATAATGCAGTCCTTGTCTCCCTCAAACAGATGTTTGAATCCGCCTACAATTCCTACAACCTGCTTGCCCTCATTAATAGCCTCTATCGTCGCGGAACTTATGACGCCGTTTATACCGGGCGCCGGTCCGCCGCCCACTATAATGCCGACGAGGTCTCTTGTCTTTCCCCCCATGGCTACCCCAGCAGTGAAGCGTCGAAGGCCTTCTTGACGGCCACAGGTTTTACAGTCCTGGCCACAATGTCGGTGGTATTTGAAACCCTCAGTTTTTCAAACAGGAAGCCGAATTTGCCTTCGAGTTCCTTCATTATGCCCTGCTTTACATCCGATGGCAGGTCCCACCATTTCTTCTTTATGACGCCGAATCCTTTTTTGCGAGTGCTGTAGATGAACTGTTCGTCAGTCTGGCCTTCCTTCTTGTCCTTGGCGAATTCCGTCTTGATAAAATTGTATACCTCATCCCTGAATGCTGCAGGCAGGTGTGCACTGTCGTAAGTAATATTCTGGAACCCGGTTGCGAGATGTACCTCCGAGGTTGTAGTCTCGGGAAACATGTTAAAGGCATCATCGGGAAGCGTTGAGGCGCCGTGCTGCACGCAGCCTGAAAGGCCGTATTCTTTTCTGGCTGTATCCGAGAGCAGCCTGAGGGTATCGAAGTCGATCTTCACCTTGGCAAGAGTTCCATCCGGCAGAACCACACCGCCATGGCTGGTGCCGGTCTGCACACTCAGCTTGCTCAGGCCTTTGCCGCCCTTTAAGGTCTCTTTGATCCCGTCGAGATATGCCCTCGCCTCATCTGGTGTACTGTTCTTAGTGCCTATCTCTCCGATCTCTCCGCCTATGGATATCTCGACACCGGCAGGCTGCAGTTGCCGAACATGCGCTGCCAGCTTCGCCGTCGTCTCGAAATTGGGCCGCTGCTGCTCTTTGATCGTCGGTTGATTAAGGTCTACAATGGTGGATGTGTCGATGTCTATATTATAGAATTCCGCATCGATGGCTTCGGCGATGAGGCCTTTCAGATAGTTCAATTCCGGTTCGGCATCGCTCAGGAAATTCTTCCTCACAACCTGGAAGTGGTCTCCCTGGATAAAGACCGGGCCCTTATAACCTGCTTTCACCGCGGCTGCGAGGATGACGGTAGAATATTCCAGAGGACGCTGCTTTGTATATCCGATCTCAGACCTTGCGATCTCAAAGATAAAGGGACCGACCTTCATCTCCAGTGCCTTCCTGAATATCGCCCCTGCAACATCGTAGGTCAGCCCCCTTATATTGATCGCCGGGACAGTGAAGCCGGGATAATTCCTACCCATTTCTTCATACAAGCCCTGGATCGAGGCGGGTACAGCCCCCGCAGCCTTCGCGATTTCTTTGATGAGGATGAAGAGAGACTTTCTCTTTGCGTCATCGGGCTCGAACACGGCGCTGTAAATGAGGCTATCCATCATATCTCTTAGGCCCTTGCCGTCCTTAACGAAAAGAGAGCCGTCCTTGATTTCGACAACCTTTTTCAAATCGTGCATGATACCTCCCGATATTATTTTGTTGACTATAGTATAGCAGAAGATGTTCCATTTGACATTAAAGATTCCGAAGCTCGATAATTAAAAATGAGCACAAGATTCAATGCCTTCGGGCCGTATCTGAAAAAGAAATTCGGCACCGGGGTTTACAAGGTCAATGTGGACGCCGGTTTCACCTGTCCAAACAGGGACGGTACCGTTGGAACCACAGGTTGCATTTATTGCAACAATGACAGCTTCAGGCCTTCCGACTGCAAGTCCGGCTTTTCAATAAGGGACCAGATAAGAAGGGGAATCAGCTATCTCTCCATGAGGTATAAGGCCGGAAAATTCCTCGTCTATTTCCAGCCGTTTACAAATACATATGCGCCCGTAGAAGAGCTCGAAAGGCTTTATCGTGAGGCCCTTGCAGAGCCTGAAGTCATCGGCCTTGCCATCGGCACCCGTCCTGATTGCGTGGATGCGCAGAAGATCACCCTTCTCGAATCACTGGCGAGGGAGCACTTTATCCTCGTTGAATACGGCCTGCAGTCCATGTATGACAAGAGCCTCGACTATATCCTAAGGGGACACGATTATCAAACCTTTCTCGACAGCCTGAAGCTTACAACCGGTAGAGGTATTCATACCGGCGCCCATATCATTGTCGGCATCCCGACTGAGACGCGCGAGGAGACCCTTGCAATGGCCGATGAGATTTCCGCGCTTCCGATCGAGTTCCTGAAGATACATCAGCTGCAGGTGATAAAAAATACTGTGCTTGCCGGACAATACGCGCTTCAGCCCTTTCACACTTTCGGGTATGATGAGTACCTCGAATTTGTGGTGGAATTCATAGAGCGACTCTCTCCTGATATTGTCCTTCAGCGCCTTTTTGCCACAGCCCCGGACGATATACTGATTGCACCCCAGTGGGGCAGGACAAGGCACCAGATACTGCGCGACATCGAGGAAAAGTTCGAGCGCAGAAATGCAAGACAGGGCAGAGAGTGCATGTGCCGTAAGTAACCGCGAGGCGTTTCGGATGTAATTTTGTTTCTTGCCGCCTGCTGCAACTTTCCCGACATAATATCTGCTATAATTAAACCTAATGTAAGGTGTGCACACATCCGAGATATGTAGCGGAGGTCTGTAAAAGTACATGCTGGCGCGGGCTTTAAGTGCGTATGTAATCGGCATCGATGCCCATCGCATCGAGGTGGAGGTTGATATCGCGGCGCGCGGTCTGCCTCATTTCTCGATGGTCGGACTTCCCGATGCCGCTGTAAAGGAAAGCCGTGACCGCATAAAGGCTGCACTCAAGAATATAGGCTTCAACTTTCCGCTTAAGCAGATCACGATCAATCTCGCACCCGCTGACCTGAAGAAAGAGGGCTCATCTTTCGACCTTCCCATCGCGGTAGGTGTAGTGGCGGCAGAAGGGATAATTCCCGCTGATCCACTTTCCGACTACATTATGGCCGGCGAGCTTTCCCTCGACGGACGGATTAAAGCGGTAAAAGGCGCTTTGCCGATCGCTCTCGAAGCAAAGAAGAGCGGGGCAAAGGGCGTAATCCTCCCTACCGAAAATGTCGCCGAGGCTGCTGTGGTGTCCGGCATCGAAGTCTTCGGGATGGAGAGCCTGCCGGAGGTGATAGAGTTTCTGAGCGGTGCATGCCGGAAAGAGAGTTTCGTAATTGATATTGATGCGGCGATGGCTGCAAATTCGCTCTATGAAGACGACTTTTGTGATGTGAAAGGCCAGGAACATGCAAAGAGAGCTCTTGAGGTGGCCGCCGCCGGGTCGCATAATATCCTGATGATAGGGCCTCCGGGTAGCGGCAAGACCATGCTCGCAAAGCGACTGCCTTCGATCCTGCCTCCGATGACCTTCGACGAAGCGCTCGAAACTACCAAGATACACAGTGTTGCAGGTCTGCTTTCTCCCGGCCAGTCTCTTCTGGCAGTGCGCCCACATCGCTCGCCGCACCACACGATATCCGATGTTGCTTTAATTGGTGGTGGACAATTTCCGAGGCCCGGCGAAGTGTCGCTTGCGCATCACGGGATACTCTTTCTGGATGAGCTGCCCGAATTTAAACGCAACGTGCTCGAAGTGCTCCGCCAGCCTCTTGAAAACGGCCTGGTTACAGTGTCCCGGGCGGTTGCAACTGTGGCTTATCCTGCACAATTTGTACTTGTGGCTGCCATGAACCCCTGCCCTTGCGGGTTCTACGGTGATTCCCGGCACCAGTGCACATGCACGCCCGGCATGATCACTCGCTATCGCTCACGAGTTTCCGGCCCGCTCATGGATCGCATTGATATTCACATCGACGTGCCTGCCGTTCCGTATAAGGAACTCTCCAATGAATATGCCGGAGAAAAATCGGAGCACATAAGAGGCCGTGTGTCGGCGGCGAGGGAAAGACAGTTGAAGCGTTTCGGCAGCGACAGGATATTTGCAAACGGCCAGATGAAGACGAGGCATATGAAAAAACATTGCATACTCACTGCCGAGGCGCAGGGCCTGCTTGATACTGCGATGCACAGGCTCGGCCTGAGCGCGCGGGCCTATTCGAGGATTCTCAAGGTGTCGCGCACTATCGCAGACCTCGACGCCTCCGACATTATCGACAGCAGGCATGTTGCCGAGGCGATCCAGTACAGGACATTGGATAGGGGACAGATGTAATTCTGTAAGCTCCGTCCTACACCCGAATCGGACCCCGACCGACCCAAAAAAAAGACAAATCCCTATACTGCCTGGTGCGTTAATCAGGTATCTTTATTTATAAGCTCTTTTTTTTTCAGGGCTTATCCACGTTAAAGGGAGGTGTTTGAAATGAAGTATCTGAAGGTTGTGTTATTGTCCTTCGTAGTCATCGGGCTTGTTTTCTCTGTTGCTTTTGCGGCCGGTGATGCAGAGAAGGGGAAAGCCCTTTTCAATGATCCAAAAGCATTTGGCGGTGAGGTATCATGCGCCTCGTGCCACCCGGATGGAAAGGGTCTAGAGAAGTCAGGTGAGAAGGGCAAGAAGGCGTGGGCCAATCCTGGCGGTAAATGGCTAAAGCTTCAGGATGCGATCAATGTTTGCATTGTAATGGCAAACAAGGGCAAGGCGATCGATCCGCATTCGGCAGACATGAAAAATCTTGTAGCCTATATCAAATCGTTGGGAATGAAGTCTATGCCTGCTGAAACGCCGATGAAGTCAGGCTATTAGATTGTTCCCCCTTGAGATTGGGCAGGGGCGTCTAAACTATTCCCCATTACGCCCCTGCGCCCATCTTCTCCATTAGTTTGAGCAGGCCCAAAAGCAGGTCTGTCGGCGTGGGAGGGCAGCCCGGTATGATGAGATCGACCGGGATGACTTTATCCACGCCGCCAAGGGACGCGTATGATTCCCCGAAAATGCCGCCATTGCAGCCGCAGTCTCCGACTGCGACTACCAGCTTTGGAGCGGGTGTTGCGGCATAGGTCCTGCGGAGGGCTATCTCCATGTTGTGAGTGACTGGGCCTGTTACAAGTAGCAAGTCGGCGAACCTCGGCGACGCGGTGAAGTGTATGCCGTACTTCTCACAATTATAAATTGCATTGTTCAGGGCATGGATTTCGAGTTCGCAACCGTTGCAGGAGCCGGCGTCCACCTGCCTTATGGTGAGGCTCCTGCTGAAGCGCTTCCAGATAACATCCTGAAGTTGCGTGCCGATCTCATGGATTCCCTGGAGTTCCTTTGGGGCCGGTTCCGTAACGATGCCGGTGCGGAATATCTGCCGCAGTATCCTGATCATAGATCGTGCCCCGAATATGATTGATTAAAACTCTTGTTACAGAGCGGGAAATCGGGAACGATATTGTCCGGTATCGCCTGTTCGAGTCCCAGCCAGCACAGGCTGGACGGGTCTCTGACCATGCACCTGTTGACTTCACCGCCTGGGCCGGTCTGGAGCCAATAAATGATCTCGCCGCGCCAACCCTCGACAGCACCAAAGCCTGCTATGTCAGGCAATGGGGGCTTGACCGGTGTTTCGATTTCCCCGCCGGGCAGGCTTAGAAGTATTTCTCTGACAAGCCTGATGGACTCCCTGACCTCTTCTATCCTCACCCATACCCTGGCGTGCACATCTCCCGCAATCAGGACCGGCACCTGCACATCAAGCACGTCGTAAGGCGGAAACGGGTTCTGTATGCGGCAGTCGAGATTGAGGCCGCTCGCGCGCGCGACTATCCCGACGACTCCAAGATCTCTCGCCTTCTCGGGAGTGAGAATGCCGGTGTTTCTCGTCCTGTCTTCAAGCGAGGAATTCTCATCGAATATGGTGACGAGCTTTTCAAATTCCCATGAAATGGAATTCATCTCATCCAGTATTTCCCTTATGCCCTGATGGTCGATGTCCGCTGCAACTCCTCCGGGGATAACCCTGTCCATCATCAGCCGGTGTCCGAAGAGCCGCTGGTTTGTGCGAAGAAGCATTTCCTTCAACCTCATCGTCTGATAGAGCATAAAAGCAAAGGCGACGTCATTGCAGATGGCGCCGATATCGCCAAGGTGGTTGGCTATGCGCTCCCGTTCGAGAAACAGTGCCCTGAGCCACTGCGCACGCGCGGGAATAGTGCACTGCGTCATTGACTCAAGCGCCATGCAGTATGTGAGACTGTGCGCGACCGTGGTATCGCCCGATACTCTGCCTGCGAGCCGTGAACCGTCTGTCCACGAAAGCGATTCAAACCTTTTTTCGATCCCTTTATGAACATAACCGAGCCGCTCTTCGAGGTTGATTATTGCCTCTCCCACGGCCTGGAACCTGAAGTGGCCGGGTTCGATAATACCCGCATGCACCGGACCGACCGGGATTTCATAAACACCTTCTCCAACAGCCTGCACCCATTTATAATCGCCCTTCACCCTAGGCATTTTCCCGGAAGCATCAAACAGTTTTCTGAGCGGCCAGGCATTGGCAGGCCAGTCCTCGAACTTGATCCAGGGACGGTTGTCCGGATGTTTGTCCGCGGTGAGCCCCATCAGGCTTTCAATCTGTCTTTCAAAGCGGTAGGCTGCAACAAATTTTTTTGTGAGGCTTGGGAAGACGGGGTCATCGGCAGGCACTTCCGTCTTTACGACAATGTATTCGGAACCATACCGGTAACAGGCGTATATGCCAAAACCCCTCGCTATTCCGAACCCTGTCTCATCGGTCGCCCATTCCGCAGCCAGAAGCGCATAAGCTTTTTTCAGTACCCTGGCTGTCTCGACGAATCGCGCCCTTGGAACTATGCATAACGGTACTGATTCAGGATACTGTCCCGGACGAAATCTCGCGTCTTCTCCGAGGGCATCTGCTATGGCCTTGCTGAGTGCGCTCATTTCAGCAACTCCGCTGCAGTATGGAACCACTGGTTAAGGAAGGCCGGAATATATAAGCCTATGATCAGGACAAGGGTCATATGGAGCATCACCGGCACATGGGCGACTTTCATAGGTTGCTGGTTGGGCGGTACTTCTCCTGATACCATGGGTTGCAATCTTCTCAGCAGTGCGGCGAAGGCAACCCCAAGCCCAAGGAGCAGGAGGGGCGTCCACAATGGCGCATCCTTTATCGTTGCAGTCAGTATCAGGAATTCGCTCGTGAATATGCCGAAAGGCGGCATGCCAACAATAGCCAGGACACCGAACATCAACCCCCATCCAACGAGGGGGTTGCCCCTGAACAGCCCTTTTATCTTCTCCATTTCCTGCGTCCGGTGCATTTGCGAAGCATGTCCGACCGTAAAGAATATGGCCGACTTTGCGAGGCTGTGCACAAGCATGTGCAGAAGGGCGCCGAAGGTTGCGATGGGGCCTCCGAGGCCGAAGGCAAAGGTCGCGATGCCCATATGCTCTATGGAAGAATAGGAGAACATCCGCTTTATATCTTTTTGCCTGAGCAGGGAAAAGGCGGCCGCAAGTATCGAAAGGATGCCGAAGCCCATCATTATGTCTCCGGCGTGGTGCGTATGCGTGGAACCATCCACCAGGACCTTGCACCTCACAAGAGCATATAGCGCTATGTTCAGCAGCAGGCCTGAAAGAACGGCGGATATTGGGGTGGGGCCTTCGCTGTGTGCGTCAGGCAGCCAGTTGTGGAGCGGCACCAACCCCACCTTCGTCCCGTATCCCACCATGAGGAAAACGAAGGCCAGCGATAAAACCGTCGGCTCCAGGCTTCCGCTGACGCCATTCAGGTTGGTCCACAGGAGAGCCTCGCCGCCCTCTCCCAGCACCTTCTCTGCGGCAAAATAGAGAAGCACCGTTCCGAAGAGGGCCTGTGCAATACCGACTCCGCACAGTATGAAATATTTCCAGGCGGCTTCTATGGCTGTTGGGGTGCGATAGAGCGAGACCAGCAGGACCGTAGACAGTGTCGCAAGTTCCATCGCTATCCACAGGACGCCGACGTTGTTCGTAAGCAGGCAGAGCAGCATCGCGAAGATGAAGAGCTGGAACATGGCATGATAGAACCTCATGCGCCTGTGCCCGACTCGGCCATGCTCGCGCTCACTGCGCATATAGCGCCTGCTGAAGATGGCGGTCGTCATCGAGACAAAAGAGGTCAGGACGGCCAGGTATACATTGAACGCATCGACAAAAAAGAACTTGCTGCCAGCCAGCATTGGTCCCTGCAAATAAACTTCAACGGCCAGCCCGAGGCCTGCTGCAAAGGTCGCAGCTGAACCGGCTATATTTATTTCGGGTGCGAACTTCCTGTCGCCCGTGAATGCCAGTACGACGGACCCTATGAGCGGAACGCCGAGCAGAACCAAAAGCATTATGCTGCTATTCATCGGAATCGGCCTCCTTGAGACGGGCCATCTGTTCGACATCGAGGCTGTCGAAGGTTGTATGTATGTGGAAAAAGAATATGCCGAAGATGAATGCGGCGATCAATACGTCAAGCGCCACCCCAAGCTCTACTACGAGTGGCATACCATAGGTTGCACTCGTCGCGGCAAAGAACAGGCCGTTTTCAAGTGCGAGGAAACCGATGATCTGCGTCACTGCATGTTTCCGGGTAATCATCATTAGAAGTCCGATCATGACCGTCGCCATTGCAATGGCGAGCGTCGAGCGAGTAATGAGGGTCGAAAGCTCCCTCACCGGGGCAGTGAGGTGATATGAGAATATGACAAGGGCTATGCCGATAAGCATCGTCATAGGAATGTTGACAACTGTCTCGACCTCCTTGTGGATCTTTAGGCGATGTATCAGCACATGCAGGATATATGGCAGCAGCACAACCTTAAGTGACAGAGTGAGCACGGATGAGATATAAAGATGATGCTTGTCGGCAACAAAGCCTACTATGGCGGTATTCATCGAGAGGAAAAGGCCCTGCCAGGCAAAGAGGTGTATGAGGCCGTAGATCCTCTTCTGCACCAGCATGCCGAAGGCGGTCAGCAGTACAAGCGCCGCGAGAAAACTGTTTATCTGAGCCGCAGTCTGCAGGTCCATATCAATCCAGGATGAAAAACGAGAGCATACCAAGAGTTGCAAGCAGGAAGGCAGCCCCCAGAAATTCCGTCAAGCGGAACAGCCTCATCTTGGCAAGTCCCGTCTCTATCAATACAATGCCGACGCCAACGGCGCCGAGCTTGAATATCATGAAGGCAAGAGCCAAAGGCACGGCCGTAAAGCTGCCCCGTGCTGCGATTCCCCAGGGGGCATAGGCCGCGATTCCCAGCATTACAAAGAGAAAGAGCTTCATCATCGAGGCCCATTCGACAAGGGCGAGGTGCCTGCCCGAATACTCCAGTATCATGGCCTCGTGAACCATCGTAAGTTCCAGATGAGTCGCCGGATTGTCGACCGGTATGCGGCCGGTCTCGGCAAGGGCGATCAGCACAAAGGCCAGAAACGCAAACGCGAGTGACGGCCTCAGCAGCGTTTGTCCGCTGTATATGACATGTACTATCTGCGAAAGAGATGTGGATTTGTTCGTCAGCGATACTGTAAATATTGCCATGAGCATGGCCGGTTCCGCCAATGAGGCGATCATCATCTCCCGGCTCGATCCCATGCCGCCGAAGGCCGTGCCTATGTCCATCCCCGCCAGCGCTGTGAAAAACCGGGCGATGGCGAACAGGGCCACGATTACGATTACATCGGCTGTCGGCGCAAGCGGAAGATCGACAGACAGTATGGGTATGATGCCCCCGGCAAGGACAGCCGTTCCAAAGACGAGATAGGGAGTGAAGCGGAAGATCCACGACGCGTTTTCCGCAAGTACGACATCCTTGGCGAAGAGCTTTGACAGGTCCCTGTAAGGCTGAAAAAGACCAGCAGACGAGCGCCCCTGCATCCAGCATTTAAGCATCCTGACCCAGCCGATAAAGGCGGGCGCGAGGGCCAGGAGAATTATCACCTGAAGCAATTCTATCAGATACGGAATAACGCTCATCGCAGGAACACCAGCAATATGATGATTGTGACAAAGGAGTAGATAAGATAGGCCTGTATGCGGCCCTGCTGGAGCTTGCCGACCTTGCGGGACAGCCAGAAGCTCGCCTCTACGATCGGTTTGTACAGCCAGCCCCAGAAACGGTCCCTGATGCTCAGGTGATAATGAATTTTCTTCGGAAAGGCCTTATGCCCAGGCTGAGGTGACAATTCCGTCTCTTCTTTTATTCTGAAGAGATAGCCGAAAATGCGCCTTATCGGCATCGAAAATGACGTGGCATTGTACTGCATCCTATGGTTGATTTTCTCGAAGCCGCAGTCCCAGATCGGGACGCGGCGAATAGCGCCCGGACGGACATGAAGAAGCAGATATGCGGCCAACACAACTACCAGTATACCAATAAAAACAATCGTGCCGGAATATGACGCCCGCTCGTAGGAAACCGGCGTAAGCCACATCCAGCCGTATGCCGAGGCAGACAGGGCTATTGTTGTCCCGGTGAACTGCTCGGCAATAATGTCCATCCAGTCAATAAAGACTGTCGGCAATATGCCGAGACCGAGACAGGCCAGTGCCGACATTATCATACCGGCTCGCATCGGCCAGTTCGCCTCATGCGCATGAGGGTTGTGGTGGCCCCTCCAGTGTCCGAGAAAGGTCACACCGAAGGCCTTTACGAAACATGCAGCTGCAAGTGCGCCTGTCAGGGCCAAAAGGGCGGCGCCCATCGGGATAAGAAGCCTGATCAGCGAATTCGGCAGCGAAGGCGACAGGAGGAAGGCCTGAAAAGTCAGCCACTCGGATACGAAGCCGTTGAAAGGGGGCAAAGCTGCGATGGAAACGCAGCCGATAAGGAAGAGGGCGGCGGTCCAGGGCATGCGGTGTATCAGCCCGCCCATCTCTTCCATGTTGCGTTCTCCGGTCACATGAAGCACCGATCCTGCCCCCATGAAGAGCAGCCCCTTGAACATGGCATGGTTCATCGTATGGTAAAGTCCGGCTATGAGACTGAGCGCAGCCAGCAGTGGCAGGTCAAATGATTTGAATATCATCGCCAGCCCGATGCCGATTAAAATAATGCCTATATTTTCGACCGAATGATAAGCGAGCAGGCGCTTGAGATCGTGCTGCATAAGCGCATACAGCACGCCAAGGACTGCGGATATCAGGCCGAAAATAAGCACAACTGCGCCCCACCACCATGGGAATATATGGATGAGATCGAAGGTAACGCGAACGATGCCGTAAATGGCAGTTTTGAGCATTACCCCGCTCATGAGGGAAGAGACATTCGATGGGGCAGCCGGGTGCGCCTCGGGCAGCCAGACATGCAGGGGCACGACGCCGGCTTTTGCTGCAAATCCTGCAAATGCCAGGAAAAACGCAGCTGTCGCCCATTCGAACGGGATTTCGGCGTGCCGCATCGCGTCAAAAGTATATCCGCTGAAACTCCCTGAGTGTATTGAAAAACCGGCCATTATTCCGAAGGAAAGGAGGATTGCAATCGCGCCGACATGCGCTACTACTATATAGAGAAAAGCTGCCCTCCTGTTTTCCTGGCGTTCATTTTCA
>DATJOY010000197.1:0-8784 GCA_035506695.1 Dissulfurispiraceae bacterium
GTGTCATGGCAGAACTTTACAAATCCTGTATCGTACGTCGTATGGGCCGCGGACAACTCGAATGCTACTTATGTCGTAACGGTAACCCTCGATCCAGGTCCATTTAAACTCCCTGATTCCGGCCAGACGTCGTGTTATGACGTAGCCGGGAATGTTATCGCCTGTGAAGGCACCGGACAGGATGGGGAGTTCATCGTCAACCCTATGTTGTTTACGGATAATCACGATAATACGATTACGGACAACGTCACCGGTCTCTTATGGCAAAAGTGTACCCTCGGGCTTAGCGGATCTGACTGCGCCACAGGCGCGGCTACGCTCTACGATCAGTATAGCAGCAGCGGAGCGTGCACCGCTTTGGGGTCAGGCTGGCGTGTGCCTACGATATACGAGTTGAGGACAATTGTTGATTACGGGCTGAATACTGTCATTAGTTACAATGTATACAAGCCCGCTATAAATGCGACTGTTTTCCCGGCTACGCAGGCAAATATCTATTGGTCTTCTACGGCCCACGCGTCCTCGCCTAACGAAGCATGGTACGTGAACTTCACCGACGGTGCTACGTATTTCGACTATAAGGGTAACTCATACTATGTCCGTTGCGTAAAAGGACAAAAAGTCGGTGATTAGGCAAGTTGTGATTTACCCATCGCTAATTGCCTGGGTCAGAAATGAAGATAGATGGGACAAATGTGGAGGGTTAAAAATGAGAAAAATAATATTGGCATCACTGGGGATGCTCTTCTATACTACGGCAGCTTTTGCAGGAATATTTAATGACAACGGCGATACCACAGTAACGGATTATACAACGAAGCTTATGTGGCAGCAATGTTCCGCCGGGCTGAGCGGCACGAATTGCGCTACCGGATCAGCCGGTCTCTTCACATGGGCAAATGCAATATCTTACTGCGAAGCAGCGACTGACGGCGGATATACGGACTGGCGCCTGCCGAATTTCAGGGAACTGCAATCTCTCACAGATATGACAACGTACAATCCGGCTATCAACACCACATATTTCCCGGCCACACAGCAGTCTACCTATTGGTCGTCAACTACATATGCAGACGCTACAACGTGCGCATGGGTCGTGAACTTCAGCAACGGCATGACATACGGCTCCGTAAACAACGGCACCATTAAAACGAACTCGAAATATGTTCGATGCGTGCGAGGCAGATCATTGGGTAATTTTGCGCGGATCGTGAGATCGGGCAATCCTTTAAATTCTTATTCAACGCTTCAGAATGCCTATAATGCTACCTCTGATGGAGATACGATTCAGGCACAGGCGGTAGACTCCGATGAAACCCTGACACTTTCCCGCAACGGCTCTGTTGTGCTCAAGGGAGGTTACAATAGCGGGTTTACGGCAAACCCAAGCTTCACCACAACTCAGAGTTTGACCATCTCCGGACCGGCACAGGTGACAATTGAGAATATATTGATCATGTGAAATGGGATAGTCACAAAATCGATTGCAATTAGCTGCTGTGTTATTTGATAATTTAACGGAAACATTCCGATATCATTCAGCGACAGGCTAAAATGGAGAATTAATGTGAAGATTGGCTCTATAACATGGACTTGGAATCGGCATTGCATCAATGAATAAGAAAAAGGTCTGCAATGAGGAGGCTGGCCACGTACAGGCTTTTCATCTGCCTTTTGCTCTTTCTGCTTGTGGCGGTGACGCTGTGCGGGCAGGCGGGCGCCGCCGCGCCCACGCTCACCACACCGGTAACGAGCAATCTTGGTGCCGGCCAGGTAACTGTCAACAGCGGCGAGGACATCACTATGAACAAGGCAGTGACGTTCACACTTAAAGGCGGCTACGACTGCGACTTTGCAAACAATATATCGGGCGGGAAGACCGATATACATAGCCTTACAATTACAGGTGGCACCGTGATCATTGAGAATATCGAAATCACGGCCCTCCAGTAAGGTGTGATCATGTGCTGATCGTTTGTTAGTTATAATCGGAACTATTTGGCCCGACCCGGGCTCTTTTGCAACTGAAAGGTGGTTAATCAGTTTAAAAGAGGGTGAAAGTTGCTATCATGTTCAGCAAGTCCCGGACATCTGCGGGACTGGACAATGCCTGATTGTAATTTGCAGAGGCGACAAACACCTGATTTCGCCCTCTGTTGATGATCACCTTTTGATATGATTGCCCCATAGTTTGCGAGTTTGTAAAAATGGCAAAGGCAGTCTCCGACGGCAGGTCATAAGTAACCAGCGGCACCTGCCGGATTGCCCCTGCCTGGAGCATGACTCCGACACTGAATTCCACATACTGCTGGATATTCATGCCGGGCAGTACCGGCCCCACCCCGATATTCAGTGAAGCTCCCTCCGGATTGTACACCCTATAGACCGGAATCATTGCGTTCTGCAAACCGGCGGAATTGTATTGTATCTGCCATCTGGCGGGGTTCTGCACGGAAAAAAGAAAATGGAGATCGTTGCTGATAAAGTTCCGGCCTGAAAATGAATTCGGCCCCGCAGGTTCAAGCCGGCTGATCTGGTCAATAACAGTCTGGTCCCTAATAATCCCTTTTGTAAAGCGGATCTGTTCACCCCCGCCCCGGACCGTGGATGTGTCCTGATTGATCTGATCAATAATAGGTTTCTTCAGCGTGAGACTTAATTTTCCGCCGCGGAGATCCAGATCAACCTTGCCCTCTCCGCCTTTTTCCGTCCCTTTAAGCACAATAAAAAAGCCTATAAGTGCCAACACGAACAGTGCCGAAACAGTTATCAGCAGACGCAGGGTCTTCTGTTTTTCTACGGCGAGGCCCTTAGATTCTTCCGAGCTGTTATCCATAGTTTCTCCATCGGAATTTAAATCTCGTCGCCCCCCTGTCTCCACATCCATAACGTCATTGGAGCTGGGCGATATAAATATATTGCAACTCACCGACAGTATGGCCGAACTCGGGTGAAAAGTCAACGGCGGCGCAGAAAAAAGCAGGGTGAAAGAGGATTAGGTATATCCGTAACTCATGATTGATGTCAGCTGCAGATTCATGATGGGCCAAATTTAAAGCGCTAAATGGGACGTGTATTCGCATTCCGCGCCGGTCATGCTGTCATGTGACTGCAATCACTTACTGATTACCGCATCGTTATATAATAGAAGTATGAGATGTTTCATTTCAGCCATCCTGTGTGCGTTTCTTATTTTATCTACCGCGTCCGCGGCGAACACATCTTCGTATATCGGGGATCAGTCATACTACATCAAAGAACTTCTTGCTCAGATCAACCGGTACCGCATGAGCTATGGTCTAAATCCCTTATCTTTCGACACGCGGCTTGCGGGCCTGGCCCGGGAACATTCCTCCTATATGCAACGGAGAGGTGTGTTATGCCATGATAATTTTGACCGCAGGTTCAGACAATCGGGGCATTCCAGCTGTGTGGAAAATGTCGGATTCAACTACCGCTCGGCCCAGGCCCTGTTCATTGCATGGAAGCGGTCGAGGGGTCACGACAAAAACATGCTGGCAGGCGATATTCAAAGGGCCGGGATTTCGGTATCCGGGACCTATGTAACATTCTTAGCCTGCGATTAGCTTGCCGGGGTTATTCACTCAGCACTGAATTCAGCGCCCTGTAGACCGTGCGGTTTATTCTATGCTTCTCTTCCGCGTCAGCCCTCAATATTTCCATTGCTTTTGCCGGGGAGAGTGCCTTTCTCCTGGGCGTGCTCGTCGTCAATGCTTCGAAGGAATCGGTGACTGTCACTATCTGGCTCAACAAATTGATCTCCTTCGATGTCAGGTTCTGGACATAGCCGCTGCCGTCGAGACGTTCATGGTGCTGCATTACTATTTCATATACATTCTGCGGCACACGCTTCAGGCTTTTTATGAACTCTGCACCCTCCGTAACATGGCTGCAATAGTGCTTGTACTCGTCAATTGAAAGGTCACCCTGTTTATTGATCACCGCATATGAAATCATGACCTTGCCGATATCGTGCAGCAGGGCGCCGACACCGAGACGATAAAGAGTCTTTTCATCCATACCGAGCCTTGCTCCAATTGCTACGGAATAAACGCAGACATTAACTGAATGGACGCTGACATAAGAATCGATATTATGAATCTCGATAAGGTCTTTTAGCCCGAAAACCGGATGTTGTGCGAACTGAATTATGAGTTGTACAATATCGAAAACCTCCTGCAACAGGCCTTCGAACACGAACACGTCCGTGCGGTTCATGAGGAATTTACTAAAGTGATGTCTGAGTAATTCCTGCTTTATCTGTATCAGCCGCTTTTCCGTGCATTCTCCTTCCTCCGCGACCAGGACCCGGTTTAGATAATCCTCATACTTTCCCGTATCTTCGCCCCTTATGACGATGTCGGCATTCAATCCGGTCAAAAAGTTGAGCATCTCATCGTTAATATGATTGCCGACAAGCGGTATCCCTCCATAGACGGGATACCGCATGCCACCGATTTCGAAATTGATGTCCACCAGGGGAGAAAACAGCCTTTTATCGATATAGTTGTGTTTCCTCTTGTATTCCGAATAATCGCTGAAAAGGATGTTTTCGTCCTTTACCATTTTGCTCAGCTTGTCGGCATGCCTGAGGTAATCGTTGAAATTCAGATTATTGGCTGACTTGATGTAAAACCTGGTGAGACCCTGATAATGTATGATATCTTTTGCAAATGCGGTAAAAATGAACCCCCTGTCAAACAGGGATTTTCTGAGATCTCCGTCATCTGTAAAGACTTCAAAGGGGACTGCGTGTCCTTCAACAAGCTTATCGAGGGTAATCGGCACAAAGTGTTCTTCTTCCTCGACGACGTATGTCCTCAATACTGCCCTCCCACAGGAACGGGTGATATTTACTTATGAGCTAATAAAACCCTTGCTGCTTATGCTGAATTATATCATGCCTGCCGATCGTCTGAGGTACAAAATGCATAAGCTGCAAATCCGGTATAATTTAAGTGGGCGACGCGCGGCATGAACATGTTTGTTATCGACAATGAACTCGCAGTACGGTTCGGCTGTTTCATCGGCATTTTCATTGCCATGGCGGCCTGGGAGTCTGTCGCGCCGAGACGCAGTCTCACAGCATCAAAAAAGGTCAGATGGGCGAACAATCTGGCGATGACCCTTTTGAATTCTGCTGTAATAAGACTGGTTTTCCCGGCCGCCGCTGTTGCGATGGCGCTTATAAGCGAATGGAGCGGGTGGGGAATTCTCAACATATTACAGGTCCCCGCATTGACCGGGGGAATTTTATCTCTTTTGCTGCTTGACCTTGCAATTTACACTCAGCATCTCCTTTTCCACAGGGTGAAGCTTTTTTGGAGTCTGCACAGGATGCACCATACCGATCTTGACATCGATGTAACTACAGGCGCGAGGTTCCATCCAGTTGAGATCGTGCTTTCTATGGAGATCAAGATCGCTGCCGTTATACTTATCGGGGCACCGGCCTGGTCGGTCCTTTTATTTGAGGTCGTGCTCAACGCCACGTCCATGTTCAATCACAGCAATGTCAGGCTGCCCGCATTTGCGGACCGGATATTGAGAAGACTTGTAGTAACTCCGGATATGCACCGCGTGCACCATTCGGTGATTACAACTGAGATGAACAGTAATTTCGGATTCAATTTCCCCTGGTGGGACCGACTGTTCGGGACTTATCGCGACCAGCCAGAAAAAGGGCACGAAGAGATGACAATCGGACTGGCAGACTTCAGGGATACAAAATTCCTTACCTTGCAATGGATGCTGGCCGTGCCGTTTCTGAAGCGTGGAAGATAACCCACTTTATTTCATAAATTTCTTCCCATAGCATGGTCTGAAGTGTTCGACTTGAAGCGCACTGTCTGGGTTTTGAGGGCTGCTACTCAGAAGAGATTTTCTTCATATCAACAGTTTGTTCTTTTCTTGACTGGCTTGATTTATCTGAAACAATGGCTAATTCAGTGCGCAAGAGTTGAATACTTCAGACCATGCTTCCGCCGAAATCGCCTCGACCGGGCAGTTTTCTTCAACCGCTTCGTACAAATGTTTATTCTGAATCAGGTAATCTCTTTGTCCGCGGGACTAATTCATCGGCTTTAGGCCGCTCTGCCCGCGATAAAAAAATTATTCTTCTACGGAAATCGCTTCGACCGGGCAGTTTTCCTCAGCAGCTTCACAGCAACCTACAAACTCGCAGGCGTCGGGGTCGATAACTTCTGCCTTGCCGATCTCCTCATTGAGATAGAAGGCCGCCGGGCATATCTCCATGCATCTCCCGCAGCCGATGCATATGTCCTGGTCCACCACGAAGTTCATTCCATACCCTCGATGATCATTGCGGCGAGCAGCGGGAACATTATTTCGTGATGACCGGTGAGGGCGTAACACCTGCCCCTGACCATAGTTGGTCTCTTGAGGACATTTTCCCTGGGCCGGTAGTGCTGGATAAAATCCATATTGACGGTTGTAAAATCTTCCACCTTGTGCCCAAGGTTGCGGGCCACGGTCAGGGCCTTCAGAAATACCTCCGGCAATATTACGGCCGACCCCAGGTTGATGAATACCCCTCCATCGAGGTCTGCCACAACCGACGCGAGCAGCCTGAAGTCCCTGAGGCTGCCTTCGCCTATGGCCGCGCCGTCGGCTTCGGGATGCATGTGGATGATGTCGGAGCCGACGGCAACATGCACCGTTGCGGGAATGTCGAGCCTGAAGGTCTCCCTGAATATGCTCATGTCTTTGCCGGGAAAGTCTGAAGAATCGATGAACTTCCCCATGGAGCGCCCTATGCCAAGACCGACACCAACGCCTTCTGTGATCGCGGCATTGATCAAACGGCCGGTCTCTTCGCCCATTCCGAAGGTGCCGGTGCATAATTCGCGGGCCACATCTTCCGAGGTGCGGCCCATGAAAGACATTTCGAAATCGTGGATTATCGAAGCACCATTGGATGCAAAGGCGGTGATGATGTCCCTACGCATAAGATCGATGACAATCGGGGAGAGCCCGACTTTGATCGGATGGGCCCCCATTGCCAGGATAACCGGCCTGCCGGACTTACGCGCAGCGACAACCGAGGCGGCAACTGCCCTGATGTCTCCGGCAGCGAGGAACCCGGGCAGGGACTTGACGAATTCAGCAAGACTCGACCCCTTTGAATGAGGCACTGCAGCCGAATCCATGGATGCCTTGCTCTGCCTTTCCTTTACCGGATAGGTCTTTATTTTGGAGACATCAATCTGCCTGTATTTCACCGATTCCCTCCCGGCACGGCCTGCGAAAGTCCTTAAATTGTAGCATAAATATTGATTTTATGGCACCGCATATGCTATTTTTAACATCTATCATCACAAGTTAGTTTACAGGAGGAATAAAACATTGGCAGGAAAAGCGGCACCTAAAAAGAACCTTTCGGCGCTCAAAAGAGTCAGGCAGTCTGAGAAGCTGAACCTGCGCAACCAGTCCAGGAAGGCCGAGATAAAGACCATCGAAAAAAAGCTTGAGTCTATTGTAGCCTCAACACCCAAGGAAGAAGTGGACAAGCAGATCAAGACCGCCATGAAGAACATCGCCAGCGCAGCATCCAAGGGAATCATCCACAAGAACACGGCTTCAAGGAAGATATCCAGGATCGCCAAACTGGCCAATGCAGTCGCCCAAAAAGCTTAACCCGATTATATCTTCAGCAGCTTAACCAGCAGGTCTTCCATTACGTGGCTGTGAGAAGTCTTTACAGCCGCGTCTGCTTCATGGAGCAGGGCAAATACCTTGCTGATTTTCTTTTTGTCCATCCCCGGCATTTTAGCCCTGGAATATGTATTGGAATATTGCCAGTTCAGTGCGCCAAGAAGCATCTGGGGTTCCATGGTGCGGCTCAGGCCCTCATAAATCCTGAAAACGCCGCGCGAATCCTTTTTGACCAGAGCATTGATCAGATCGAAGGCCCCGTGCTCTGCGCCGGCATAGACAACGCTCCTCACTTCATCGACATCGACAGTCAGCGCCGCATCTCCAGATGAAAATTTTTCAATCTCGGAATGAAGCGCGCCGAGGTCTGTCCCGGCAAAACTAATCAGGCATTCTATCGCCGCAGGAGTAAAGGTCATTCCCTTCTTCGCGGCCCTTTCCCTGATCCAGACCGGCACTTCGCGTTCGCTCACGGTGAGGGCTATCGACTTCACGACCTTCATGAGGGCAGGTTCGAAAATGTCCGGTGAGGTGCCTTCGAAGATCATCACAAGCAGCGATGACGGCGACGGACCCTTCAGATAGATGCCGAACTTCTGGGCTTCCTTTTTGGTCCATTTTTGAATATTTCTCAGAACGACCGTCTTTCTCTGGGCCAGAAACGGCAAGGTATTGAGAATATCGATTATCTTTTCGGCAGGCAGTTTTTCGTCTGCTGATGAGATATCAATTGTCTCAAAGCTGAACGAGGCCGCGTCCTGAAACTGCTCCTTCAGCGCTACGACCGCTTCATAGAGAAGAAAGCTCTCCGTTGAGTAAAGAAGGTAGACGGGCGCTGGAAAGCCCTTCTCACCTTCCTGCTGGAACTGTCTGAGGCTCAACCCTCTGCTCACCTTTCTTTTCTGTGCCGCTCTTGGTTGTGTCAAGAGGTTTTTTGTAAATCATGCGCCGCACCAGTTCCTGGCTGAGGTCCTTTAGCGCGCTTTCGCTCGCCGCTTCCTATTGCGCCAGAACGCTGACGAGCGCACCCGATGACCTGAAATATGTAACGAACGGAGACGATACTTCCAGAAGCGGTCCCTTTCTCTG
>DATJOY010000198.1:0-10509 GCA_035506695.1 Dissulfurispiraceae bacterium
GCATTTACGCTAGCCTTCATCGCCGTTTTCATCTCCAGCCTGGTCTTCTTTGCCGCCAGGCTCCTGCAGTCAGACCACGATTCGGACCACGCGGGTCCGCGCGCACCTTAAATATCATCCTGCAAAACACCGAATACTGAAAACAGGCAGACAGCGGGAAGAGACCATCCCGTTGCCTGCCTGTTTCAATTTCTGCAATCCCGGTGAGTTATCGGGAAAGAGACACCTCTGAAAAATCCCTGCACACCCGCCATGGTGAAAGGAACAATTCATGCAGACTGCATACCCCGGACTCCGCCCAGACGGAGCCATAGGCGGAACTGAGGGAATTCAGCCCCGGAAATGTGCTCTCAATCACTGAGGAACGATTATCGAAATATCTGCAATTTACACATTTGTCTTTCATATGCTTACCCCCGCAGTTATAAGGTCGGGTTATCTGCCCAGCTGGGACCAGTAATCTCCGAATACATATACGGAAAGCGTGAAACCGAGCACAACATTCACCAGGACTCCGATAGTGAAGGCGAATGCAGGTTTCAGTCCGGCTTCCTTAAGCTCCTTGAATCTGGATGTCAGACCGATGCTTAGAAAGCAGAAAATAAAGGCCCAGGTGCGAATACCTGCAATGGGTCCAAACAAGTTTGGCTTCACGAGTGTCTTGAAATCCACAGCCGAATAACCGGCGACAAGGCTCGTCATGATCAGCGATGCCACGAAGAACCCCAATACGAATTTCGGGAATCTCCACCATATCTCCATGGGGCTGGGCCTTACACCGCATTCCTCTTTTTCCCACTTAAGGCAGGCTATCAGGGCAAACACGAAAGACCAGATGCCTATCCAAATATCGCGGCCTATTACTTTCATCAATGTGAAGCCCTGGATAGCGGCATCTTCATTACCGGCAAGCCTGCCATAGGCACTGGCGGCTGCAAAGCCTGCGGCATCCGCGAATTCCGATGTGCCGACCCATGCTCCGGCGATTCCGGGATTAAGCTTCAGGATATTAGACACAAAGGGGATAAACACGATCATCACCAATGCCCAGATTACTACCATCGTTATCGCGGAATAGATGTGCTCTTTTTTGGCCCCGACTGCCGAACCGATGGCCATGGAGCCGGACACGCCGCATACGGCACCTCCCGTGCCGAGCACTGCAGCCAGACGTTTATCGAGCCCGAATACCTTTGTCGATACAAAGTAGATCGTAAGGCATGTTGATAGAGCTATTATGGTTGCCTCGAGCAGGGCTACCGGTCCGGCAGATGCAACCAGACGGAGTGGGAATGTAGCGCCTAACAGAACAATTCCCGTCTTGATGTAATATTCCACCCTGAACCCTGAATCCATCCATTTGGGGAAGGGCACGAAATTCGCTATGGCCAACCCCATCAGAAGCGCAACGAGCGGCGGCTCAAGCATGTACTTGCCTGCATTTGCCCATCCGCCGATCGAGAAGGCAACAATCGACAGCAGATAGAGTATGACAAACGCGGGAACGAACTCCGAAGTCTTTATCCTCATGATCCTCGTCGTGATTCCGAAAATCACCACCCAGCATACGAACTGCAATACGTACAACTGTATGTTGTTGGCGAAATGTGCAAACAGCTGGTCGATCGAGGTCCATTTCAGCCCTCCCGGATTAATGGCAAGGGATTTGAGCAGCGCTGAACCGTTCATAAATGCAACTACCGCAAGCAAAGTGATTCCAAGCCCCAGATAGATGGCCCACCAGTCCTCCTTTAAATAGAGCTCTTTCCAGCCCATGGCCTTTGACTTTGGTGATGCCTCGTTGGCGCACTTCTTTGTTTCGCAGTAATCTGTGGCAGACTTTACTGGCTTTTCCGGCATAAATGTCTCTCCTTTTAAGAATGAAATGAATTCCTTTCGGTAGAGCAACAGTCGTGCCAGGGACACCCGGGATGGCAATCTGCTGGTTTATTTAACTATTTTTTATACTTCGAATGAGCCGGGTGGGGCATTGCTGCAAAAATCATATTGCACTGCTATGCGTTGTTTGCACCTTTTCGGAAGTCGCTGCCGCTTATCCCATAAGTTCGCATAAGGTGCTGGAGGGATTGTCTTTCGATGCCGGCCTTTTTCGCCGCCAGGGAGATGTTGCCGTCGGAATCCTTCAAAAGCCGCGATATATACTGGACATTGAATTTCTCGAGGACAAGCTTGCGGGCATCTTTATAAGCAAGGGGCAGAAAGGCCGACAGGGTATCCTCCGGACACGGACTTTTCAATAATTCATTGCTGAAATCTTCGGGATTGATGACGTTTCCTTTTGAAAATATAACGGCCCTTTTGATTTCATTCTGCAGTTCCCTGACGTTGCCGTTCCATTTCCGCTCGATCAGCATACGCACCGCGTTTTCAGACAATTTCTTCTGAGAGATGCCGGATTCGGCACAATATCGATAAAGAAAATGGTCCGCTATCAGGGGGATATCCTCCGGCATATCACGAAGTGATGGTGTGTGGATCGAAACTACATTCAGCCGGTAATAAAGGTCCTCCCTGAACTGGCCCGATGCAATCTTTCCGGGCAGGTTCTGGTTTGTGGAGGAAATAACCCTGACATCTATTTTTCTCGTGCGGGTATCACCCAGGGGCTTGATCTCTTTTTCCTGCAGCACCCTCAGCAGCTTCGACTGAAGCGTAGGGGTGATGTCGCCGATTTCATCAAGCAGTATTGTCCCGCCGTCAGCGGATTCAAAAAGACCCTCCTTGTTATGCGTCGCACCGGTAAATGCCCCCTGCCGGTATCCGAAAAGCTCGCTTTCCAGTATGTTTTCCGGAATCGCGGGACAGTTGACTGCAACAAACGGTTTATCCGACCTGTTGCTGAGTTTATGCAGCATTTCGGCAGTCAGGTCCTTGCCGGTCCCGGTCTCCCCGGTGATCAGCACTGTTACGTCAGTCCTTGCTATCAATTGTATGGTTTCCACGAGCCTTCGCATCGGAGCAGATTGGCCCACAAAGCTGTCTATAGTGTCCCTGTCCCTTATCTTCTTCTCGAGGTCCAGGTTTTTTCTTATGAGATAGTTATGCTCCAATGCCTTTGCAACTGCATGAAGCAGCCTTTCCTCCTCGAAAGGTTTGGTTATGAAATCGTAGGCACCCGATTTAAGGGATTCAACAGCGGTCTCAACTGTACCGTATGCCGTCATCATCACGACCACAATGGAATCGTCCCTTTCTTTTACATGTCTCAGAAGTTCCATCCCGTCCATGCCCGGCATTTTGATATCAGCAAGAACAGCGTTGACCCTGTTATCAGAGACAAGTTTCAGGGCGTCACGTCCATTGTCGGCAGTGAGGACATCTACGTCCAGTTCCCTGCTGATCAGCCTCCGAAGCATCCCGAGCATATCATGTTTATCATCCACAATAAGAAGTACGTTACGGCTCATTGTTCCACCTCCAGGGGAAGCCATATCATGAATGTCGTACCTTTTCCTTCTTCGCTTGCAAATGATATTTCGCCATGATGTTCCTTTATAATTCCATAGCTTACCGCAAGGCCCAGCCCTGTTCCCTGTCCCGGTTCCTTGGTTGTAAAGAATGGGTCGAATATCCTGTCCCTGATATTTTCAGGGACCCCGCTGCCCGTGTCCGAAAAAGAAGCTTTAATGCCTCCGTGAGTTGCCTCATGGCATGTTGCAACCGTTATCATCCCGCCCTTTTTCATGGCCTGGCACGAGTTCATCAGCAGGTTCATGCAGACCTGCTTTATCTTGTCAACATCCATCGTCACCAGGGGAAGAGACGAATCATATTCCCTGGATATGGTAATACTCTCGCCGGCAAGCCTTCCCTCCATGACCGAAATTACGTTCTCTATGACTTCGTTCAGATCGGCCTGCGTGTAGTGCGGCTTCTTCTGCCGCGAGAAGTTAAGCAGGTCTTCGACTATTTTTTTGCACAACTGTGCATTGTTCTGGACCGCTTCAAGTTCCTCCCTTGCCTGGCCTTCGGCAACATTCCTTAGAAGCATTTTGGAATACCCGAGCACTATACTGAGAGGATTGTTTATTTCATGGGCAACCCCGGCAGCAAGCTGTCCGATTGATGCAAGTTTGTCGGCCTGTCTGATCTGCTGCTCCATTCTCTTTCTTTCGGTAATATCCTTGATGATGCATTCATATCCGCAAATATCGTTATCTATGTCCTTTCTGAACGTAGCGGTAATCAACACATGGATCTCACCGCCGTTTCTCCTTCTGCATACAGCTTCATAATCCTTGACGAATCCATCCCTCTCCATAAAGTCAGTAAATTCCTGTGGTGTGTCTTTTTCTGCAAAGAAGTCTCCCAGCGAAATCTTTCGGATGATTTCTTCCTTGCCTCTGCAGCCGATAAGCTCAATACCGGCATTATTGATGTCCACGATCAGCCCCTGGCAGTCTGTTATGAGTATCGTATCTTTAGAACCCTCGAAGATCCGTCGGTACTGCAGCTCGGATGACTTAAGATCATCCTGCGATTTTTTCAGATGGGACACAAGCTGGTTGAACGAATCTGCAAGGTCTGAGATTTCATCATGCCCTTTCGGATCAAATTTCATGTCGAGAGCTTTTTGTCCGGTCACTATGTGCTGAAAAAACGAACTCGCCTTTTTCAGGGGCCTGACCGACACCACATAATAGAAATAATTCAGCACGAGAAAAAGAACGGCCATTCCGGACAACCCGAGCAGGAAGATGAAAAATGCGGCCTGCCGTATCTGATAGAAAGTGTCATCGACGGGGATGGCGATGGATTCCAGACCCACAACATTTCCAGTTTTCCAATAATGCCCGTGTTCAGTTCCGTAACGTTCCAGCAGAGATTTCGGTGCGTATGAAGGATCTCCATGGCACATCACGCACTGCTCCTCCATCACGATTGCCTTGTAATGCAGGAAATAGGTCTTGTCTTCTTTTGTCAGCAGCCCTTTCCACTCCTTGCGGCTGTCGGGGACGCCTGCAAGCTGTCGGATTATGCCCTGTTCGAAGTTGTCAGCCATATTATTAGGATTTAGAGGGTTCATCGAAACCCTTCTGTAAACATAGTCCGGGAATTTACCGGCGAACCTGTGCATTATTCCCCTATTGACAAACGAGGTGGACATGGCCTCCCGCACAAATTCGTCCTTCGGCAGCAAATGGAACATCTGGGGGCGCAATTCGTCGCGGACATATTCCATAGTTGCATCAATATGCCCCAAGACAAGGTCTGTTTTCTGATAGGTTTCTTTTATATATAAGTCTTTCAGCCGCAGGTAAAAAAGGGCAGAGATGATGCTGATAACGCAGAACAGGATTAAACCGATGCCAAGCATGAACTTCGTGGTCAGCGAAAGATTTTTGCTCTGAAGCAGCTTCTCGTTATCAGACATTGTTCAGTGTCTCGTTATGTTCTTCTATTGTGAAATGATCGTCGTGCCTGCTTCTGTACTGGAAGGGCAGACTTGGCATGCCTGAGTCTGCGGTAAATATCCGTCGGAATCCGATGATGTTTTATTTCCCTGCACCTTTAAAGAACTGCTTTCTCTAAGTCTTAAGGTATCTAAAATTGAAATCTATTGTCAACATGGCGTCTTTGCCTGCAAGCCGGCGAATGAAGGGGTGGGGTAAGACAAATGCCTCTTTCTTTTATCCGAAATCCTCACATCAAAATCAGACAAATATACAGTATTGCGCCGAATCAAATCTTACTATACTTTTATCTATGCAGGCCAATTACATTTTGCGGAGGAGTTCGGGAGTGCCTTTGTTGCCGGGCTGAAAGAGCTCAGGATGGGCGATCCCATGGACGAGACGACCGGACATCGGTCCGGTCGCAAAAGCGGAGATACTCCTTTCGCTGAATGCGCAACTATCGGATGCAAAGTCGAAAGGCGCCGTGATAGAGTATGCTGGGCAACGCCCTGAGCCGGGAAGCAGAGGACTTTTCTTTGCTCCCTGCGTAGTATATAATCCGACGAGGGATATGAAGGTCCTTACTGAAGAGGTGCTCGGGCCAATCGCACCTGTTGTCGTTGTAAAGGATGATGACGAAGCTGTGGCGGCTGCAAATGATACGCAATTCGGTCTCGGTGCTTCCATCTTGAGCCGCGACACTGAGCGAGCGGAAAGAATTGCTTTGAAGCTGGAGGCCGGCATAGTGGCCATAAACGATATGGTCAGGTCCGACCCAAGGCTGCCTTTCGGCGGCATAAAGAAGTCCGGCTTCGGCAGGGAGCTTTCACATTACGGGATAAGGGAGTTCGTTAATATCAAGAGCGTGGTCGTCAGGTAGCTGGTAACTCCACCTAACCTTCTCTTACCTTAAGAGGGGAAAAAATTCCTCCTCTTAAGATAAGGGGAGGATGGAGGGGTTATGTACAGATAATTCTTTAACCTTTAATAAGAGGAAGTGGGAATGAAGGCATCCGATCTTTTCGTAAGGCAGCTTGAAGAGGAGGGCGTCAAATGCATATTCGGCCTGCCCGGAGAAGAAACCCTCGATCTGCTCGAATCCCTGCGCACTTCTTCGATAAAAGTTATCATTACACGCCACGAGCAGGCCGCTGCGTTCATGGCCGCAACATATGGAAGGCTAACAGGAAAGGCCGGTGTATGCTTTTCAACTCTCGGGCCTGGGGCGCTGAATCTTGTTACCGGTGTCGCACATGCCCAGCTCATAGGCGCACCGCTCGTTTCGATCTCAGGCCAGAAGGCCCTTAGGGCCAATCGACAGGCGAGGTTTCAGCTCATCAATGCGGTGGAAGTGATGGAACCTCTCACCAAGGAGTCAGTCTCGATCATAGACCCGGACATGCTCCCTACGGTTGTACGCAACGCCTTCAAGCTGGCTCAGGCGGAACGGCCTGGGGCCGTACATGTCGAACTGCCGGAAGATGTGGCCGCGAGCATGACTAACTCCCCGGTACAGAAGCGCGGTTATGTGCGGAGGCCTGCTCCAGATTCCAGTGCCGTTGAACGAGCGGCTGACATGATTAATAAGGCTGTGAGGCCCCTGATAATCCTCTCGGCGGGCGCCAACAGGGGCCTTGTCAACCGGCATCTGACCAAATTCATCGCGAAGACCGGGCTCTACGTGGTCCATACCCAGATGGGCAAGGGGGTCCTGAGCGATGATTCCGAATACAGCCTTTTCGCCACCGGTGTCCATTGCCGGGACTACATCAATTGCGGGATCGACAGGGCAGACCTTGTCATCACAATAGGCTACAGCATCGTTGAGTTTCCGCCGTACGTCTGGAACGAGGAGACAGACAAGAAGATCATCAACATCGATTTCGCAGAGGCGCAGGTGGACAAATACTATAATCCGGATGTCGAAATCATAGGCGATATCTCTCATTCGCTCAATCGCCTTGGTGAACTGATAATTCCACGGACAGGCGAAAAGACTTTCGGGGTCCTGAGGGATTTTCTCGATCGGAAGCTCTCCACTGATTGCAAAAAACAGTATCCTCCGACACCCATGGAGATTGTACGCCATGTGCGTGAGGCATTATCTCATGATGATATCCTAACCCTTGACAATGGCATCTACAAGTTGTGGTTTTCACGGCTCTACCGAACGTTCAAGCCGAATACTTTCCTCGTAGACAATGCCCTTGCCACGATGGGGGCGGGCCTGTGCGCGGGGATAACGGCCAAGATGCTGAATCCCGACTGTAATGTGCTTACGGTTACGGGGGACGGCGGCTTCATGATGAACTCGCAGGAACTGGAAACGGCCCTCAGATATAATGTACCCATAGTTGTGCTGGTGTTGAACGACAATGCCTTCGGGTTCATCAAATGGGAGCAGCAAGCGAGGCAGCTGCCGGATTTCGGCCTCGATTATTCGAACCCCGACTTCGTAAAGTATGCAGAAAGCTTCGGGGCTGTCGGCATGAAAGTTAGGGGAAATGATGATCTCGCATCACTCATCCGCGAGGCCTTTTCGCTCAGAAAGCCTGTACTCATTGAATGTCCTGTTGACTATTCGGTCAACTTCGAGACCTTCTCCGGCGACCTTACTAACATCATCTGCGAAATTTGAGTCTTGCTGCTTGGTTCTCCCCGCCGCTTATTTCAATTCATTCATGCCACCGGGGTTACTATCAGAGATAATCAGATCGCGAATCAACATTTACACCAAGTAATCATTACGGGCCCCCGTATCGCAAGTATGATAACTGCCGGTTGTACACCCTTCCATCGTTGGTAAAAAGTTGACAACCGAGATATTAATGAGTATTCTTCAAAGAACAACGTTGAGAATGACAAGGTCGGCTAGTTGCATACTTCAAAGCTGATACTATTTTCTCAGCCAGGAAAGGAGGTGTACCAAACGTGAAGCGTATATTAATACTGACTGTTGCATTAGTATTTTTGGCCGCGTCCTCTTTCGTATTTGCAGCGGATGATCAGGCTCCGTCTGCGGCTCCGGCTCCTGCTGCAACGGCGCCTGCCAAACCGAAGCTCTCATTTGAAGAGATTAAGGCCAAGAAGCTTGAACGCAACGACAAGGAAATGGCCAAGCTCAAAGAGACTCGCGAATGCATCGAAAAGGCGCAGACCACGGACGATTTGAAGGCTTGTCATCCCAAGCGTTCACATCATCACCACAAAAAGACCGGGAAATAACTCATCTGTTAATAAGGGGGCTTCAGCCCCCTTATTTTCCAGCGCCATGTCTTCCGCCGCAATATCTGTATTGTATTTTCCGCTCCCATGTATTACGCTTTATCTATGGCCCTGATGGGGGCTGACACCAAAATTTGACGGGGGCTGCGTGTACAGGGAATATTTCAGTCTCAAAGACCTTCCCTTTTCCACAGCACCTGATCCCGAATATCTTTATATGAGCGGCAAACACCGCGAAGCGCTCGCGCATCTGCTTTATGGTGTTAATTCCGAAAGCGCTTTTATCCTGCTGACCGGGGAAGTAGGCACAGGCAAAACGACCCTCTGCCGCTGCATGCTCGATCAGCTCCCGACTGACTGCGATATCGCATTGATCCTGAACCCCAGGCTGACCGAAGTGGAATTGCTGGCATCCATCTGCGCCGAGATCAGCATTGATCGCCCCGCCGACAGCACAAGCGTCGCAGCCCTCATAGACGCAATCAATCGGTACCTGCTCGATTCTCATGCTGCAGGGCGCAAAACATTACTCATAATAGACGAGGCCCAGAACCTGAGCCCGCAGGTGCTTGAGCAGCTGCGTCTGCTTACGAACCTTGAGACGAACCGATGCAAGCTGCTCCAGATTGTGCTTATCGGCCAGCCGGAGCTCAGGGACATGCTTGATAGCAGGGAACTGCGCCAGTTGTCCCAGAGAATTACGGCGCGTTTCCATCTCGATCCGCTGTCGAGACAGGAGATCTCGGACTATATTAAGCACAGACTTATGATTGCAGGGGGCCGTCATGCCCTGTTTTCCCCGTCGTTAACAGGACCGCTATACCGCATCAGCAAGGGGATACCCCGCATAATTAATCTTATCTGCGACCGGGCCCTGCTCGGCGCTTATGCCGAAGGCAAGTCCAGGGTGGACAGAAGAATTTTATTAAAGGCTGCAAACGAGGTGATGGGCAACAATCGGAACAAATACATTATAAAGCGTAATTTTGAGAGATTCAGGTCGTGGCTGATGAGATGAGGGGGATCAAATCATGTCCTATATTTTAGACGCATTAAAAAAAGCTGAGGAAGAGCGAAGAAGGGGAAAGGGCCCCGATATATTGGCAGAACCGGACGGGAATCAGCCCGGTCAGAGGAAGCATTCTTTACTTTATGCAGTCCTGATATTGCTGGTGGCAGCAGCAGGAAGCGCCGGGTGGTTTATGGGTCGCGAAAAGACTGCGGTCACTCAGATTCAGCAGCCCCGCATGGTTGCTAAGCAGCAACCTGTCCAGCCGGCGCCTGCCCCCCCTGCAGCGCCCATTGAGCAGAAGATTGAGCAGAAACCACCGCAAGCACCGGCGAGGGAACCTGCCCCTCAACCCAAAGCACCTGTTGCCGATACTCGTCCTGCGAGCATTGAAAAGTCCGTTCCCGACAAGAAAATTGTTGTCAGGCGGGACATCGAGGCCAGGCCTGCGAAAGAACGTGTAACAAAAAATACAGATGGCAACAAGCTTGCACCGACAAGCCCGTTCGAGGAATATCAGACCGAAAAGGCCAAGCCGCAGCATGCCAAAAAGACACCCATCGACCACAGGATATATGCATTCAGCGAATTACCGGAATTGGTGAGGAAGGACCTTCCGTCCTTTGTCATTTCAACTCATGTTTATTCGCCTGAAAAGTCTGAGCGTCTCGCCGCAATCAACGGCCGCATAGGACGCGAAGGACAGGAAGTCATGCCGGGCGTCTCGGTCGAATCAATCACATCGGACGGCGCGATCCTGCGCTACCAGGGATACAAATTCAAGGTGGGATTGAAGTAGCCGGTGCGCGAATCCGTCGTGATGTTTTTACCCCTGTTTACATCTTTCCGGTAGCGGGT